>CANBZV010000135.1 GCA_947373945.1 Moraxellaceae bacterium
GAAGGGCGTGGCCAGTACGTGGACGACATCGAGCTGCCGCGCATGGCGCATGTGGTGTTCTGGCGCTCACCCGTGGCGCACGCACGCATTTTGCACATCGAGCGTAGCGCGGCCCAACAGATGCCCGGCGTGCTGGCCGTGTACGACGGAGCCGACCTGGCCACCATTTGCAAGCCCTGGGTTGCCACCCTCACCCACTTGGTGGGCATCAAATCCGCCCCGCAATACCCCATGGCGATAGAGCGCGCCTGCTGGCAGGGCGAGCCGGTAGTGGCCGTGGTGGCCAAAACCCGCGCCGAGGCCGAAGATGCCTTGCAGCAGGTGCAGGTGGAGTGGGAATCCCTGCCCGCCGCGCTGGACATGGCCACCGCCCTGCACCCCGACACCCCGGTGATCCACCCCGAGCTGGGCGACAACCTGTGCTTCACCCGCAGCCTGGACACTGGCGGTGTGGACGAGGCCTTTGCCAGCGCCGCCGTGGTGGCCGAAGCCACCTTTGACTTTGGCCGTCACACCGGCGTCACGCTGGAGCCGCGTTGCCAGATTGCGGACTACAACCCCGCCTCGCACCAGCTCACCGTCTATCACTCGCAACAGGCCCCGCACATGATGCAAGACCTGTACGCGCGCCAGTTTGATCTGCCCGAAGCCAACGTGCGCGTGATCTGCAAAGACGTGGGCGGCTCCTTTGGCATCAAGGTGCACGCCTACCCAGACGACTTTGCCACCGTGGCCATCGCCATGCTGCTCAAGCGCCCGGTGAAGTTTGTTGCGGACCGGCTCGAATCTTTCGTCAGCGACATCCACGCACGTGAGCACCGCATCAAAGGCCGCATTGCCGCCAATAAAGACGGTGACATCCTGGCTTTTGAGATTGACGACCTCACCGGCATCGGCCCGTTCTCGATGTTCCCGCGCACCAGCGGCATTGAGGGCAACCAGGTCGTCAACCTCACCGGTGGCCCCTACAAACACAAGGCCTACCGCGCCAAGCTGGACGTGGTGTTTCTCAACAAAACGCCCACCTGCCAGTACCGGGGCGTGGGGCATCCGATTGCCTGCGCCGTGACCGAAGGCCTGGTCGATCTGGCTGCCGCCAAGCTGGGTATGGACCCGCTGGAATTCAGAAAGCGCAACGTCATCCCCGACAACGCCTACCCCGCCACCGGCGCATCGGGCATCAAGCTCGAAGTGCTGTCGCACGAGGCCTGCCTGCGCAAAATTGAGACGCTGATGGACTACCCCGCGCTCAAGGCCGAACAAGCCGCGCTGCGCGCCAAGGGCATTTACCGGGGCATCGGCTTTGCCACCTTGATTGAACTCACCAACCCCGGCGCCGCCTTCTACGGCGTGGGTGGCGCACGCATCTCGGCGCAAGACGGCGCCACGATGCGGCTAGAGCCCGGCGGCGGCGTGGCCGTGATGGTGAGCGTGGGCGAGCAAGGCCAGGGCACCGAGGCCATCTTTGCGCAGATTGCCGCCGACGCCGTGGGCGTGCCCATGCGCAACGTGCGCCTGCTCACCGGCGACACCGATGCCGTGCCCTACGGCGGCGGCACCTGGGCCTCGCGCGGGGCGGGCATTGGCGGCGAGGCCGTGCTGCAAGCGGGCCTGGCCCTGCGCGAGAACATCTTGAAAGTGGCCGAAGCCATTTTGAAACGGGACGCGGCCACTCTGCGCCTGAGTGACGGCGTGGTGACAGACGCCGCCACCGGCGAAGCCCTGCTCCCCCTGCCCGAACTGGGCCGCGTGGCCTACTACCGCCCCGACACTTTGCCCGCAGGCTTTACCGCCGAGCTGATGGTGACGCGACACTACGCCCAGCGCGACTACCCCTTCATCTTCACCAACGGCGTGCAGGCCAGCTACGTGGAGGTGGACACCGAAACCGGCTTTGTGAAGCTGCTCAAACACTGGGCCGTAGAAGACTGCGGCCGCGTCATCAACCCCATGTTGGTAGACGAACAAATCCGCGGCGCCATCGTGCAAGGCATAGGCGGCGCGCTGTTTGAAGAATGCCTGTACGACGAAGACGGCCAGATGAAAAACGGCAACATGGCCGACTACCTGGTGCCCATGGCCGGTGAGATGCCCGACATCGTGGTGGCGCATGTGGAGACGCCGACGCGCAGCTCGGTGCTGGGGGCGAAGGGGGCTGGGGAAGCGGGGACGGCGGGGGCGCCGGGTGCTGTGGTGAATGCTATAAACGACGCGCTGCGGCCTTTGGGTGCGCAGGTGTGGTCGCAGCCGGTGACGCCGGAGAAGATATTGCGGGGGTTGGGGAGGGTTTGAGAGCGAAGTCAGTTTCGATGTTTGTGCTACAAAATTAAATTAGACTCTTAATCTCAAATTACCGCTCATATGCGTATCAATGTTCCGCGTTGCTGCAAAATATGGCCCGATCGTGCTGTGATCACGCACAGCGCAGGTATGAAATTGCCACAACATACGCACGAGGAACCCCAGATCAATCAGGAAATTCTCGTTCAAGCGAATGAAGCAGTTGCCGTTAAAAACAACCAGGCGCGATATCTGCGGGTGGTAGCATTTTTAAATAATGAAGTCGTTAATGCTCTGGGGCATTCTCAGCGCGAGTCTTACATGCGGACCAGGTCGTTGATTTTAATGGTGAAGCCAACATATTTTGACAATGAAATCACGAATTCAGAGGGCTAGTTTTAAATGAATCATCAAATTTACAGCATCTTATTTCTATTAGCCGTGTTCGTGCCAATAGTTATTTTTTCAGTGGTTGGGATAGCGGCCAATTCAAATCGAAATACTGACTTACAGAAAAGTAGCGGCGAGATGGACGAATTTTTGCTATCCAGTCGCGAAGCAACTCAAGGAGACTACATCAATTCGTCGGTTGGATACATGCTTCAGATCACAACTACAGTATGGTTTGTCTATTGGGGTTATAAATATGGATTATCCAACATCATACATGTATTTACTTGGGGACTTGGAATATATCTGTTTAGCAGATTTGCGGAAAATCTATTAACCAATCGAAACAAAAACGAGACGCTTCCTGCATTAATTTCCAATGGAACATATGGCGTAACTAGAAAAATTGCTGCCTTGGCGACTGTCATGGCTTTTTTTGGAATTTACTATGTCGAGGCATATTACGCCGCGAATTTCGTGGCGATAATGACAAATCCAACCTCTGCCGGCATTCAACCGAATTATTGGTGGCTATATTTTTTGGTATTAATATTTTCAACATTGTTGTATAGCTTATCTGGCGGGTATAGAAAAGTCTTATCCAATGATACTTGGCAACTAGCATTTGCGTATGCTGGGTTCGCCCTTGTATTCGCATATTTGTTACCGAAGGCGGCTTTCCAGAACGCCCAGACTGCACTGTTTCTTGCAACTGCGATTAGTACAATTTACGCCTACTTATTTAGATCAAGTCTCTTTGACAGTGATGGAAAAATAAAAGTGTTTTCGCTAGCGATATCACTTGCGCTAATCATTGGCTCAGCAGTTATCGCATTTTCCAGCACACCCGATGCAGCCTGGTCTGCCGACTTTTCAATGCCAGGTTTTTTCACGCAAGCCAATGAAAGATTTGGCTTTGTAACTATACTTGGATTCTCTATTGTAAATATATTGTTTCAATTCTGTGATAATTCAAACTATCAACGGATTGCTGCTCTAAAAATTACCGGATTATCCATTCAAGATCAACGAGCCCTGGTAAGATCGGCGTTACGCTCGATAGTTATTGTCTCGCCTTTGACGTGGGGTATTGGCATCATTCTTGGAATGTTAATTCGAGCAAGTGGAATAATCACCCCTATTGAGAGCACAGAATATGCTGCGTTATTGGCATTTCTAAAAACAGATGCTCTTTCAGGAAATTATTTTGCGCTTATTGCCAGTCTCGGTCTCGCAACCGCGTTCATTTCTATAATGATGTCAACTGCTGATGTTTCAGTATTGGTAGCGCTTCACGCCCTTGCAAGAGACTTTAGATTGATAAAAAGTTTTGACCGCTACCGCGCTACGATTATCGGCATAGCGATTGCCACCTGCCTCATAGCATTTGCCTATCTCACTCGCCATCACGACGAGATATTTATTCTTGGTGTGATATCGGGTGTAAATGCTTGCATTGTGGTACTGGGCCTCCCTGCTATTCTTCAACTTCGGGGTTATCAATTAAGTCCACTTTCAGCAATTATGTCCATGGGATTTGGGCTGATTTCCATCATTTGGTGCACTCTTTGGCCCCCTGCCTTGAATTCAAACATATCAATAGTTTTGCCTTACTTTAGCGCAATAATTTTCGGCGCAATAGGGATTATTATTGGTCTACTGCAACCGACAAAAATTTCAATTAATTAAGGAGTACCTCTATGTGGGATACCGCTTGCACGGTGCTATCAATATTCGCAACCATATTTATAATATATGTCGGAAATTATCTTGTGATTTCAACCCACCTCCTAGGGCAAGCACACGGGCATGAAGGCGCTTGGTTGGATTCACTTCCGAATATGATCGCAAGATACAATGACCCCAATCTTAATAGATTGAAAAATGAGCCAATTGTACTCTTAAGATACGATATTAATTTGAACAATCGTCAGAACGTTGAGGCGCTTCTTGAATACACTGACCACTGTAGACGCGCTGTGGTGCGTATACAACTTGTTCGGAATCGCGTAAAAATGTATACGATTGGATTTCTTGGATGTGTACTTTCAACAGTTATTGTTTGTCGCCCTATTCTGGATGGTGGTATCCCCCTAATATCGGGACTGGCTGTGCTCCCAGTTTTTGGTGTTATTTTTCCTGTTCTTCTAATTGGTTTCATTAGTTCGCCGCACAGCTTTTCATGGTCGAAATTTCAAGCCCATAAATCTGCAATAGCTGCCGCCACAAATACCGATCTCCAGCGTGTGTTTCCGTGAAGACAAGCAGCATCGAATGGTCATACGGGATAGCACATTGGAAAGTGCAACGCCGTAGAGCAATGCTTTATCCCTCGGAGTTGCGTGGTGCACGATATTTCGTTGGGGTAAGTCTCAAGAGTCGCTTATTTTCGCGTAGATGGTTGTTGGCTATCTCTGAAGCCGTCTCCCATCAAGGTGGAGAACTTATGCTTTGTCTTGTCGATAGTCCATACCTAAAATCGACACTCAAAGAACCAAAATCATTCTCTTTATTCGAGAAGCTTCGATCTGAGCGACTTACTAGCCTCGATCTTGTTATGGATCGAAAAATAACGAATTGTTCCAGAGTTATTTGGAGCGATCTTGAACATCAGGTCGACGGGCGAATTTCGAGTGAACTTCGATCAGCCTTTGAACGAAAGGGCCGTGTATTTAATTTGCTCATGGCCCAGACGCGCAAGGCACTTGGGTGGAGTGCCTCAAACAGTGATGTTCTCCAAAGCTGCGAGTTTCTTCTTCAAGAACTGCCAACTTTGATGTGGATCTATTATTCAGCTTACCCGGGTGCAATTGATTTATACCCTGCTGCTAATGCCCAATTTCTCTGGGAGCTAGATGAATTAAGCTTATCATCTGAATTGCCTTATGCCACAGAGCTAGCGGCTTCAAGCATGCCACTTACTTACGGTCATATCTCATTGCAACTCAATGAAAGAAGTAAAAATGGATCATCTGCTTAATTCGTGGGTTCCGATTGCGTACAGTAAAGAGGTTGCCACTTCACCGATCCAGGTCATTGTGGCAGGCATCCAGATTGCAGTATGGAGAGGTTCTAATAACCGCATTTGCGCTATACATGATCGTTGTTCACATCGTGGCGCCCTCTTGTCGAGAGGGACTATTATTGGCGATCATATTAGATGCCCATACCATGGATTGCAGTTCGATGGTAAGGGAGTTTGCAGTTCTCACTCGGTGGTCTCGATTGGTAATATCCGATGTTCAAAAAATTTGCAGTATTTTCATTGCAGGGATGATTTCGGTGTTCTTTGGATTACTAGGAACTCAAGTGCTTTATTCCCGCTTTCTGCATTGCTGCCATTAACTTTTATTATTAAATATCAGATTTCAGATAATATCTCATGTAACGCGTACGATCTATTAGAAAATCTCTTAGACGTTGCTCACTTCCCTTTCGTTCACGCCACAACATTTAGCAACCCCGGTGTCGCTGTGAATGCTGATGCCGTTATATATGCCGAAACAGACTACGGTTTTGACTGTACATACACGCTTCCAATAGTTCCAAGTGGGGATTTTAAGTCTCTTGTTTCCGCTGAAGCCTATGAGGTGGCAGTCGTTGGCCGATTTATTGCACCACTGACACAATTGTTTTACGTCAGCTACAACACGGGTCTCAAATATGCTAGCGTCCAATGTGTATTACCCATTTCGGCGACAGAAACTAGATTCTTGCAATTTGCATTTTCCGAATCAGTTTCAGATGGCGCAGCCGACCAAGCGCTACTTCTTGCTGATCACGCTATTTGGCTTGAAGACAAGGCAGTTCTTGAGTCAATCCAGCGACATGTAGAACCCGACTGGTCGGGAGTACGTCTGGAATTTAACGAACCCCACTCCGTTCATCTGGCTAAAGCATTTCGCCGTCTTCACCAAACTTGACGTATCAAAAGGATAAATGTAATGGAGGAATACAGTGTCAGGCCTCCCATTTTCTAAGCCTGAGGTGTCCTAAGCCTGAGGTGTCACTAAGCCTGAGGTGTCAGGTCTTGTATTGACATATTCAACCCACCTTTTCCATCTGCAACCGGATCCCGGATTAGAAGAAGCCTGGGGTCAGCAGAAGCCTGGGGTCAGGTCTTGCATTAACACACTTCAGAAAAATCACCTTCGTTGAGAACCTTCATCAGATATTCGAGTACGAATCGTCCGGGGATTCCGCCTTGTATCCAATACGGCGACGACAGTCACCAATCTACCGTCGATCACATAATAAATTCCGAACGGAAATCTCGCTGAAAATGTTCGGTACATTCCGCGATAGGCCTTGGCATGGATGCCAGCGAATACTCTGAGGCTGTGAATATCTGCGTAGAGACTTGTTTTAACGCACTGCTGCTTTGATGCGTTTCTGGATATTTTTTTCCGTTTGCTCAAGGCTGGCACTTGCACCTTTACCAGCACGCAGGTCTTTAACCCGAGCAAGTAGCCCTGTGGTGTCAGTCAGTCCTGTCTCGTAACCACTGCGCGCGAGTAAAGAAAGCGATGAGTGCAAGCCAGCGCAACAACGCCACCGGTTGCGGCAGTGCGCGCCGCATGTATGGGGTGTGGGTGCGCTGGCGCTGTGGGCGGTCAAGCGGTCCAGTCAGGCGGCTCAAACCTCGCTTAGCAGGTCAGGATGACGATCCAGAAGTTTGAACAGCTTGACCAGCGCCAGCGGTGGCTTGGTCTTGCCGTTCTCGTAGCGCGAGAAGGCATTGACGCCACCGCCGAAGATTTCTGCCGCCTCGCGCTGGTCAAGGTCTA
>CANBZV010000136.1 GCA_947373945.1 Moraxellaceae bacterium
GGCGCGAAAAACTCGGCCTTGCCGTTGTTGGCGGGTACGATTCTAGCGTCTACGCCTGTGACTTTGAACAATGTCCCTGATTTGCATGATATTAAAACGATGATGCGTATTCTGTCGAATATGGGCATGACCTTAACCAAAGGTGAAAACGGCCAAGTCATTATTGATGCCAATACACTGACGCAAGCGGTAGCACCGTATGAGTTGGTGAAGACCATGCGCGCCTCGATTTTTGTCTTGGGCTCTTTAGTGACACGCTTTAAAGAAGCGTATGTTTCGTTACCGGGTGGTTGTGCCATTGGCTCTCGTCCTGTAGACCAGCATCTAAAAGCACTTGAAGCTTTGGGTGCGGTTGTGACCGTTGAAAAAGGCTATGTCCACGCCAAAGTTGATGGCCGTTTACGTGGCGGTCGCATTTTGTTTGATGTTGTCACCGTCGGGGGTACAGAAAATGCGATGATGGCAGCGACCTTGGCGGAAGGCACAACAATTATTGAAAATGCTGCTCGCGAACCTGAAGTCGTTGATTTGGCGAATATGCTGAAAAAAATGGGCGCGAATATTGAAGGCGCTGGTACTGATCGTATTGTCATTGAAGGCGTTGAGTCGTTATCTGGCTGTGAATATTCTGTCTGCCCCGATCGTATTGAAACCGGCTCCTATTTAGCGGCTGCTGTGATGACGGGTGGCCGCATTCGCGCTACCAATACTGATCCGAAATTATTAGATGCTGTATTACTCAAGTTTTTGGAAATGGGTGCTTTAGTCAGTACCGGTGAAGATTGGATCGAGATTGATATGCAGGGTAAACGCCCACGCGCCGTCAGTTTCCGTACCTTGCCCCATCCGGCTTTTCCCACCGATATGCAAGCCCAGTTCATGTCGATCAATGCCATTTCTGAAGGCACCAGCACCGTTAATGAAACGATTTTTGAAAACCGTTTTATGCATGTGCCTGAGCTGAATCGCATGGGTGCCAATATTGAAGTGGATGGTCACACCGCCGTTGTCCGTGGTGTCAGTAAATTAGACGGTGCGCCTGTTATGGCTACCGACTTACGTGCTTCTATGTCGCTGGTTTTGGCTGCTTTAGCGGCGGATGGTGATACCGTGATTGACCGTATTTATCATATTGATAGAGGTTATGAACGTGTTGAAGAAAAACTTTCGTTGTTAGGTGCTAAAATTCGCCGTATTTCCAGTCGGGTAAATGCTTAATGTCGCAGTTGATTATCGCTTTATCGAAAGGACGCATTTTGAAAGATACGTTGCCACTGTTAAAAGTGGCGGGTATCGAATTGTTGGAAGACCCTGAAAAAAGCCGGAAATTGATTTTTCCGACCACCCATCCACAAGTACAGATTGTCATTATTCGTGCTACAGATGTGCCGACTTATGTTGAAAATGGTGCGGCGGATGTGGGCGTAGCGGGTAAAGATGTGTTGATGGAGCATGGTGCCAATGGTGTATATGAGCCATTGGACCTGAATATCGCCAAATGTAAATTGATGGTTGCTGGCAAGGTTGATGCGCCGCCGGTGCATGGTCGTTTGCGTATTGCCACCAAGTTCGTCAATTTGACAAAACAGTATTACGCCGAAAAAGGCGAGCAAGTCGAAGTCATTAAACTATACGGCTCGATGGAGTTGGCTCCGCTGATGGGTTTGGCTGATCGTATTGTTGATGTCGTTGATACCGGTAAAACGCTGGTTGAAAATGGCTTGGCTCCCTTAGAGTTGATTGCGCATATTTCCTCGCGCCTAATCGTCAATAAAGCCAGTTTTAAACGTAAGGCGGACTTAATTCAGCCGTTGCTGCAACAACTGACCGCTGCTGTCGCCAGCCAAACCACAGCCTAATGACGGCTGTTGGTCTGTCGATTTCCCTTTGATGTACTGCCGTGATACCTGTTATGACTATACGCCGCTTAGATGCACAGAATGCCAATTTTACTGCTGAACTTGATGCGTTGTTAGCATGGGAGTCGGTCAACGACAGCCAACTACAACACACGGTTATTAATATTTTGGCACAGGTCAAAAAGCTTGGTGATGCTGCGGTCTTGGATTATACCCAGCGTTTTGATCATTTGATCGCCGAAAGCATGGCATCATTGACGATACCATCAGCGCAACTATCAGCGGCATATCTGGGTTTGCCCGAGCAAGAACGCCATGCCTTAGCGGCGGCTGCCGAGCGTATCCGTCATTATCACGGCAAACAGAAACAAGAGTCTTGGCAATACAAAGAAGTTGACGGCACGGTATTGGGTCAACAAATTACGCCGTTAGATCGTGTCGGTATTTATGTCCCCGGTGGTAAAGCTAGTTATCCGTCGTCGGTATTAATGAATGCTATTCCCGCCAAAGTTGCCGGTGTCTCTGAAGTTATTATGTGCGTGCCCACGCCGCGTGGTGAGGTCAACCAATTAGTATTGGCGGCAGCGTATATTGTTGGTGTTGATAAGGTTTTTACTGTTGGTGGTGCACAAGCAGTAGCAGCCTTGGCCTATGGTACGGCGACTATTCCCAAGGTTGATAAAATTGTTGGCCCAGGCAATAGCTATGTTGCTACCGCGAAACGGTTGGTTTTCGGTCAAGTTGGCATAGATATGATTGCGGGGCCGTCGGAAATCCTGATTTATTGTGATGGCAAAACGTCTCCTGATTGGATTGCGATGGATTTGTTCTCGCAAGCTGAGCATGACGAAGAAGCGCAGGCGATTTTGATTAGTGAAGATGGTGCTTATTTGGATGCCGTACAAGCGGCGATTGATAAGCTGTTGCCAACACTTGAGCGTGCAGATATCGCGAGAACGTCATTACTGAATCGTGGTGCGTTGATTAAGGTAAAAAACCAGCAGCAAGCCGTAGAGCTAATTAACCGTATTGCGCCAGAGCATCTAGAGCTGTCGGTCGATAATCCTGAAGCGCTGTTGCCGCAAATTCGTCATGCAGGCGCGATCTTTATGGGGCGTTATACCCCTGAAGCTTTAGGTGATTATTGTGCTGGGCCTAATCACGTCTTGCCAACTTCTGGCACAGCGCGGTTTTCATCACCACTTGGTGTTTATGATTTCCAAAAACGCTCCAGTATTATTTATTGCTCAGCCCAAGGTGCTAGCCATCTCGCACACGTTGCGTCGGTATTGGCGCGGGGCGAAAGTTTAACGGCTCATGCACGTTCTGCGGAGTATCGAATTCTTCCTGATCAAACAGGTCACTAATATCATGGAATTAGCTGAACAGTTTGTTGCTTTTGCCGAGGCAGGTAATCAACAACGCTTTACTATGCAAGATGGCCGTGTATTGCAGGGATGGATTATGGAGATTACTGAGTCGGCACTGCTCATAAGTACGGGAGTGGGCGAGCAGGGTAATGATATTTGGGTGCAATTGCAGGATGTTGTCCCAAACAGCCTCGCTTATTGGGACAGTAAAACGCAGCAATGGCTGGCCTTTAATCTGGTTTAATCGTTAGAGTAATTGACATGAGTCAGCAGTTTTGGAGTCCTCTGGTCAGAGGGTTGGTGCCTTATGTTCCGGGTGAGCAGCCGAAAGTGGCTAATCTGGTTAAGTTGAATACCAACGAGAATCCTTATCCACCGTCCCCTAAAGCACTAGCGGCGATGCAGTTGGCGGTTAATGACAGTTTGCGTCTTTATCCTGACCCTGATGCTACTGCACTGAAACTGGCTATAGCCCAGTATTATGGTGTGGGCACGACACAAGTCTTTGTTGGCAATGGTTCGGATGAAGTGTTGGCCCATGCCTTTATGAGCTTTTTTAAACACGATAAGCCGATTCTTTTTCCTGATATTTCCTATAGCTTTTATAAAGTCTATTGCGGTTTGTACGAGGTCGATTATCAGACAGTGCCACTAAATGCTCGGTTTCAAATCGACTTTAGTGATTATCAGCGTCCAAATGGCGGCATTATTTTCCCTAATCCCAATGCGCCGACCGGTTGCTTGACACCATTAGCCGCGATTGAAGCCTTGCTCAAGTCAAATACCGACAGCGTTGTTATCGTCGATGAAGCCTATGTCGATTTTGGGGGTGAAACGGCTATAAGCTTGGTAGACCGTTATCCTAATTTGCTGGTGACGCAGACCTTATCTAAATCGCGTTCTTTAGCGGGTTTACGTGTCGGTTTGGCGATAGGGCAGGTGCATTTAATTGAAGCCTTGGAGCGTGTTAAGAATAGTTTTAACTCATATCCGATGGATAAAGTCGCGATTGCTGGCGGCGTGGCTGCTTTTGAAGATAAAGCCTATTTCGAGCAAACTTGCCATGCGATTATCGCTGATCGTGAAAAGCTGACGCAGCAATTAATAGGCTTGGGCTTTGAGGTGTTGCCATCGGCGGCGAACTTTATTTTTGCGCGTCATCAACAAAAGGATGCTATGCAAATTGCCGCCGCTTTACGCGAGAAGGCGATTATTGTCCGTCATTTTAAATTGCCGCGTATTGAACAGTTTTTGCGTATTACGATTGGAAAGCCTGAAGAAAATCAGTTGTTGGTAGACGCACTCGCGACGATCTAGCTATTAATAGATCTCCCTCTCTGACGGTAGAGAGGGAGGTTGTCTAGTTGTTATTGCTCTTCATCATCTTCGACATCAGGTTGCTCAGATGCAGGGCGCTTGCCAACTTTTACCGAAAGCTCAACCTCCTGTTCACCGCGCTTAACGATGACATTGACGTTAGTTTCGGGCTTTATACTGGCAATGGTTTTTACTAAATCAACATCGCTGAGCATTTTTTTACCATTAATACTGAGAATAACATCGTTAGGTTTGATGCCTCCTTGTGCCGCAGGGCCATTCCGTACCACGCCGGCAATATCAACACCCGTGCTGACTTTTTTATTAATTGAGCCATCGTCATTAAAGTCTGGGTTGCCTTGTTTGACTTCAACACCGAGCCAGCCGCGAACCACTTGGCCGTGGTCAATAATGTCGAGCATCACCGTTTGTGCCAGTTTTGCTGGGATCGCAAAGCCTATCCCCATTGAGCCTCCCGAGCGCGAGTAAATAGCGGTGTTAATACCGACTAAGTTGCCAGCGACATCAATAAGTGCCCCCCCCGAATTGCCAGGGTTAATCGCCGCATCGGTTTGAATAAAGTCTTCAAAAGCATTGATGCCTAACCCATTGCGGCCTAATGCAGAGATAATGCCTTGGGTCACCGTTTGGCCGACTCCGAATGGATTGCCTATTGCAAGTACAATATCGCCAACTTCACTGGGGTTGGTTTTAAACGGCAAAATTGGCAAGTCTTTTAAGTCGATTTTGATGACCGCCAAATCACTATCAGGGTCTGTTCCGATCACTTTAGCTTTAGCTTTGCGGCCATCATGCAAGGCAACAACGATTTCCTGTGCTTTACCAACCACATGATTGTTGGTGAGAATATAACCCTCTTTAGAGACAATAACGCCAGAGCCTAAACCTGAGCGTGGTTCTGATTCCTGTTGCTTGAGACCGTGAAATTCAAAAAAACGCCGAAGCATTGGATCGTCCATAAAGGGCTGTGCTTTGGCTTTAATGATTTCAGTGGTAAAGATGTTGACTACCGCAGGGGCGGCAGCTTGGACTGCTGGGGCGTAGGAAACAACTCCGCTAGTATTGCCTTGAATGGTTAATGGTCGCTCTTGGCTCATCGACACTTGGGGATGAGTGCTCTCTGTTTGCGCTTTTTCTTTCGGTTGGCAACCCGCCAAGCCGAGCAAGCTGCAGGTGATAATAAGCCCAGATACAGACGTGAGGCGTGACATATGGAAATCCTTCTTGCTATGACTAGGTTGGGATTTGTATGGAGTCTGCACATACTCTTGCGTGTTAATATACGGCAGGATGATTAGAAATTCTGCTGAGAAAAATTATGGCTTCGTTAACACAGGTATTGGAATTGTTACAGGCTACGCTAAAGCCGTGGGCGTTTAATGATTATTGCCCGAATGGTTTGCAAGTGCAGGGCAAAGAAAATGTGCAATTGTTGGTGTCGGGTGTGACCGCAAGCCAAGCATTGATTGATGCTGCCATTGATTTACAAGCCGATGCTATTTTGGTTCATCACGGCTATTTTTGGAAAGGCGAAAATGCTTGTGTAGTGGGCATGAAAAAAAATCGTCTAAAAGCATTGCTGATGAATGATGTGTCGTTATTGGCTTATCATTTGCCTCTTGATGCTCATCCTGAATTAGGAAATAACCAGCAGCTTGCGTTACGTTTGGGAATTACTATTGATGGTGCGTTGTATCCTGATAATCCTAAACAGGTTGGTAATATCGGCACTTTACCGCAGGCGATGTCGGCAGATCAGTTGGCGGCACAATTGATGAAAGTATTGGGTCAAGCACCCACTCATATTGCTGGTGGCTCAGCGCAAATCAAAAAAGTAGGCTTTTGTACGGGAGCAGCGCAAGGCTTTATTGAGCAGGCAGTGTTGATGGGCTGCGATGCCTACATCAGTGGTGAAATTTCTGAGCCAACGGTTCATGTGGCACGGGAAGCGGGCATTCATTATTTTGCCGCAGGACATCATGCGACTGAGCGATATGGCGTGCAGGCACTGGGCGAGTTTGTGGCGCAGCGGCTAGGCGTTAGGCATCAATTTGTGGATATTGCGAATCCTGTGTAGGCATTTCAAATGCTGCCCCATAAAAGTGGGTGAGCAAAAATGGACAAATTATCCTAACCTAAATATTAGAGCTTTCTAACATTCCATTCATCCGAATGGTTATTTATTTCTCCTTAACCCTAAGTTAGCGTGATATTATTCCCCGCCTTTTTATCTGACTTAATCTCGCACTCGGTTTTACTTCATTTGTTTAGGGATGCTCTATTACATTGAGAGTATGTTTGTCTGTGTGCTTTGCTAAGGCAGTTGACCTTTTAAGGTTGCTCGGTTGATTGGTGTGCAGGCTTATGTTGGCCTGAGTTCTGTTTGGTATTTGGCTCAAAAGTTACCCACAAATCGGAGGACCCGATGTCCCTAGTTAATCGCATCATTGGTGTAGGTTTTGCTTTTTCAGTGCTGTCTATGGTAGCGCAAGCTGCTGAGATTCAAGCCACTGGAATAGCTGGGAATTTTTCGGTTTCACCAATGGGGGCGGCAACTTACAGTATTCCTTTATCTTTGCCTCCTGGGGTCAATGGTGCCACGCCTAAATTAAGTTTGGCGTATAGCAGCCAGTCTGGTATGGGTATTGCCGGAATGGGTTGGAATTTAGCAGGGTTATCGGCGATTACGCGTTGCCCACAAAGCAAAGCTGTTGATGGTGTACAAAAAGCCCTAGCTTTAAGTGTTGATGACCGCTTCTGTATGGATGGTCAGCGCCTAATTTTGACGTCAGGCACTTATGGCGCTAGTGGCTCAACGTACCAAACTGAAATTAATAACTTTGCTCGTGTTACCGCATATACACTTTCCAGTAATACTAATC
>CANBZV010000137.1 GCA_947373945.1 Moraxellaceae bacterium
TGCGTGGCAGAATTTTCTTGAAGTAGAACTGGGCAGTTTGGATTTTTGCTTTGTAGAACTCAGCATCACCTTCGCCAGCAGCCAACTTGGTTTGCGCAACTTGTGCCATCCAAGCCCACAAGTAGGCCAATGTCACATAACCCGAGTACATCATGTAATCGACAGCTGCAGCACCGGCTTCATCAGCATTGCCCATCGCTTTCATGCCGATACGCATGGTGACATCGCCCCACTCTTTGTTTAGAGCGGCCAATGGTGCAACGAATTGCGCCATGTCAGCATTGCCTTCATGTGTTTGGCAGAATTTATGCACAACTTTCGTGAAGTTACGCAACATTGCACCTTGGGTTTGCAATACTTTACGGCCTAACAGATCCAGCGCCTGAATTTGAGTTGTACCTTCGTACAGCATCGAGATACGGGTATCACGAACGATTTGTTCCATGCCCCATTCACGAATAAAGCCATGGCCGCCAAATACTTGCACGCCGTGGTTAGCCGCTTCGTAGCCAACTTCAGTCAAGAACGCTTTCGCAATTGGTGTCAGGAAAGACATCATATCGTCAGCAGCTTTCTTTTCTTCGGCATTTTGTGTTGTCGACACGATATCGTTGTAGCTCGACAACAAGTACACCATTGCACGACCACCTTCAGCGAAGGCTTTTTGTGTCAACAACAATTGACGGACAGCAGGATGCACAATAATTACGTCGGCTTCTTTCTCAGGATTTTTAGGGCCAGTCAAAGAACGCATCGCGGTACGGTCACGAGCATAAGCCAACGCGCCTTGGAAAGAACCTTCAGCAGCCGCTACACCTTGAATAGCCGTACCGATACGGGCGGTATTCATAAAGGTGAACATGCAGTTCAAGCCTTTGTTTGGTGGGCCAATCAAAAAGCCAGTGGCTTCGTCAAAGTTAATGACGCAAGTAGAAGAGGCTTTGATACCCATTTTGTGTTCGATCGAACCACATTTCACGCCATTACGTTCGCCAGTCGGCATAAACTTAGGGACGATGAACAGGGAAATACCTTTAGTACCCTTAGGCGCATCAGGCAGACGAGCCAAGACGATATGGATGATGTTATCAGCCATGTCATGCTCACCCGCGGAGATGAAAATTTTGGTACCCGAGATTTTGTAGCTACCGTCAGCTTGTGGCTCGGCTTTGCTACGAATAATACCTAAGTCAGAACCGGCATGAGATTCGGTCAAGCACATCGTACCTGTCCACTCACCAGAAATTAACTTGGTTAAGTAAACTTCTTTCTGTTGAGCATCGCCGTGCGCTTCGATAGTGTTGATTGCACCGTGCGACAAGCCTGGGTACATACCCCAAGACCAGTTCGCCGTGCCCATCATTTCGCTCATGACAGTGCCTAGTGAGGGAGGCAAGCCTTGGCCGCCGTGTTCAACAGGAGCCGATAACGAACCAAAACCAAGTTCAACGAACTTTTTGTACGCTTCTTTAAAGCCTTTTGGTGTTGTTACTACGCCATCATTATATTGACAGCCTTCTTCATCACCACTGCGATTGAGGGGAGACAGTTCATTTTCGCAAAATTGCGCGCCTGCTTCCAACACACTGTCCACTAATTCGCGGTTAGTATCGGCAAATGCAGGGATACCAGCGTAGTGTTGTTCTATGTTTAACATGTCATGCAAAACGAATTGCATATCACGGAGCGGAGCTTTATATTGAGCCATCGTAACAACCTCTCACAAATGTGCTGGGACTTTTACCCAAGAAAGCCGCATCTAATAAAATGCGGACAAAATGCTATAGATATAGTGTAGAAATTAGCCGCTTCACAATACAGTCAATTCCATGACTGGTCGTTCACGACATCTTAAAACCCATACTATCATCAACCTCCGCTGCCATTTTTAGCAAAACTCACCGCCCTTTACTCCTCTACAAAATCAAATTTGTACTATACAAATAAGAAAAAAGCGTTCACGAGAAGCACACAGCGCTAAAACTCGCCCGTGTTAAGATGTCAACGATAAATTAAGAGGAATTTCTTGTGAAAAAACTCACTGTCATTACGTTGTGTTTAGTGTCTTTAATGGGATGTGTTTACGAGCCCCCCGTTGCTGGGCAGGCTGCTAGACCGTCATTTCGCGATTCAGCGGTTGGTTTAGCGACGGTCAGCTCGTTAATCATTTTGATGGATGTCAAACGTCAAAGTACCCAAGCGACGTTACAGGCACAAAACAATCCGCAAAGCATTGCCAAATACCAGTCGCGTTTAACCGCCATTGATGCCGTTAAAAGTAATTTAGTGAGTTATGCGAGTGGTCAAATGTCTTTGGGTGACAAAATTTCGTTGGTTAACGCAACTAGCGATTTAGTAAAAAGCAGACTACCTGATTATGGTGATGTTATTGCTACACTCAGCACGTTATCTCAAGTACTGATTACCGCACAGAGTCAGGCGCGCGCTGCACAATAAGCGCTTAAGTCAGCAGGGAAATCTCCCCCTGTCCCCCTCTTTACTAAAGAGGGGGACTGCAATTTTTTTAGTGACGCTCGTGAAACGTCACTCCGTCCTAGCACTATCTTGCCAACTGTTTTACCGCTTGATAATCGGCATGTCCCCCCGAGTTTTTTAACTCCATGGCTAACTGCCGCTCATAATACCACCCCCCCAATTTCGCCATCAGTGCTGTCGCTCCGGGAATGGCCTGACGCATTGTTTCCGCAGCAAAAACGACGGGAGCCGTTGCTAACACCGCAACAATCATCGGCGACGGTTTTAGTCCCAACTCATTCGCCAATCGATTACCAAATAACAAACGAGTGAATGCGCCGCGATAACCTATTTCTAGCTTTGCAACTTGTTGAAAAAAAAGGCTATCTCCTGCGCGTTGCAATGGCACATCATTCAGCGCCTGCACCAAGGCACGCGAATCATCATCAGGGCGATCCTGGGTCGCGTACTGCATATAACTTAAACGCCAAGCATCCGCTTCGCTGGTAGGAAGAATGCGCTCATCAACCCCCATTAAATAACCAGCATAACGCCACAAATGCATGACACTGTCGCGCTCAGTGGCGGTAAACCTAAAGCCCAACGATTGCAAACCCAGCAAAAACAACTGTGAAAACAATAAATTAGTCGCCAACATATCCGCCTGATTGATCGGATGGCCCCACGCCTGATAATCCCATTTTCCCGAATGCGCCAACATATAACGGACTTGTGCGTGCATAATGCGCACCCGAATCGTCGTTTTAAAACCCGCACCAAAACGCTCCAAACCTTGGGGGCGAGTGACATGCACCCAATACGTTGCTGTTTCCGTTAGTCGTCGTGGTGTATTTTTACTCGCCAAACGCCCCGTAAACATCAAAGGTTTGGTTGCCGAAGCCGCCATATAACTGCCCATGAGCGCGGCATTACGCAACACCAACTCGGCAAAACCCCCTGTTCGACGCATCGTTTTTGCTGCTAACTCGACACGACCACGATCTAGCCATAACGGCACCCGCTCGACATGATCAAAAAACGTAGCCAACGGTGTGGGCAAATCATCAATACCGGCTCGTCCTTGTTCAAGTACTTGATTAAAAAGCACTCGTGCTTGGACTTGCTTGCCCTCATCAGACATAAAATAACCAATTAACGCATCGGCTGGTGCGTCGCCCATTAATAAATAAGGCACAAACTCAGCGAACTGCTCAGCCGTGGGACGAATATCATCAGCGGTAAATAACCGTGACAGAAGACGGAATTTTCGGGTATCGCGCTGAAACGGATCAGAGACACGACTCGGCATAAAACGGGCAGCGCTGGTCATTTTTTATTCTCATTTAATAGGGCCTTTGCTTGAGATTAGATGAGCTTCGGAGTTATTGCGCCATCGTCCCAAGATATTTTTATTGCCCGCACTTTGAAATAGCCCACAACGCTCTTCCAAATTCTCCAAAATGCTATCTAGATGACAAAATATAGACGGCGTTTTGACCACAGACTGCTTTATCATGCTTATCTCAGCCGCTATCGAAAATAGCGGCTAAAATGCTGTTGTGTGCACGCTTGATTTACGCTGGACGTGCTGATAGTTACTGCAAAGGAAGTTCATGAAAACGTATTTAGTCGGTGGCGCGGTGCGTGATGCCCTACTCGGACGCACCGTGAAAGATCGTGATTGGGTCGTCGTTGGCGCGACTCCGACGATGATGCTCACGCAAGGTTATCAAGCCGTCGGCAAAGATTTCCCCGTCTTTTTGCACCCCAAAACACATGAAGAGTATGCTCTTGCCCGTACCGAACGCAAAATCGGTAGTGGTTATCATGGCTTTAGTTGTGAAGCGACGCCTGCTATTGCCCTTGAGCAGGATTTGGAGCGCCGGGACCTCACCATTAATGCAATGGCACAAGATGAACACGGCGTCATCACCGATCCTTATGGCGGCCAACAGGATTTGGCGGCTAAATTATTACGTCATGTCTCGCCTGCTTTTGGCGAAGATCCATTACGTGTATTACGTGTCGCGCGTTTTGCGGCGCGTTACGCTGAACAAGGATTTAAAGTTGCCCACGACACGATGTTGTTAATGCAGAAAATGGTTAATGCAGGCGAATTGGCTCACCTCACCGCCGAACGCGTTTGGTTGGAAACACAAAAAGCCCTCGCCGAAAACCACCCTGATGTCTTTATCGAAGTGCTGCGTGAATGCGGTGCCTTAACGGTGCTATTTCCTGAGTTAGCGCAACTATTTGGTATTCCGCAACGCCCCGAATATCACCCAGAAATTGATACCGGCGTGCATCTGCTGATGTGTTTACAAGTTGCGGTGAAAAACCAACTCAATATGCGTACCCGTTTTGCCGTATTGTTGCATGATTTAGGCAAAGGCATTACCCCAAGCGATGTTTTACCGCGCCATATTGGCCATGAAGCACGCGGCTTGCCCTTGGTGCAAGCATTTTGTGAGCGCTACAAAGTACCTAAAGACTATCAACAACTCGCCGAAATGGTCTGTGTTTATCATTTGGAATGTCATCGTGTCATGGAGTTGCAAGCCAAAACACTGTGGCATAAATTACATGCCCTTGACGCGCTAAGAAGACCTGAGCGTTTTGAAGAGTTTCTCCAAGCCTGTAAAGCCGATGCCCAAGGACGTTTAGGTTGGGAAGACAAGCCCTATCCGCAAGTGGATTACTTTCGTCAAGCGCGAGACATTGCTGCTGCCATTACCCCGAAAGAGTTGCCCGCTTACGCTCATGAGTTGACGGGACAAGCACTGGGTGATGCGTTAACGCACGCACGTATTCATGCACTGCAAGGCTTTAAACGGAACTATCAACAGGAACATCATGACTGATCATCACGCGTCCTCATCTACAGCAAAAGTTGCTCTGGTGACGGGTAGTGCGCAACGTGTCGGCGCAGCCATTATTAAAGACCTACATGCGCGTGGCTGGTGTGTAATTATTCATTATCGCCATAGTGAACAAGCCGCTCTTCGTTTGGCAGACGACTTGAATAGCCAACGACCTCAGAGTGCCTTCACCTTAAAACTCGATTTACAGCAGCCGTTAGCCGCGCAACAACTCGCTGAGCAGGCACTCAATATCACTGGACGCATTGATGCGTTAGTCAATAATGCCTCGACGTTTTACCCCACTCCGATTGGTGAAGCCACATTGGATGCGTGGGATGACTTATTTGCCAGCAATGCACGCGCACCATTTTTTTTGAGTCAGGCACTGGCACCCGCACTAACGAAAAGTCGCGGTTGCATTGTTAATATTGTGGATATTCATGCCCGTCGCCCATTTAAACAGCACACCGTTTATTGTATGGCGAAAGCAGCATTAGCAATGATGACTATGTCGTTGGCCAAAGAACTTGCCCCTGCCGTTCGGGTCAATGGTGTCGCTCCGGGTGCTATTTTATGGCCAGAAGACAATACGCCGTCTGCGATTGCTAGTGCCACTCAACAACAGATTTTAGCGAGTGTGCCCTTAGCGCGCTCAGGCAGCCCCGAAGATATTGCGCGTACAGTGGCTTTTTTGATTGAAGATGCACCGTATATTACGGGGCAAATTATTGCGGTAGATGGCGGCAGAACACACACTTTAGGCGTAGAGTAATTCCCCCCTAAAGTGTGTGCTATTTAAACAGCGTTGAAACTACTGCCAGTTGGCAGCAATCACCGCATCCAACGCCGTATGCTGTGCCGCCGTCAGATTAGTTTGGCCTACAGGCGGTGGTGTCCACGCTGCCATTGCTGTAACCAGATTTTGCACT
The DNA here is from genome assembly GCA_947373945.1 of Moraxellaceae bacterium. Classification (GTDB taxonomy): domain Bacteria; phylum Pseudomonadota; class Gammaproteobacteria; order Pseudomonadales; family Moraxellaceae; genus Agitococcus. Next base: position 6,266 of record CANBZV010000137.1, read on the forward strand.
CGGGCATCGGTTAAGGTTTTATTGCCATCGGTTGTTTTGAATTGCTCAACATGATGCGCCGCGCCTAAATACCAGTCTTTAACCACGATCTTGGCTACTGTTCCAATAATACTGACTTCCAGATTATTACTGACATGGCTCAACCATATTTGCCCTGCCGCCACACCGACTCCAAATTGTACTAAGTCGGTATTGCCTGCCGTCGCATCATTTTCGGTAATCGTGTCGGTGGCGTAACCACGGGTAAACAGGTAGGTATCATTACCTACACCACCTAAGAGACTGTCATTGCCCGCGCCGCCATCCAAGGTGTCATTCCCTTGAGCGCCCGTCAGCACATTAAAAACACTTGAACCAATAATCTTGTCATTGAAGGCCGTACCCAGAACACTTTCAATATTGGCAATCGTATCAACTCCTTCGCCACCCGTGACACTGTTTGTCGCCAAATTAATAGTCACCGCTGCTTTGGCTGTGGTATAGCTAATGGTGTCGGTACCTGCTCCGCCATCTAAGGAGTCGTTACCCAAACCACCAACTAGCGTGTCATTGCCCGCGCCGCCAATTAAGGTATCAATGCCTGCCAAGCCCGTTAATATATTATTTCCCGCATTGCCTACAATATTGTCGTTATAAGCTGAGCCGGTAATATTTTCGATACTGATTAAGGTGTCAAAACCACCCGCATCACTGGCGGTATTGGTCAATAAACTCGCGGTTACTGCGCCACCAATACTGCTATAGCTCGCTAAGTCGATACCTGAGCCGCCATCAAGCGTATCATTACCCAAGCCACCACTGAGGACATCATTACCACCCCCGCCTTGTAACGAGTCATGGCCACCCGCACCAATAAGCGTATTAGCAGCGGTATTGCCAATCAGCGTGTCGTTAAAGTTAGAGCCTGTAGCATTTTCGATGACCGCGCCATAGGCAATAGTTAAACAGTCACGCACATCCGCTTGGCCGTTATTAAACAACGCCCCTATTTGCGACCACTGACCACTATTGAGATTTAATACGCAACCCAT
>CANBZV010000138.1 GCA_947373945.1 Moraxellaceae bacterium
TTAATTGTTGATGATTTGGCTGTCGTGGCGACGGCAACCGGTAAAATTGTTGCTTTGGATGCCAAGACGGGTATAGGTCGCTGGGAAAGCCGTGTGGCGATTTCCGAGGGGCGGTCGGAGTTGGCACGTTTGATTGATGTGGATGGCGATATGCTGCTAACCAATAACAAGCAACTTTATGTGGCTAGTTATCAAGGGCAGTTAGCCGCTTTAGATATTGCTGATAAACCTACTCCACGCTGGCAGGTGCCGACATCCAGCTTTCAGGCATTAGCGGAAGGCAGTGGCAATGTTTATGTTGTTGATGCCTCCAGTGGTATTAGTGCCGTTGATCAAGAGTCAGGTAAAGTTGTGTGGAAACAAAATGATTTTGCTTGGCGCGACCTGTCGAATGCCGTGACATTAGGTAGCTATTTGGTGGTTGGTGATAATAAAGGCTATTTACATGTGATGGCGCAAAGCAATGGTAAACTCTTGGGGCGTAAGCGTGTCAGTGGGGCCGTAGTGAGTTTGAGTGTTACTCAAGATATGCTGAACGTTTATACGGATAAAGGTCAGTTTAGTCGTTGGCATTTATAGTTCAAACTCGTTTGCCTGGCCTACGATTGTTCCCGTTCCTCGGTATGAGGGCGGGAACAGATAACCCTCTCGGTTGTTTAACACGCTCGTTTTCATCCCTTCTCAACGGCCTTCTTGTCACATTGTGGGTTTTTCTTATCCGATTTTTCGGCCTAATCACGACAAAATAATCTTTACCCACCCCAACTCAGGTTAGAATACGCGGTTGTTGTACAGCTCGGGCATTTCCTATGTCCCGGTCTGCCGTCTGTCTAGCTGAGATTTTGTTCATGAAACCCGTCATTGCCCTCATTGGCCGCCCGAACGTGGGTAAATCTACCCTATTTAATCAATTGACCAAATCCCGTAACGCCTTGGTTGCTAACTTGCCAGGATTGACGCGTGATCGGCAATACGGCGATGGCATGTATGAAAATAAATCGTTTATTGTCATTGATACAGGTGGTTTGGGCGAAAGTGACGAAGGTGTTGAAGCCTATATGGCAGAACAGGCTAAAAGTGCAATTGAAGAAGCCGATATCGTTTTATTTGTCGTTGATGCACGGGCAGGGCTACTTGGCTCCGACCAAATGATTGCTGATCATATTCGCAAACTCAATAAAACAGCGTATTTAGTCGTCAATAAAGTAGATGGCTTACACGAAGATGCAGCAACCGCCGAATTCCATCGTTTAGGCTTTGCCAAAGTATTTCAAACCGCAGCCAGTCATGGTCGCGGCGTCTTACAACTGCTCACGGATCTTTTAGCGCCGTTTCCTGAAGACGAAATTTCGTTATCCATTGAAGAAACAGGCATCAAAATTGCCATTGTTGGTCGTCCGAATGTCGGTAAATCAACGTTGGTAAACCGCTTATTGGGCGAAGATCGGGTCATCGTTTATGACATGCCTGGTACTACCCGTGACAGTATTTATGTGCCTTATGAGCGCCAAGGCAAAAAATACACCTTGATTGATACCGCGGGCGTACGTAAGCGTGGTCGTGTTGTTGATGTCGTCGAAAAGTTCTCGGTGATAAAAACCTTACAAGCGATTAAAGATGCCCACGTAGTGGTTATTGTGTTTGATGCTCGCGAAGGCATTGTTGAACAAGATTTGCACATGTTGGGCTTTGCGCTGGAAAGCGGCAGAGCGGTGGTCTTAGCCATCAATAAGTGGGACAACATGAGTGATTATGACCGTAGTCAGGTCAAAACGGCCATTGATCGTCGCCTAGATTTTATTCCGTACGTCAAAATTCACTTAATTTCGGCGCTGCACGGTACAGGCGTCGGCGATTTATATCCGTCTATCCAACGAGCCTATGATTCTGCTATGTTACGAGTGCCTACTAACAGGCTGACTCAAATCCTGCAGGATGCAGTGGAAGGACATCAACCTCCGCTCGTAAATGGCCGACGCATTAAGTTGCGTTATGCCCACATGGGGGGGCAGAACCCGCCGATTATCGTTATTCATGGTAATCAAACTGAAGCGGTTTCCAAGGACTATAGAAGGTACTTAGAGAATATTTTTAGAAAGGTATTAAAGCTGCAAGGTACACCTGTGCAGTTGGAGTTTAAAACGAGTGAGAACCCGTACAAGGAAGAAAAAAATATCGTCAAGCCAGCACAATTGGAGAAGAAGCGCCGCTTTGTGCCTGAGCATAAGAAGCGTGAGAAACGCTAAATATTATTAGAGAAATAAGAATGAAGAAGAGTCAACTAGGGGTCGCCATAGCCTTATGTGGCTTAACAGGAAGCGTTCTAGCAGAAGAGATGTCATTTTCTGAGCAAGAAATGCCGGTTGTGTTATCGGCAACACGGCTCAAGCAGGCGGTTGCTGATGCCCCCGCGTCGATCACTATTATTGATCGGCAGATGATTGAGCAGTCTGCGGCGCGTGAGTTGCCCGAACTGCTGCGTCTAGTCCCGGGTATGGTTGTAGGTTATGACTCGGGGTGGGAAGCTTTTGTTAGTTATCATGGCACGTCAGCCGATAAATCACGACGCATGCAAGTATTAGTTGACGGGCGCTCAATTTATCAGCCTATTTTGGCGTATGTGGATTGGTTAGGCTTACCATTAGAGTTGGATGATATTGATCACATTGAAGTGATTCGTGGCCCTAATGCTGCTGCTTATGGTGCGAACAGTTTTCTGGCCGTAATCAACATCATTACGCGTCATCCTGCCGATGTGCCAACGGCCCGCGCGTATTCTCGTATAGGCAGTGACGGTATTCAGGATAATTTTGCCAGTGTCGGCGCGACGGCAGGGGCAACGAGTTTCCAGTTATCTGCAAGTTCGCGTAAAGATCACGGCTTTGCTTATACGCTGGATCGGGATACCCATGAAATTTTGCATGATTTTGTTGATGATAAGTATCAAAAAGCAGTCAACGGCAAGATGGTTTGGGAAACAGGTTCTGAGGGGGTATTAACCATTGGTGCGGGTCGTTCAGAAATGCGTGGCCAGGAAAATGTCGAGTTAGGCGATCAGGGTGACATTATTAGTTACCGTGAAACACCTGTAGCAGATCTTACTCAAAAGTATTTGAATCTCAATTTTGAGCAAGGGTTTAATAGTCACCAAATAGAGCTTCAGGCGGACTATTCGCAGTATCGACGCAGTGAAATCTATAAAGTTCAAACATATCCTATTCTGATGAAGCCTGCGCTACGTGAAATGTTTTTGCAGGATCGAGTATTTGTGGATCGCGGCTTTTTGCCTTCTTTGCAGGCATACCAAAATGGCGATATCACGCAAGAGGCGATGTTCGGCTCCGATGAAGATTTCGAGCAGTGGAAGACGGATAACAATAAAACCAATGACGATAGTCTCGTTAAAGCAGCCATTATTTTTAGAGATGGCTACTTCAAGAATCAACAACTGAATGATTTGACCAATAGCATTCTTGGTGATATCGGTTCAGATTCACAACTAGCAACGCCATTAAACTATAACTCTGTCATCGATGATCGTGAGTCACGTCTGGAGGCCGAGCTACAAGACACATGGACAATTAATCCCCAATTCCGTGTCGTTTATGGCTCAGGCATTCAAACCTCAAAAAGTGATTCCTTACATTACTTCGATGGCAAAGTAGAAAATACGGTCTGGCGGTTATTTGCCCATGGTGAATGGCAGTTTATTCCCAACTGGCGGTTAAACGTCGGCGCGATGGATGAGCATGACGATAGTGCGGGGCACTTCCTTTCGCCGCGTCTGGCGCTAAATTGGCGGTTTGCACCCACCCAGTCTTTGCGGGTAGTGACGTCGAAAGCCTATCGTACGCCTGATTTGCAGGAAGAAAAGGCCTATTGGCAGTTTCAGGCAACCACGGAAGATCGAAGTTTGAGTCAATATGATGGTAACCATTATTATTTGGCTAAAGCGCTGACAGGGTACGAGTGTGTAAAGTCACACAGTTATCCAACCTACAATTATGTTGTCTGTAATGATAAAGCACCTAGCGAAGAGATCGTGTCAACGGAGATTGGCTATTATGGCGAGTTGCCTTCATTGCATTTACAGACAGATATCCGCGTTTACCAAGATCAACTGAAATTGGCTGAACATAATCTGGAAGTGAATGATTTTGTCATTGCTCCGTTAGAAGATCATGAGCAAAGGGGCGTAGAGTTATCTAGTCAATGGCGTCCGTATCCGAATTGGCGCTTCTTGCTGAATTATGCCTATGACGATATTTCAGGCTTTAACGATAATACAATGTTTGTACCTAAGCATAGTGGTAATGTTGCCGCTTGGTACGATGATCCGTCGGGCATACAAGCCAGCATGAGCTATGTTTTTTATAACCAGTTATTTTTGAATATTTCTCATGCCGAACAAGGTCTGTACTATGATCAATTGGCATTTCGGTTGGCAAAAAAGTGGTCATTTAATAAACGTAACGATGTCGAGTTGTCTGGCGTTTGGCAAATGCGTTTAACGGAAGATCCCGAACTACGTAAAGAGAATGGCGCTCCTAGAGACAAAATGTGGCTAGGACTCAGCTACTATTATGATTAAAAGATAATCGGTACTAATGCGAGTTAGATGGGCTTTGTGGCTGTTTGCGAGTGGGGGATGATGCGTTTTCATGCATACATTCTGGAGTGATGGATACACTCTCTCGCAAACAAGTACGGTTTTAGTGTCAGCGGCAAGGCTATGCATCGTTGTATTAGCTAATAACGTTGGGGGGCACAAAGGATGGTGCGTAACATGAACAGGATACTTCAGCACATAATCAGTGTCATGGTGTGCTATCTGTTGATAGCCCCTGTGTATGCTGAAACTACTATACAAATATTAAGCTCGCATGCGGGAGAGTCTGCTGAGTTGCTTGGCTATTTGACCAAGACTCTCAAGGGCGAAGCAACCATTATCGCCGATGATAACATCAATGAAAAAGCTAATTTATTAGTCGTAGTCAATAACGATAGTCCGAATATACCTGCTGTTCACCCCCCGATTTTATATGTTCTGCCACAACCCAGTACACGAGAACTGCAAAAACAGGATAGTGCCCTATATTGGACGCCGAGTTTGTCGGCGCAGTTAGCACTCATAAGAGTAATGCTTCCTGCGACTAACCGTATTGGCATGTTAGTCAGCAACAATAATGAGGATGCTTCCTGGTTACGAACGTTTAAACAATATGCCGCTGAGCAATCTATAGAAATACGTTTTCAAACAGTCGATAAGTCACGAATTGCCCGACAGGTGTCAGAGTTGGCAGCCGCTACCGATGTGCTGTTGGCTCAACCCGATACCGATATTTATAACCGAGACACCATCCGCTTTATTCTCTTGGCCGCGTATCGGCAAAATAAAGTGTTGATTGGCCCAAGTCCTGCCTTTATTAACGCAGGGGCGTTGGCAACACTGTATGCCCCAACCTCTGTCATTGCCGAAGAAGTGGCACAAAAAATTCGTTACTTTAATAAAAACAACAAACTCCCCCCTGCGAGCCGCGTAAAAAACTTTAGCGTAAGTTTAAATCCGCAAGTAGCAAAATCGTTGGGGCTATCAGTACCTGCAATGAATGAATTGGAGCGGTTACTTCGTTTAGAGGAGCTGCCGACATGGCCTTAATGTCCAAGTGGAGTTTACGAAAACGTACACTGCTCTTAGCACTGGTGCCTGCTTTCCTCATGTTTGCGATCATGTTGGTGTATCACGTACGGGTACGCTTGCAAGATGCTGAATATGAGCAAGGGCGTTCGGGAACGATCATGGCGACCCAATTGGCGGCTTCTGCTGACTTTGCTGTTATTTCAGGTAGTTTGGATTCATTAACCCCACAAATTGATACGATTTTGGCTCAGCCTGGTGTGGCTTCGGTACGTATTTTAGATGTTGAGCAGCACGTGCTCTATGCCAAAAAGAACCCGCAGTATGCCAAGAGTACAGACTGGCATCGTTATATGGCGGCTATTCATCAGCAGACATTAGCGCTGGATCGTAGCGATTGGCTAGTGGAGACACCTGCCAGTACTGAGCCGATAAATTTGGGCTTTGTTGAAATAGGGGTTAGCTCTGAGCATATTCTTCAACGCGAGCACGACATCATCATCAAAAGCGCACTACTAGGGTCTTTAGTGTTGCTGATTGTGGCGGGTTTAGGGTTTTGGATGGCATGGAGTTTAGAGCGACCATTAAGAGCAATTATTGGTTTGGTCGGAGCACTAAAGAGCAGGCAGTTTACGGCACGGGTACATATCAAACAGGATGGTGAGCTAGGTGCGTTGGCCTACCATCTCAATTTGTTGGCGGCCATGCTGGAAGAAAGTCGTACCTTGCAGATTACTTATACCGCCGAGTTGATTACTGCCCGTGGCCGAGCCGATAAAGCCAGTCATGCTAAAAGCGAGTTTTTGGCGATGATGAGTCATGAATTGCGGACACCATTGAACGCTATTTCAGGTGGCTTACAGCTATTAAATGGCGTGAATTTGCAGGATGAAGCGAAAGAGTATATCGATCTGGCGACGCTAGCGACCAATGATTTGCGGCGATTGGTTGACGATGTCTTAGATTTTTCGCGTATGGAAGAGGGGCGGTTAGCCTTGCAGTTGCGTCCGTTTTTACCACAGGATCTACTGCATCATGTGTTTGAGTCTTTCAAAAGCGAAGCGGAAGATAAGCATCTGGATATGACGCTAGTGCTCGAAGGTGAAACCAAATTATGGCTAAAAGGCGATGAGGTACGTATTCGTCAGATTTTATCCAAGTTGCTGGATAATGCGCTGAAGTTCACCGAAAAAGGTCGTATTGGCATTAGAGCGCGGATTAGTCCGTACAATGAAGTGCAGGCACAATTGCTATGTGAGGTCTTTGATACGGGGATTGGTATTAGCTCAGGGGCACTAGCACACATCTTCGAGCCGTTTATGCAGGTTGATCGCTCGCATAGTCGCCGTTATGGTGGTGCTGGTTTAGGGTTGGCTATTGCCTCCCGCTTGAGTCGTTTGATGCATGCCGATTTACGTGTTGAGAGCGAGCCGCTAGTAGGCACTTGTTTTTGCTTTGAAGTGATTCTGCCAATTTGTGAAGAGTGTGGTTTATTGAATGA
>CANBZV010000139.1 GCA_947373945.1 Moraxellaceae bacterium
GATGGGGCGGATGTCGTCATTGCGTTGCGTATTCAAAATGAACGTATGGAGTCGCCGTTGTTGGCCAGTCCTGATGAATTTTACGCGCTCTATGGTCTGACACCAGAGAAGATGCGTTATGCCAACCCCAAGGCCATTGTCATGCATCCTGGTCCCATTAATCGTGGTGTCGAAATAGCATCAGAAGTGGCAGATGGTCAGCAGTCGATGATTTTGAATCAGGTCAATTACGGTATTGCCGTGCGCATGGCGGTGTTGGCGATGACCATGCAAGGCCAGTTAACCACGCGCGGAGAAGGCTAATCATGTTAAAAAATCCAAAACAGCGGGTGTTATTAGTCGGTGGTCGCGTGGTTGATGTCGCCAGCGGTATTGATCGTATTACCGATATTTTGGTCGAAAATGGCCGCATGATCGCGTTGGGTGCCGAAGCGCGCGCCGCCGCTCATGATAGCGTTGAGGAAGTAAAAGAGTGCTTGGTTTTGCCTGCTTTTGTTGATTTGTGCGCCAGTTTGCGCGAAGGCGAAAAACAACATGGCACTATCGCCTCCGAAACCAAAGCTGCAATTTATGGTGGTTTTGCCCATGTTGTTTTGCCGCCGAATCCGAAATTAGTCATCGATAACGCCGCCGTGGTTGCCCAAATTCACGAGAAATCAGCGCAGGCGGGTTTAGCAAAAGTTTATCCTTTGGGCGCGTTGACGAAGGGACTAGAAGGTAAACAACCAGCCAATATGCATGCGTTGACACAAGCAGGCTGTATTGCCGTCAGTAATGGCCGTGAAGGCATGCAAAATGACGAAACACTGCTCCGCTGTTTGGAATACGCGGCGACGCTGGATTTAACGGTGTTTTTCTATCCTGAGGAGCCAAGTCTTGCCAATGGTTGCGCTCATGACGGTTTCACGGCCTCGCGTTTAGGCTTGCCAAGTATTCCTGCGGTGGCTGAAACAGTGGCGCTGGCTAAGCAGCTTTTGTTGGTCGAAGAAACGGGTGTGCGTGCTCATTTTAGCCAGTTGTCGTGCAAGGGTTCGGTTGAGTTAATTCGTATTGCCAAAGCCAAAGGGCTGGCCGTGACTGCTGATGTCGCCATGCATCAATTGCATTTGACCGATGCGGCGATTGATGGCTTTAATAGTCTGGCGCATGTCCGCCCCCCGTTACGTAGTGATGCCGATCGTTTGGCGTTATGTGCGGCGGTGCAAGCGGGTGTTATTGATGCCATTTGCTCTCATCATCAACCCTTAAATGCGGCTGCTAAACTCGCGCCATTTCCGGCCACTGAGCCGGGAATCTCCGCTTTAGAAACGGTGGTGCCACTGGGTTTGAAGTTGGTACGTGATGGTTTATTAACCGAAGATGTGTTGTGGCGGGCGTTAACCGTAAATCCTGCGCGTATCGCCGGAATTAAGGCCGGTGCTTTAGCAACAGGCGGCGGCGTCATTGTGATTAACCCTGATTTGGCGTGGAGTATTGCGCCTGAACATCTAGTGTCGGCGGGTCACAACACGCCGTTTATGGGCATGATGGTGCAGGGAAAAGTACTGGGTATGTGGCTTTAAGGTAAATTGTAACCAGTCATCTCAGGAAGGCAGAAATCATTGCAAACTTTCCGACTTAAACTATCGTACAGAGTGGGTATGTAGAGTATACTCAAAAAATCACTACCCCTAGGTCTGTGGTATTAGTAATCGTTCTTTGAGGAGTCCCTTTCATGGGCAACAAGTTATACGTTGGCAACTTAAGCTACGGCGTAAGTAATGCTGATCTAGAGCAGATGTTTTCTGCTCATGGTGCTGTTCGTTCTGCTATGGTCGTTATGGACCGCGAAACAGGCCGTTCCAAAGGTTTTGGTTTTGTCGAAATGGGTAGTGATCAAGAAGCACAAACTGCTATCAGTGCATTGAATGGCAAAGAAATTTCTGGTCGTACATTAACCGTTAATGAAGCTCGCCCTAAAGAAGAAGGCGGTCCTCGTGGCGGTCGTGGTGGTTTCGGCGGCGGTCCTGGCCGTGGTGATGGCGGTGGTCGTCGCGATGGCGGCGGCTTCGGCGGCGGCGGTCGTGGTGACGGCGGTGGTCGTCGTGACGGCGGCGGCGGCGGTGGTTTCGGCGGTGGCCGTTACTAATCGTTTAGCGCAAAGCTGAATGATAAAAAGGCTCTAGGCAATTCCTAGAGCCTTTTTTATTTTTGGGGTGAAAAAGCCTGACTACCTATTATCTCGCCTATCAACATCCTCTGTATGGGCATATGCCGGCTCCACTACAATCCTTAATTTATCGTGTCGTTATCAGCCTTTGGTTAGTTTGTTGACTATATAACGGCTATTGACGCTATTTTTGACTAAAATAGTGCGCTCTGCCCATTTTTGGCGCGACATCTCCTTACATTCCGTGTATAAATCGCCGTTTATTTGTCCCTATTTAGGGCATTATGATTCGGGCTTGCTGGGCGCTGTGTCATCATTTCTAGTAGTTTCAGATGGCTAATGAGTCTGTTTGTGATGTGCTAAGTCAGCGCCATCTATTTTCTTTCGTCATATTGAGGTTAAGAACCATGAAAATGGTCAGTGCAGTAATTAAGCCTTTTAAGCTAGATGATGTGCGTGAGGCATTGTCGGATATTGGTGTTACAGGTCTTACCGTGACTGAGGTAAAGGGCTTTGGTCGTCAAAAAGGCCATACCGAGTTGTACCGTGGTGCTGAATATGTCGTCGACTTTGTGCCTAAAGTGCGTTTGGATTTGGCCGTTAAAGATGCCGATGTCGATCAAGTCATTGAAGTCATTTGCAAGGTAGCGGGCACGGGCAAAATTGGCGATGGCAAAATTTTTGTCACTGATTTATTGCAAGTCGTGCGTATTCGTACCGGTGAAACTGACGAGTCGGCTATTTAATAGCGGGTTCAATGCTTACGAGATTTGGTGTCCGTAAGTGCTAAAGGGGTGTACGTGTATCTTGCAGGTTGTGCGAGGTACAGACGAAATTAACAACGAAGTTATTTCATCAGAGAGCGAGAGAATGTTCCCTAAAATTGCAGGGCTTGGCCTTTTATTGCTTGCGCCTAGTGTTTTTGCTGCAGATCTGCCGATCAGTAATGGTAATACGGCGTGGATTTTGACTGCAACGGCATTGGTGTTGTTTATGAGTTTGCCAGGGCTGGCACTATTTTATGGCGGTTTGGTGCGTACCAAAAACGTTTTGTCGATTTTGATGCAATGTTTTTCCATCGCTTCAGTTGTCAGTTTGCTATGGCTAGTCGGCTTTTACTCGCTGACTTTTACTGATGGTGGCAGCGCCAATGATTGGTTGGGCGGCACGTCACGACTGTTGATGGCAGGTTTAGGTAAAGACAATATGACGGGTGATATCCCCGAAGTGGTTTTTGCGACCTTCCAAATGACCTTCGCCATTATTACCCCTGCTCTGATTATCGGCGCGTTTGCTGAGCGCATGAAATTCTCGGCGGTACTGATTTTTAGTGCCCTATGGACATTGGTGGTCTACGTCCCCGTTGCCCACTGGGTATGGGGCGGTGGTTATTTCTTTCAGCATGGTTTGATTGATTTCGCCGGCGGTACTGTTGTCCATATCACCGCAGGTATCGCGGCGTTAGTGGCGGCGCTGGTGTTAGGCCCTCGTCAAGGCTTTGGTAAAGTAGCGATGGCTCCGCACAACTTAACGATGACAGTGACTGGCGCAGGTATGCTGTGGGTTGGTTGGTATGGCTTTAATGCGGGCTCGGCATTAGCGGCCAATGGCGCTGCGGGCATGGCGTTATTCGTTACTCATATTGCGGCGTCCGCAGGGGCATTAACATGGATGACCTGTGAGTGGGTGAAGTTTGGTAAGCCGTCAGGATTAGGTATTGTCACCGGTATGGTGGCTGGTTTGGGCACAATTACTGGAGCGGCTGGCGTTGTTGGTCCAGCAGGTGCGTTAGTTATTGGTGTACTGGCAGGCGTTATTTGCTTCTTCATGACCCAGTTAATTAAAAAGACGCTCAAAATTGATGACTCGTTGGATGTTTTTCCAGTGCACGGTGTCGGCGGCATTTTAGGCACGTTTTTGGCGGGGATCTTCTGTAGTCCTAATCTTGGTGTGTTCTCAGGCTTGGGGTTTGCCGCCGGTCACGACAGCATTGGCAGCCAATTGGCTACACAAGTGCAAGGCATTATCGTGATTGCACTGTACACAGCTACGCTGACATGGGTGTTGTTGCGGGTAACGTCTTTATTGACGAAAGGCCTGCGGGTTAGCGATGACGAAGAGCGCGAAGGTCTGGATTTGGTGCATCATGAAGAACGGGGTTATGACTTGAAATAAGTCTTATTACTCCTAAAACGCCGCGTTATCGTGGCGTTTTTTCAATAAATTAATGCTCTATGGGCGGCAACCACTGGGCAAGTGCCAGTGTTAACGATTGCAGGTTGATCGGTTTTGCTAAATGGGCATCCATTCCGGCAGCAACACAGCGTTCTTCATCGCCATGCATGGCATTTGCAGTCAGGGCAATAATAGGAATACGTTTTTGCCCTAAAAATACCTCTTGCTCACGCCAGCGCTTAGTCGCTTCAAAGCCATCCATCACCGGCATTTGACAGTCCATTAGCACTAAATCCCATTTATTTGAGGTGCTTAGATTTGCTAACGCTTCACGGCCATTCACGGCAACACGATAATTCAGTCCCAGCTTTTTCAACATGTGCATAACCACTTGTTGATTCACCGGATTATCTTCAACAATTAATACGGTGGCGTCTTGTTGAATCTTGATCGAGGTTGCCATTGGTTGATTAATGACATCAAAATCGGGATTAAAAATAGTTAAAGGCAAGCGAAACCAAAAGCGTGAGCCTTTATGAAGTTCGCTTTCACAATGAATTTCTCCACCCATTAACTCTACCAAGTGCCGGCAAATCGTTAGTCCTAAGCCCGTACCACCGTAGCGGCGAGTCGTCGAACTATCGGCTTGGGTAAAGGGTTGAAAGATGCGCTGCTGTTGCTCATAACTTAAGCCAATGCCCGTATCAATGACACTAAAGGTCAGGGTGGCGATATTTTTTTGCAGGTTGTTAACACTGACTAAAACGGTAATTGAGCCTTTTTCGGTAAATTTCAGCGCATTGTTAAGCAGATTCAATAATACTTGTTTCAGACGATCGGCATCGCCCATGAGCATTGGCGGCAAGTTGTTGGGCATGTCGCTGCGCAACAGTATGTGTTTCTGTTCTGCTAATGGCGATAGTAAATTAATCACTTCATGAATGAGTGCTTCGGTTTTGAATGGATAGTTTTCGATCGGCAGTTTGCCCGCTTCAATACGCGAAACATCTAAAATATCGTTAATGATTTTTAATAAAATATGAGCTGAATTTTGAATGGTTTCGGCAAACGTGTGCTGTTCGGTTGAGAGTTGTGTGTCGAGTAATAGGCTCGACATGCCAATAACACCATTCATTGGCGTACGAATTTCGTGGCTCATCATCGCCAAAAACTCGCCTTTGGTACGGTTGGCATCTTCGGCCTGATCTTTGGCATGGCGTAATTCTTCTTCGTGCCGCCGACGGTCGGTAATGTCATCAACAATACCCGCAATGGCCGTCGGTTCTTGATTGTCATCAAGCGCTAATACCAGACGTAACAATACCCATTTTTTCGGCGAGGCACTCAAGCGAAATTCGCTGGTCATCGCCCGTCGTTCGCTGCAGACACGATGCCAAAACAGGCGAAATTTGGGTTTGTCATCAAGATAAATACAGTTAATTAGCGGGCTGGGAAACGTCGTTTGTTCGGTTAAACGGCAAAATACCGGATTAGCCCATGTCACTTCGCCATTAAAATTAGCGGCAAAAACGCCAGCTGGCATCACGTCGCTCAGGGCGTTACGCCACGTTAACGAGCTATTGAGCGCGGTGCGAATACGGCGGGTACTGTACATCCAGACGGCATCGGTAATTGTTCCTGCTAACCAAATCAGGATGAGCCAGATATACAGTTGTTGATTAAGGGTATTAAGATCATGCTCAATCCACGTTTTGCGGCTGAGAATATGCACCTTCCATCCCATCATCATCGGCTGTTCAAAGGCTAACCATTGAGCGGCGTTATCCGGTGTCGCCATTGATAGCGGTATATCGAGAATACTTTGGGTGTCAGGTTTTTTTTGCCGTGCCGCCTGTAACAGTTTATTGGCATTAGGGTAGGCAATCAGTTGATGGTCGCTGCTACTAATAAATACCAGTTCTTGACTAGAGGTGCTGGCTTTAGTCACGAGGCTTTCGAGCTGCGGCAAGATGATATCAACGGTAACAATGCCAATGGGGTGTTTGGCACCAAATGGGAACGCACGGCCACAGGTTAAAAAAACAAGCCCTTTATCCCAATACGGTGTCGTACAACGTTGTGTGCCTTGACCCGCCAACACGGTTTTGAACCATGACTGATTGGGAAAATCATAACTCTCGCTCATCCATTCATCAGTAAGAACGACGTGTTTATGCTCGTTAAAGTAGACATAAGGGCCATAAAGAGGTGCGTTGCTAGGGGAGTGACCTCGGGTAAACCAGATGCCCATGCCAAAAATATCATTCGGTGATGACGCTTGTAGTAAACCGATCAAATCGGTTTCTATCTCTTTGGTGTTATGTTGGTGTAGGGTGGCGAGTGTACTCAGGTTAAACACTTGTTGTTGAATGGCACTAAAGGTTGTGTTGAGTTTATCCACCACTTTTGTCGTTTGTTGGCGTTGGTGCTGAGTGATGAGTTGCCGTTTTTGTTGTGTTTGTGGTTGAAACGCCAAAATGAGCGTAATACTGGCGACAATACAAATCGCAATGACCACTAAACCAGTAGTAGAGCGTAGTAGTCGACTTCGGATCGTATTAGACATCATAGGGCTAAGAAGTTCCATGGGCGTAATCTAAAGCAACAGTGCCGTTATTCGTGCCAAACTTAGCACATTATTTAGTCAGCGAGATTTAAAGCTTAAATAAATGATGCATGTTTTACGCCATCAACTCGCACTACTAGCAGGGATATGAACATGTCGCTATCGCGAAGTATCAGTATTTCAGATGATTTGACGTATGAGAGGATGAGTGGTG
>CANBZV010000140.1 GCA_947373945.1 Moraxellaceae bacterium
TCCGGTTACGGTGGCAATGCATTATTAGGTAAAAAATGTTTAGCGCTCCGCATCGCTTCCGTTATGGGTCGCGATCATGGCTGGTTAGCTGAACACATGTTGATTTTAGGTGTCACTAACCCTAAAGGCGAAAAACATTACGTTGCTGCGGCATTCCCGTCGGCCTGTGGTAAAACCAACTTTGCGATGCTGGTACCACCAGCTGGCTTTGAAGGCTGGAAAATTGAAACAGTTGGTGACGATATTGCTTGGATCAAACCTGGCGCTGATGGCCGTTTATACGCTATCAATCCTGAAGCGGGTTTCTTTGGTGTTGCTCCTGGTACAAATACCACGACCAACCCTAATTGCATGGCGACACTTAATGAAAATGTTATTTTCACCAACGTTGCCTTAACAGATGACGGCGATGTCTGGTGGGAAGGTTTGACCAAAGCTGCTCCAGCGCATTTGATCGACTGGACTGGCAAAGACTGGACACCAGACTGTGGTCGTAAAGCTGCGCATCCAAACTCACGCTTTACAGTATCCGCTGGCCAATGCCCCTCAATTGATGCCGACTGGGAAAACCCTAATGGCGTGCCAATTTCTGCCTTCATCTTCGGTGGTCGTCGTGGCGATACCATGCCTTTAGTGGTCGAAGCTGTTGATTGGCAAGATGGTGTCTACAAAGCAGCAACCATGGGTTCCGAAACCACCGCTGCTGCCGTTGGCCAACAAGGCATCGTACGTCGTGACCCATTTGCGATGTTGCCATTCTGTGGCTACCATGTGGGCGATTATTTTGCTCATTGGTTGACCTTGGGCGAAAAACTGCAAGCTTCGGGTGCGAAACTACCGCATATCTTTAATGTCAACTGGTTCCGTACCGATGCGAATGGCAAGTTCATTTGGCCTGGTTTTGGCCAAAACATGCGCGTATTAGAGTGGATTATTGATCGTTGTGAAGGTCGCGCTCAAGGCGAAGACACACCGATTGGTATCGTTCCTCGTTATAGCGACTTGTCATGGCAAGGTACTGACTTCAGTGCCGAGCGATATGCACAAGTAACTAGTCAAGACCCTGCCGCATGGCAACGTGAATTGGCTAGCCATGATGAGTTGTTTGCTAAAATTGCCGACAAATTGCCTGCGAGCTTAAAAGCCCGTCGCCAAGCGTTAGGTGATAAATTAGGTGCGTAGTTTGCTCTAACGATCAAATTACTATAAAAAACGGGACGCTACAACGTCCCGTTTTTTATTGACCACAACAAACTAGACGTAAAGCTCAACACTATCAATATCAAGTTGCTCGGGCTTCAAGTAACGGCGGGCATATTTTTCCCACACTCGCCCCTGTAAAAACAACTGATACAAGTCACTATCAATATGGTTTTGATCACGCATCTTCTGCAAAATACTCAACGCTTGCGAAATCTTCATTGGTGGTTTGTAAGGACGCTCACTCGCCGTTAATGCTTCAAAAATATCGGCAATTGCCATCATGCGCGCGGGCCACGACATTTGCTCGCGTGTTAAACCTTTAGGGAAGCCCGTACCATCCATTTTTTCATGATGACCACCGGCATACTCAGGCACACGCTTCAGGTTTTTCGGGAAAGGCAACGAATCAAGCATTTGCACCGTGACTTTCATATGATCATTAATTTTCTGCCGCTCATCAAAACTCAATGTGCCACGATCTATACATAAAAAAGCGACCTCTTGTTCTGTCAACATTGGCTGATCAACACCCAAATGATCTCGCCAGCGCCGACCCGCAATTTGTTTGACTTTATTTTTGGCGTCATCACTCATGAATTCGCCGCCTTTATTGGCTTTCTCAATAAAGAGGCATTCTTCCTGTAAAGAAGCTAACTCTGTTTGCAGCATATCGGTTAAAAATAATTGCTGTTCGGGCTGAGCCATTATCTGCTTGAGATAACTCAACTCCGTTTGCGCCAGTAACGCGACAAAACGTGCTTTTACGGTTTCGATACCATCATTTAATAAATGTAATTTGGTCGCTTTATCCAATAGATAATCTGGCGTCGCTAATTTGCCACAATCATGGAGCCAAGAAGCTACACGCAACTCATACCAATCACCTTCATCAAGATCAAAATCGGTCAATGCTCCTTCTTTAGCTTCACACGCAGCTTGTGCTATAAGCTCAGTTAATACCGGCACCCGCTGACAGTGTGCGGAGGTATGCGACGATTTAGCATCGATGGCTTGGGCAATCACTTGGATAAAGGCATCTAGCAAGTCTTTATGATCTTGCAACAAGATTTGATTTTCTAGCGCAATTGCCGCACTAGACGCTAAGGCGGCCACTATGGGTTCCAACTCTTTCGTAAAACTAATGGTTTCACCCGTACGCGGATCTTTGGCATTTACCAATTGCAAGACACCAATAATTTCATCGGCATGATTGCACAAAGGCACAGTTAAAAACGATTTTGAGCGATAACCCGCGCGCGCATCAAAGGCCTTAGTGCCCGAAAAATCAAGATAATCGACAAAATACGCATCTTCGATATTCTCCATTTTTTTCTTTAAGGCAGTATGCGTTGCAATATTATTATGATTTGGCGCGCCATTATCAAAATATAAGGGTAGCGGTGCAAAGGGGATGGGGCGGCCAGAAGTGCCACCTAGAGTCAGTTTTAGTGAGTTATTGCGCAGAATTTCGAACTCTAATACCTGTTTATTATTTTTTTCTTTCAATAAGTACAATGTGCCGCCATCGGCATCGGTAATATCCTGTGCAGCATCCAAAATTTTCTCAAATAAACGCGCGGTGTTGCGCTCACTCGACAGTGCCGTACTAATCTCAATCAGTCGCCAAAAAATGTCTTGGTCTAATCTTGTGCCCGTTGGTAACATCTGGCGCACCTCTCTGCGGCTAACGTGTTATTAAACACTGTAGCACAACTCTAGCGTATAATCGCCCATCACTTTTTATTGATTGTCAGGCCTAAAGATGACCATCGTTCGTACTCGAATTGCTCCATCGCCCACTGGTTTTCCTCATGTCGGCACCGCTTATATCGCCTTGTTCAATTTATGTTTTGCTCGTCAGCACGGCGGCCAATTTATTCTGCGTATTGAAGATACCGACCAAGTACGGTCCAGTGCTGAATCGGAAGCGCAAATTTTATCGTCATTACAATGGCTAGGTTTAACGTGGGATGAAGGCCCGGATGTCGGCGGCCCTTACGCGCCTTATCGCCAAAGTGAACGTAGCACCATTTATCAGCAACACGCGCAAGAGCTTGTGGCTAAAGGCCATGCATTTCATTGCTTCTGTGACAATCACCGTTTAGAAGCATTACGCCAAGAACAACAAGCGCGTAAAGATGCCATTATTGGCTACGATGGCTTTTGTTTGCAGCTTTCTGCCGATGATGTTCAGCGTAAATTAGCCGCAGGCGAAAGCTCGGTTATTCGGATGACGGTGCCACGCGACGGTGTGTGTGAAATTGACGATATGTTACGCGGCAAAATCGAGATTGAATGGGCCAACGTTGACATGCAAGTGTTGATGAAAGCCGATGGTTTACCGACCTACCATTTAGCCAATGTCGTTGATGACCATTTAATGGCGATTACCCATGTGATTCGTGGTGAAGAATGGATTAACTCCGCACCTAAACATTTGCTGTTGTATAAATATTTTGGCTGGCAAGCGCCGACGTTCTGCCATATGCCATTATTGCGTAACCCAGATAAAAGCAAACTGAGTAAACGTAAAAATCCCACCAGTATTACCTACTATCAGCGTATGGGTTATTTACCGCAAGCGGTATTGAATTATTTAGGCCGTATGGGCTGGTCGATGCCTGATGATCGGGAAAAATTCTCGCTGGCCGATATGATCAGCCAGTTCGACATCAACCGCGTATCGTTAGGCGGCCCTACTTTTGATGTTGAGAAGTTGAGTTGGCTCAATGGCCAATGGCTAAAAGAAATGGCATTACCCGATTTTATGCACGCTTTTCAGCAATGGGCAATTAACCCTGAGTATTTAAGCCAAGTGGCAAAACAAATTCAGCCGCGCATTCAGACATTATCGGAAGCCGTAAACTGGGCCGCTTTCTTTTTGGCAGGCACGGTTAATGTTACGGCCGAAAAATTCACGCATAAAAAACTGACGCCTGATGAAGTGCGCCGCATTTTGCAATATGCGCTATGGGATTTTGAACAGTTGCGCGTTTGGGATCATAACCAAATCAGTTTATTGCTCAGTCAGCTCAGCGCCGCTATGGGTTATAAACTGCGTGATTTCATGTTTCCATTCTTTGTCGCCATTGCAGGCAGTCCATCCAGCACGCCAGTAATGGAAGCGATGGGCATTTTAGGGGCTGATTTAACCTTTGCTCGTTTGCGCCAAGCGATCGAGTGTTTAGGTGGTTTGTCAAAAAATGAGCAATCAGAATGGCAAAAGCAGTGGCAAGCGCTAAAAAGTGTTGACAGCTCAAACTGACATCTTTAGAATTCGCGTCCTCAGATACGGTCCCATCGTCTAGCGGTTAGGACATCGCCCTTTCACGGCGGTAGCCCGGGTTCGATTCCCGGTGGGATCACCAAATCTAAAAAAGCCAGCTTATCGCTGGCTTTTTTTATGTTCGCTTGTTTTCAGACTATATTTCGCTATTTCGCTATTTCGCTAAACGAGCAAATAGCCAAACTCAAACCCATACCCGTTGAGCGCAGATTAAACAGATTCGCGCCTAACTGCCGCGCCATTAATAAAGCGCCTTGCTCTTCTCGACACGATTGCTGGCTTTCTTGTCCTACCGTTAATAAGCTCGCTTTAACACTCTCAACGCTGACGTTTTTTTGTTGCAGCACCAATTGGGTGACGACGTTACGACTCAAAAACGCCGTTAAATGCGCATTTGCGCTGGGTATACCCCAATAGCTCAGTTGCTGCGGCTGATTCACATCCAGATGACAAACATCGACATAACAGGTTAAACCTTGCGCCACTAACTGTTCTCGACTCATGCCCATCGCCACCCCTTCGATTGCTAGTACAGGTGCGCTGATGTCGTCGGCATTGATCTTCGTCGAAGCTGCGTCTCGTTTGGTGCGTTGTTTAGCTGCGGGCATGGCCAAACCAGCCAACGAACCTGTGCTAGTCATCGGTGCGGCAGCCATAGGTGCTCTTGCCTCAGCGGACGCGGAACTTGGCTTAGCCAGTTTATCGACTTCAGCTGTCGCTGATTGCCCACCTGCGCTGGTCATATCATTTGGTTCAGCAACGTCAGCATGTGGCTGACTTTGTGGGGCTGGGACGGCGGTCGCCACAGTGACTGCATTAGCCAATCTTGACTCTTGCTCTGAGCTAGCCGCTGCTTTCGCTTTAGACAATTGCTCAACATCATTGGCAATCGCTATTTTTTTCTCGGACTGTGCCGATAGCGCATCTGCGCTCGCCATTGATGACTCTTGAGGTGCAACCGTATTTTTTTGCCGATGAACACTGGCCTTGTTATCCGCTAATCGAGTAACAGGGGTATTGCTAACCGTAGGTTGGGCTATATCAGCCGGCGTAGACTCATACTTAGGCATTTCTGGCGCTGACTGAGCTGTTGGCTGTCTAACACTGACCACTTGCTCAAAAACGGATGAATTTTCCTGCCGCAAGTACAAGACCAAACTACTCACCATCACGACACTGGCAGCCAGTGCCAATGGCGTTTGCCATCGACGTGATGTATTTTTGGCGGCGTTTGCAGCTGCCAAAATTTTTGCATCCAGTTCCGCACTCGGTTGTTCTTTCGGTAACTGTTGATACAAGCGCTGTAGTCGGGGATCCAAATCATCGTGCAAGTCATCTTGATTGTTCACGACTCACCTCCCAAACAACGTTGTAATTTGGCTTGGGCATAACGAAAGCGGCTTTTTAACGCCTCGAACGCGACATTCAATTGTTCGGCAATCGTTTGCAACGTTAACTCTGATTCTAATTTTAAAACCATCACTGCGCGTTGCTCATCGGGTAGCTGTTTCAGGCAAAATTGCAGGCGCTCTAATAACCTCTGTTCTTCTAACTGGGATTGCGGCTCATAAGAGGCGCAAGCAGCCACCTCCAAATCATCCTCTAAAGAGTCATTACTGGCTAATTTGCCCTGTTGACGATAAAAATCCAACACCCGCGAATGGGCAATACAAAAGATATAAGTTCTAAAACTGGCGGTAACCGTGTAGCGCTGACGTTGACGAATCAATGACAGCCAAATGTCTTGATAGACCTCTTCAGCTTGGCTTTTTTGTCCCAATGTTTTTACTAAATAGGCAAATAACGGCTGTCGATAACGCTGATACAGCCGCGCAAATGCTTGCTGATTACCAGCTTGATAGGCAAGCATCAGGTTTTCGTCGCTGTCATTATCATCCATCTGTATGGGCATTGGTAATTTGGCCATCCGTTATAAACACTCAGGAATGTAACAAGTTTATTGGGCTCCGTGTAGAGGCGAATCCATTCGCCCCTAGCAACTCCCTACTCTTGCGCAACCGTTTCTTTTTTTCCGGCCAACAACTCGGCATTTTTCACGAGCTGAATAAACTCGGCTTTACTGCCCGTACTATCATCCCCTTTGGCTTGTTGCGCGATGTGCACGACTTGAGCATAACTTAAGGTACTGACTTGCGACGACTGTCTTAACAGTTGACCAAATCCGGCCACGGCAGTAGCAAAACGTTGTGTTTCACTGGACTTGTTAAATGGAGTAATAACACTGGGTTTGGCAATCGCTTGCGTCAACAAGATGCTTTTTGTGCCTTCGGGTTTTTTGTAGCGAATTTTCAGAAACGCCAATTCTTGACTGTCGTTAGCTTTTTTTACGTCTATCATCGCTTGTGATGCTTGATAGCGTAAGGGATCAACCGCTGGCGTGGCTGATTTGGGCGTAATTTCATAAATGGCGGTAACACTTTTTCCAGCACCAACATCGCCAGCATCGACTTTATCGTTATTAAAGTCTTCACGATTAAGTTGGCGATTCTCATAACCAATCAAACGGTATTCAGCGACG
>CANBZV010000141.1 GCA_947373945.1 Moraxellaceae bacterium
AAGCCCCCCAAAAACGCATGATAAGCGGGGGTGTTTGGTTTAACTTTCCGAACTCCACAATTGGCTAAATGGCCACATAATAGGAAGGCGACTCCGATGGAAGAAAATTTTGACGGCTTAAAAGTCATGGTTATTGATGACTCAAAGACTATTCGCCGTACCGCAGAAACGTTATTGCAAAAAGCCGGTTGCACGGTCATTACCGCAATGGATGGTTTTGATGCCTTGGCAAAAATTGCTGATACCAATCCAGACATCATATTTGTTGATATTATGATGCCGCGTCTGGATGGCTATCAGACATGCGCATTAATTAAAAACAACTCCGCTTTTAAATCGACACCCGTCATTATGTTGTCCAGTAAAGATGGCTTATTTGATAAAGCGAAGGGTCGTATTGTAGGTTCTGACGAATATTTAACTAAGCCTTTTAGTAAAGAAGAGTTATTTAGTGCTATTCGTCAGTATGTAAAGTCCTAGGTGTAGCCTGACAATAGCAATAAGAATGAGGGCAGCATGGCTCGTATTTTAATCGTAGATGACTCGCCAACAGAGACGTATCGCTTTAAAGAGATATTGGAGCGTAATGGTCATGTGGCATTAGAAGCAACTAATGGTGCTGATGGGGTGGCTGTTGCGCGCGCAGAGTTGCCCGATTTGGTGTTAATGGATGTGGTAATGCCAGGGATTAATGGTTTTCAGGCGACGCGTCAAATTACTAAAGGTGCTGATACCTCCCATATTCCAGTTGTGATTGTAACAACAAAGGATCAAGAGACGGATCGGGTCTGGGGTAAAAGGCAGGGTGCAAGCGATTACCTTACCAAGCCAGTAGATGAAGCACTGCTAATGAATGTGATTAGTAATTTAATACCAGGCAAGTAGAGCAAGTACTATGGCGGCCAAAGGATTTATTAAACTTCTTGAAATCGCAGAACGCTCGAAAAAGCGTGGCCTAGGTTTGCTAGGGCAGGGTGAAAATGCATGGACGGGTGTTGGTTTTGTCCTTTCGGGTGAGCGTTTTCTAGCACCCATTGGCGAAGTTGCTGAAATTTTAAAAGTCCCTAGATTTACAATGATTCCGGGGGTTGAGCCATGGATGCGTGGCTTGGCAAATGTTCGGGGTCGCTTATTACCAATCACAGATATGCTGCTATTTATGGGGCGTAAGCCACATGTGCAGGAGCATAAGCGTCGTGTGCTGGTAATAGACTACCAAGATATATTTTCAGGTTTGATTGTAGACGATGTGCTAGGTATGCAGCATTTCAATACGGCTGACTATGTTTTGGATGTCAAAGTGCCGTTTTCTGAGGTTGCTCCTTTTATTCAGGGAGCGTTTATTCGAGAGGGGCACACATGGTATGTGTTGCTGCTCAGTCGTTTGATTGAAGACTCGCGGTTCCTTAAAGCTGCTGTGGCTTAAATGAGGATTGTATGAGTTTAAAGAAAATAAAAACAGGTTTAGGGGAGATCCGTCCACTATGAAATCACCATTGCAAAATGTGCGCAAGTCTCTTCAAGGGATTAACTTTACTGGCCTGTTGTCTAAAAATACATTTAAGACAATGTTTAGTCGTAACTTCTGGCGTTCCATTGCGGATACGCCGGATGCTACGCGCTTCTTGTTGGCATTTATTATCTTCATCTTATTAACAGCTGGCTCTTTTGTTATTGTGGCAAAAAAGAGTTCGAACGGCCGTCAAATGATTCAGCATGCCTCTGAACTGCGTGTGCTTTCTCAAGATATTGCAAAAAATGCGACTGAAGCGGCTTCAGGTAACCAGCAGGCTTTCGATTCGCTAAATAAAGCAGCCAAAGAGTTTGAGCGTCGCTGGAAGTCACTCAAAGTATTGCATGACGACTCATATCAAGACACAAAAGCTGTACAGGTAATTTGGGAGCGGGTCTCCAAAAATATTCAGGCAGTAAGCGCGGGCGAGAAAACCGTTAGTAACTTGCATGATTTGGTTGCTGGTATTGCTGATGCTGTGCCTGAGTTACAGGCTGAAAATGATGCTATCGTTGATGCAATGGTTGAATCTGGTTCTACAGCCTCTCAAGTAGTTGTCGCTAAACAACAATCGGTACTAGCGGAACGTATTTTACGTTCAGTAAGTAGCGTGTTGAATGGTGATGAAAATGCGGTTATGGCTGCTGACGACTTCGGTCGCGACTCAGAAACCTTTGGCCAGACATTGGTTGGTTTGTTGAATGGTGATGCTGATCAAGGCTTGGCTCCTCTTAAAAATGAGAAAGCAAGAGCGTCATTAACTGCCGTTAGCAAGTTGTTCCAAAGCTCGGTGCAGCAAGGTGCAAATGAAATTTTGCAGTCATCTCCAGAGTTATTTCAGGTGCGTGAAGCTTCTGCAGCTATTTTCCGTGACTCACCAGAGTTATTGTCAACGCTAACCAAACTTACTGCTGTAGTAGATGAAGAAGCGAATGCCATTGCGGCAACTGTAATTGGCGTATTGTCATTAGCAGCAACATTGATTTCTCTGTTCGGCTTTATCCGTGTTCGTGCTCGTCAAGATAAAGAACGTGCGCAAACAGAAGCTGATGCTGACCGCCAACGTGCTGAGTCGGTTGAATTGGAAAATCAACGTAACCAATCAGCTATTTTACGGTTGCTTGATGAGTTGGGTGACTTGGCTGATGGTGATTTGACTGTACAAGCGACGGTATCCGAAGACTTCACCGGTGCGATCGCTGACTCTATTAACTACTCCATTGACCAGTTGCGTCAGTTGGTATCCACCATTAACCAGACTGCGGTGCAAGTATCTGCCGCTGCTCAGGAAACGCAATCAACAGCGATGCACTTAGCTGAAGCATCTGAACACCAAGCGCAAGAAATTGCCGGTGCTTCTGCTGCGGTTAACGAAATGGCCGTCTCTATTGACCAAGTGTCTGCGAACGCTGCCGAATCAGCCGTCGTTGCGGATAGATCTGTAGCCATCGCTCATAAAGGGGCGGATGTGGTGCAACGTAGTATCGAGGGTATGGATACGATTCGTGAGCAGATTCAAGAAACCTCTAAACGTATTAAGCGTTTGGGTGAGTCTTCACAAGAGATTGGTGATATCGTTTCTCTGATTAACGATATTGCCGACCAAACGAACATTCTCGCGTTAAACGCGGCGATTCAAGCGTCGATGGCGGGTGAAGCGGGTCGTGGTTTCGCGGTGGTTGCTGACGAAGTACAACGTCTCGCTGAACGTTCTGCTTCGGCTACTAAACAGATTGAACAATTGGTTAAAACGATTCAATCCGACACTAACGAAGCGGTTATTTCTATGGAACAAACCACTTCAGAAGTTGTCCGCGGTGCGCGTTTAGCACAAGACGCGGGTGTAGCACTTGAAGAGATTCAAAGCGTTTCCCGTAACTTGGCGGATTTGATTCAGAATATTTCCAACGCTGCTCGTCAGCAAGCTGCGTCAGCTGGTCATATCTCTAATACCATGAACGTTATTCAAGAAATTACTACGCAAACAACTGCGGGTACTATTGCGACAGCGCGTTCGATTGGTAACTTGGCAGAGATGGCTGCTGAATTGCGTCTCTCTGTAGCGGGCTTCAAATTACCAGATTATGCTTAATGGCCATTTTTAGGTTGGTTATAAGTAATAGGGGTAAGTGGCGTGGCATTAGCAGATTGGGGTATCAAGCCAGTAACGCCTATCTCTGATGAACAGTTTGAGTTATGGCGTGCGCTCATAGAGGCTAGGACGGGGATGATGTTTACTCAAACCCGTCGTCCCTTTTTGGAAGTGGCTCTTTCAACACGGATGCGTGAAATCACCATTGATGATTATGATGTTTATTATGAGCAGGTCATGAGTGGCGTCAGTGGTGAAAGAGAGTGGGTGGTCTTGGTTGATCGGTTAGCAGTGCAAGAAACCTCCTTCTTTAGGCATGCTAGTTCTTATGCCTTAGTTGAAAAACACTTAAAACTACTCCTTACTAATTCAGCAAGGCATGAGTTAAATGTTTGGAGCGCGGGTTGTTCCACTGGTGAAGAGCCTTACTCCTTGGCTTTGTTGGTAGAGGACTTGCTACACTCTGCTCACCGCAAAGATGTGTTTTATGGCATTACCGCGACCGATATTAGTTTACCTACACTTATAAAGGCTAGACAGGGTGTCTATAATGAACGCAAGTTGCATGGCATTCCTGATTCGTTAAAACAACAGTACTTTCAGATATTGCCAAATCACCGGGATTGGCAGGTGAGTCAGCAATTAAAGTCTCGTATTGCATTTGCTCAGCTAAATCTAATGGACTTAGAAAAAGCGCCTTTCTCCGATATGGATGTCATATTTTGTCAAAATGTACTAATTTATTTTCGCCGTTTTCGTAAACGCGATGTCGTTTCCAATCTTGCGTCACGCTTACAACTAGGCGGTATTCTAGTGTTAGGTGTTGGTGAAATCATGGATTGGCAGCATCCTTTGTTAGAACGCATCGATTATCCCGATACTTTGGCTTTTCGGCGTGTTGCCTAAGTATCTAGATAGTAATAAAAAAGCATCAAGTCCCCAAGGGGGGGTAGAAAGATGAGTGATAGTCATAATTTTCTCGCTTTAGACTGGGTAAAGAGCGAAATACAAGAAACCTTAAAGCAAGCTCAACAGGCATTAGAGGCATATATTGCTAATCCTGAAGATGCGGCTAAATTACGCTTTTGCTTAGCTTATTTGCATCAAATATTCGGCACATTACAAATGGTTGAGTTTTATGGTGCCGCCTTGTTAGCCGAGGAAATGGAGAAATTGTGCCTGTCGTTAGTCAATAATAAGGTTGCCAATATTCCGCAAGCTTATCAGGCTTTGATTGAGTCAATATTGCAGTTGCCTGCATATCTAGAGCGTTTACAGGTTGTTAAACGTGATACGCCTTTTGTTTTGCTTACAACAATCAATGCGCTAAGAATTGCCCATGATGAAACGCCGTTATCAGAGTTGACATTATTTAAACCAGACTTTACTCGTGTTTTCGCAATCTTGGGGCAGTCAGGTGTTCAGCCTTTACCTGATGTATTAAAGACATTACGTCATGGTTATCAACATAGCTTGTTAGGTGTTATTCGCCAGCAAAATGTTTTGCAAAACTATGAGCATTTACTCTTTGTTTGTGAAAAACTGAGTATGTTTATAGGTCAGAAAGCGTTACTAGCCTTATGGCAGGTTGCGTCTGCGTTAATTGAAGGGCTAATGCTAAACAGCATTCCGCTAACGCCGCCCATTAAAACTGTACTTGCTAAAATCGAGCAGGAACTGCATAAATTTATTGCCTATCCTCAGCATAGCCCTTCATTAGAGCTGTTGAAAAACATCCTTTATTATGTCGCCAAAAGTCGCGGTACGAGCTACAGAATTGTCGCGATGCGTGCTTTGTATCGTTTAGAAGAGGCACTGCCTACATTTGAGGTGGTTGAAGCGGAAAAAGAGAAACTGGCAGCTCCGGACCGCCAGGCAATGCAATCGGTCATTCAAGGCGTCAGTGATGAGTTGGCCCATGTTAAAGAAGCCATTGATGATCTCACGTATACTGACCACCCTAATGTTCAGTCATTACAGCCATTATTGCCAATACTTAAACAAGTAGCTGGTGCCCTACAAGTTTTGGGTTTCCAAGCATTGCAAAAGAATATTGCAGATCAAGCAAAAACTCTTAGTAAAGCTGTGAGCTTGGGCGTATTGCCTGAAGGGGCATTATTGGTTGTTGCCAGTAATCTGATTGAGGTTGAGTCTAGCCTGCAGCAAGTCCTTAAAGATCAATCTTCTTTTGCCTCGTCAGAAAGTTTCGGCGGCAATGCAATGATTGATCAGGTGTCGGCTGCCCAAGGTGCCGTACTCAGAGAATCAAGAACAGCGTTAGAAAAAGCCAAAGAGTGTATTGTTGAGTACATCAGTTCTCAATGGAATGCTGAGCGCTTGGCGGATTTACCGAGTTTGTTAGCTGCTGTGCGTGGCGGGCTAACTATGCTGGATTTGACTCGTCCGGCGCAGATTTTATCGAGACTTTCTGAATACATTCAACAGTATTTGCTAAATGATGAATATCGCCCTAGTTGGTCCGAAATGGATACGTTGGCAGATATTATTTCATCCGTAGAATATTATTTAGAGCGTGTCGCGAATCATCATCAAAATAACAACTTGCTTGATTTAGCCGCTCAATCATTAGAAAAACTAGGTTTTGGTCTCGTGCTGCTGCCGCCTCCAGAACGTGTTGTCAGACGTGCCGAGTCTAAGTCCGAGGAAGAAAGAGCACTACCCGAAGTCGTGTTCGACGAAGCAGTTGCACCAGAGTTAGATAAAACGGTTGTAAATATGCCTGCCGTTGTATTGCCGGAACCCGTTGATGTTGATCAGGATAAAACGCAAATATCTATGCCAGCGTTAAATATCCCATTGGCTAAAGATACCTTTATTGATGAAGGTAAAACACTATTAAATTTACCTGCGCTAGACCTGCCGGAACCAGTTGATCAGCCCGTCAATGATCATGACGATGTCTTTAATAGTACGCTCACATTTGATGCAGAAGCGTTATTGGGCGACATGAGTTTTGTCCATAAACCAAGCTCTGAAAGTCAGAAAACGCTGATTATGCCAGCACTTTCAGATGATGCGCTATCAACGGCTCAGCTTGATGAGGTAGACAATAATGCTACCTTGGTTAATATGGCTATTCCCAAAGAGTTATTAGAGACGGTAAATACAGAGGCGGTTACTGATGTAGAGGAAGTAGTCCCTGCAGCGGATAGCGTAACTGTTGATTTAGATCAAACGCTTAGTTTTACTACAGCAACAAATGACCCTATTGAACTAGGTGAAGTAGCTGTTGAGCAGCCAGTAATGGCTGCAGAAGCAGTCGTTGAAACCAGAA
>CANBZV010000142.1 GCA_947373945.1 Moraxellaceae bacterium
CCCGATATTTTGATTTTGGAACTCGGCGGTAATGATGGTTTACGTGGCCAGCCACCGACACTGATGACGCAAAATTTGGCAACAATGATTAAGCAAGCGAAACAGCAAAAAGTGAAAGTGTTATTACTGGGTATGAAAATCCCGCCCAATTATGGCAAAGCGTATAACCAAGCCTTTGAGTCAAGCTTTGTCTCCGTGGCGCATAATGAAAAAGTGCCGTTTATTCCCTTCTTTCTTGACGGCGTCGCAGGCAAGGAAACATTGATGCAAGCAGATAACATCCATCCTAATGCGCTGGCGCAAGATAAATTAGTGCAAAATGTCTGGCCGGTTTTAAAAGGATTATTGTGAGATGACTAAAGTTTTCTTGTGCTTAATGCTCGTCGTAGCGGCGCTATCGACAGGCTGTACTACACGGGCTTGGTATGAAGGCGTTAAGCAAAGCGCGATTCTGCACTGCGAGGATATTCGTGATATTAACGAACGTAATCGTTGTATTCAACAGCAGCCAGACTATCAAGACTATCAACAGCAACGACAACAGTTAAATAAAAAAGAATGACCTGAGCGTTCACAAATCAGACGTGTTTTTTCGTTGGTTCATGATATCTTGACATTGTCAAAATTAATCCATGAGAGTGATGATCATGTCTTTTTCAACGATGATGGCTCAAGCTAGTGTGTCTGATGCGGTAGATATTTTGCCAAGTTGGGGGCAGGGACGGGCAACGTTTGGTGGGGTGATTGCCGCCTTGCTCTATCAGCATGTGCACAATGTTGTCGCCTCAGAGCAGCCATTGCGATCATTGACGATGTCGTTTGTTGCGCCTGTGACAGTGGGCGCAGTGACCTTAGAGTCGCGTGTCGTGCGTCGTGGTAAGTCGGTAATTCAGGCTGAAAGCCGGATGTTACAACATGGCGAAGTCGTGGCGCTGATGTTGGCGAGTTTTGGTGCCAGCAGAGCATCAACGGTCATTGTTGCGCCCGATGTCGCGCCTGTGTTCAAAACCCCCGAGGCAAGTGTGCCATTGCCCTATATTCCCAATGTCGTGCCCGAGTTTACGCGTCATTTTGATTTGCATTGGGCGGTCGGCTCCTTACCATTTAGTGCCAATCACAGTAGCACGATGGGTGGTTGGGTGCGTTTTAATGCTGAAACCGGTCAAAGTCAAATCAGCCACTTGTTGGCCTTGGTCGATTCTTGGCCGCCGTCAGTACTGCAAATGTTCAATATTATTGCGCCGATTAGTACGCTAACGTGGACTATAGAGTTCTTAGCTAACACTATCGATAGTGAAATTTCTGATTGGTGGCAGTACTTAGCCGAGGCTGATGCGTCATCTGATGGCTACGCCCATATCGGCGCTAAATTGTGGAGCAAAAGCGGCCAGCTGGTAGCGATTAGCCGACAAACGGTGGCGGTGTTTGCTTGAGAAAAATTCCTTTGAAGTCATTAACTTAGCACGATGGTGTCACTTGCGTTGGCTAGAAATCCTCCAAATACATTTTGAAACAAATGACTGGTTTTTTGTTAAGGATGCGCTAAGGTTTTGTGAGGAAGTTGGCAGTATTTGCAGGGGCTAAAACGTACCTTACGCTCTACAAACAAGCCATTTTTCGCTAACAAGATATCTTGCTGTTGAGATATTCCTAGCAAATGGAGGAGCCATCGTCATGAATAAAAAAATATCAACCATTGCCTTGTCGTTATTAGCCGCAATTGCCGTTGTGCCTGTGACTTATGCTGCTGAAGGTGATTTAAAAGAGCTACGCCCTCAGGTTAATAAAAGCGAATGGCAATTAGTTAAAAACGATACAACACGTCAAATTAAAACCTATACCCGTGAAGGGGATGGTAAGCGAATTCACTTCAAAATTGATGCCATGATTGATGGTTCGTTAGAAACCGTTGCCCGCGTCCATTTTGATGTCGACAATATTAAACACTGGTTTTGGGAAACGCTTGATTCACGTTTGTTGAAGAAGGTGTCTAGTACCGAGTATTACTACTATATGCAATACAATGCGCCGGTCACCATGCCTGACCGCGATGCCATTCTGCATGCTGTTGTTGAGCCGTACACCGCGAAAAGAGGCTATATGGGGCTGACTATCCATGCTGTGCCAGATTATTTGCCAACACAGGCCAATCTGGTCCGTGTGCAAGCTCAAGATATGGAAGTTAAATTTACCCCAATTGGTAAAGAAAAAGTGCATTTGGAAGCTGAAGGTTTTGTTGATCCAGGTGGCATTGCTCCAACATGGGCGATGAACTTTGTTCAGCGCAATGCTCCGTATTCAACCATGCTGGGTTTGCAACGCCGGGTGTCAATGGCTACCTACAATGCATCAAGCGAGCCATCTCCTTTTGAAATTAGCGAATAATAGCGATTAGCTAAGGCTTTTCGTTGTGATGCGACGAAACATAAAAAGCTCATGTTATTAAAACATGAGCTTTTTTTATGGGCTAATGGACGAGTACCGTTTATTGTTTACCCGCTTCCCTACGAAAAAGTCGAGAGCCAGACTTAAGCATTATCTGTAGTTTTATCGTTAGGCTTGAGCAAAAAGAAAATTTGGCTTATTGTCGGGGGCTCGAACAGGAACTTTTACAAGACCTCCATCAAGGCTCTTGGTATCAGCAAGAAGCAATAAAAACTTGGCGTGACTTTATAAATAATAAGAGCGCTAATAAGCGTGGAGTGATTATGCTAAAAAAAATATCTATCTTGGTCTTTGCAGTGGGTACAGCCCTGTCCCCTGTCATTAGTTATGCAGCAGCTGGGGATGATGTTGATGAGTTGCGTGCCGACAGCAAGCGTAAAAACGAATGGATACAAATCAAAAAGGATCGTTTAAAACAAATTACGACGTGGGCCAAACAGGAAGAAGGTAAAAACATTCGTTCCTTTAAAGTGGATATGGTTGTTGATGCCAATCTAGAAACGTTGGCTCGCGTTCATTTTGATGTCGAAAATATTAAACGCTGGTTTTGGGAAACCAAAGAATCGCGTTTGTTAAAGAAAGTATCTGATCGTGAGTATTATTACTACCAAGTATTTAATGCGCCACTCACCATCCCTGACCGCGATACTATCGTCCATGTAATTGTCGAGCCGTTTAACGCCAAAAAAGGTTATATGGCGCTGAAGTGTAATGCTGCACCGACGTTCATGCCGCCGCAACCCGGCCGAACACGGGTGCAGTCACAGGATTATGTCGTTAAGTTTACGCCCATAGATAAAAATACAACGCATCTAGAAGCGGAAGGTTATATTGATCCGGGTGGGGTTATTCCGTCTTGGGCAATTAACTTTGTTCAACGTAGTGCGCCTTATACCAGCATGTTGGGTTTGGCGCGGATGGTGCAACTTCCTTACTATCGTGAAGGAAGTGGGGCTCTTGACTTCACCTATATAGAATAAATGGCTGCACAAAAAAGACCTCCTAGTGAGGTCTTTTTTTTGGCCGCGAATGGGGCTAAGGTTTAGGTGAGCACTTGCTGATTGAGGCTAAAGCTAGTACAAGATGAGGTCATCACAACATGATGATGTGGCGTAGGAGTATATATGGGTAGTTTCTTTGTCTTGGCGTTTGTCGGTTTTGTCTTTGTGGTCGCCTTTAAAGCCATCCAGCAAGTGCCTCAGGGTTTTGAATACACGGTGGAGTCTTTTGGTCGTTATACCAAAACCTTGCAGCCTGGGTTGCATTTTTTACTGCCCTTTGTGGAACGCATTGGTGCCAAACTCAATGTCATGGAGCAAGTGCTGGATGTGCCGCCACAGCAAGTGATTTCGCGTGATAATGCGATGGTAACCATTGATGCCGTGTGCTTCTATCAAATTATCAAAGCAGCACAAGCGGCTTATGAAGTCAGCAATCTCGAATATGCTATTCGTAATTTAACCATGACCAATATCCGTACCGTCATTGGCTCGTTGGAGCTGGACAGTATGCTGTCGCAACGCGATCAAATTAACTCCCAATTATTAAATACCATCGACCAAGCCACGAGTCCTTGGGGTATTAAAATCACCCGTATTGAAATTAAAGATATTACGCCGTCTCATGATTTGGTCGAAGCGATGGCCTCGCAAATGAAGGCTGAACGGACTAAACGCGCCCAGATTCTCGATGCCGAAGGCCATCGTCAAGCTGATATTTTAAAAGCCGAAGGCGAAAAGCAAGCGCAAATTCTAAAAGCGGAAGGTGCGCGGCAAGCGGCGTTTTTGGAGTCTGAAGCCCGTGAGCGGCAAGCTCAAGCCGAGGCGCAAGCAACGTTAGTGGTTTCTCAGGCGATTGCTCAGGGCGATATCAATGCTGTTAATTATTTCGTGGCGCAAAAATATATTGAAGCGTTGGGGGAAATAGCGAAAAGCCCTAACAGTAAATTGATCTTGATGCCTTTAGAAGCGTCAGGGGTTATTGGCTCTATTGCTGGTATTAGCGATTTGGTGGGTGAGATGCGTGGTCATGCCCCAAAAGCAGCAGGCCATAGTCCCGCGCCATTATTTAATAAATAGCGGTGCATGAGGTAACGATGATGTGGCAAGAACCCTATTTGTGGTGGGCAGCGTTTGGTTTTATCTTACTGATTATTGAAATGCTGTCAGGGACGTTTTTCTTTTTAGCCGTCGCTGTTGCCGCATTAATTACTACGGCAATAGCGTGGCTGACAACCGACTATTTAACGCAATGGGTAAGTTTTGCGGTTCTCAGTATTATTGCTCTGGTGGTATGGAAAAAGTTGCGACCTGTACACGCGCACAACCATGATGCGGCGAGCAAGCTCAATAATCGTTTGGGGCACTTAATGAATCGGCAAGCGGTGTTAGTAGAGCCAATTACTCATGGCGCTGGCCGTATTAATATTGATGATAGTTGGTGGCAAGTCACCGGCGAAGATCTGCCTGTGGGCACACAAGTGCGTGTTACGGCGATCCATGACATGATTTTAACCGTCGAAAAAGTCTCTTAGGAGTGTGAATGATGAAGTTGCAACGTATCGAAATCGTCCATGATTTTCCTCAGCCTGTCGAAAAGATTTTTAACTGGATTGGCGACCATAACAATTTAGGCGAGATTTTCTTTCCCTTCACCGTCACTCGTATTAAAGATGGTCAAGGTGATGTTAATGGTGTGGGTTCAGTACGTAAACTGAGTGCCTTTCCGTTGTTGCCTGTTGAAGAAACCGTGACGCAATTCCAAGCTAACAAGCTCATTGAATATACAGTCACCAGCAAAATGGCTCCGATTAAAGAGCATTTAGGGGTGATGTTATTTGAGTCTTATAATGGTGGTACACGTTTGCATTACACGATCACCTTTAAGGGCGTCGTGCCATTACTCGGCCCAGTATTAAAAGTAGGTTTGGGTCAAGGTATTAAACGCGGCTTGACTAAATTAGCCAAGAAAAGCCTGTAATAGCCTCTGTTTAGGGCGCAGAGATTGCGCCTTAAGTCCCTCTGACATACCTTTCTTTGGTTAAAGCACTGATGATCTCGCCTTCTGAACGAACCTTTAGCGTTAATGGCCGCACGATGGCCGCGCGCTGCTGGCATGACCCGAGCAAACCACCATTACTAGCGTTGCATGGCTGGCTAGACAATGCAGCGACCTTCGATTTGTTGGCGCCGCTACTCAGTGATTTTTATATCGTCGCGCTGGATTTTGCTGGTCATGGTCGTAGTGACCATCGTGCTGCGGGTACGCGTTACCATATTCTTGATCATGTTGATGATGTGTTGTCAGTCGTCAACCAGTTAGGTTGGCAGCAGTTTACCGTGATGGGGCATTCGATGGGGGCAGGCGTGGCGTCCTTGTTCAGTAGTGCCTTGCCTGAGCGCGTAAAAAAATTAGTGATGATTGAAGGGCTTGGCCCGTACACCGGTAAGCCCGAAGAGGCGGTCAAATATTTGCGCACGGCGTTATTGGAGTGGCAAGACGTGGTCGATAAGCCGCCCAGAGTCATTGCGACAATGGCGATTGCCGTACAAGCCCGCATGAATGGTTTATTGCCGGTAGGCGAAGCGGCAGCGCGGTTGTTATGCGCGCGCGGGACACGTGTCGTCGATGGCGGTTTATTATGGACGGCGGATAAACGTTTGCGTTTAAGCTCCCCGTCTCGTATTAGCGAAGCGCAAGTTCGTGCCTACCTCGCAGCGATTACAGCGCCGACACTGTTGATTATGGCCGAACAAACCTTGCCGTTTAACGCCGAAGATTATGCTGCTCGAGTCGCTGCGCATCCTAACTTAACGCTGGTAAAGTTGGCTGGTGGCCATCATTTGCACGTTGATGATAATGTGTATGGCGTGGCTAAGGTCGTAGCGGAGTTTTTGGCTCAAGAATAGGACAGTCAATTGTTTGTGCCTTGGCCGAAGCATCCGCCAACGGTAGCGAGGTTCTCCCCTTTGGCTAAAGGGGAGCTAGAGGGAATTGTTTAAAACAAAATCGTCGACATTGGCTCAGGAATATCAGCCTGAATATCGTGGGTGCTGGCTAAGGCATCGCGCAATATTTCTATCGTTTTCAATTCTCCATGTACCAAGCATACATGCGGTTTAGGTTTGAAGTGAGCCGCCCAGTTGAGCAAGTCCTGTTGTCCCGCGTGCGCAGAAAAACCACCTAAAGTATGAATTTGCGCTTTAACAATAATGTCTTGGCCAAACATTTTCACGTGTTTGACGCCATCTACTAAAATACGTCCTAAAGTCCCTTTAGCTTGAAAACCAACAAAAACGATGTGCGTATTAGTGTGCCATAAGCGATGCTTAAAATGATGGCGAATTCGGCCGCCAGTACACATGCCGCTACCCGCAATAATAATGGCGCCGTTTTTGATGTTGTTGATCGACATCGACTCTTCAACGCTTTCACTAATGGTTAGGTTCGGTAA
>CANBZV010000143.1 GCA_947373945.1 Moraxellaceae bacterium
TAATTCGTTTACCTTAATAACGACACCATCAATATCGTAAGCTAACTGCGAACGACGTTGGGCAATATCCTGATAAAAGCGCTCGGCAAACTCTAAACCTTCACCCACTTGAACATCATCACTAATGGTAAAGCCCATGCTTTTTAGCCATTGCAATACTTCGTATTGGGTTGAAGGCAAAGCGACACCTTCAATTTGCGCTACTGCGTAAGCATAAAACGCCAATGGTCGTTTGGCAGCAATGGTTGGGTCCAACTGACGCACACTACCTGCAGCGGCATTACGCGGATTTGCAAAGGTCTTTTCACCTTTTTGCGCGGCTTCATTATTTAATTTATCAAACCCCGCGCGCGGCATTAATACTTCGCCTCTGACCTCTAATAATGTTGGTGGATTGGTTATATTGAGTTGCAACGGTAAATTACGAATGGTTTTCAAATTATGACTAATATCTTCGCCGGTTGCGCCATCTCCGCGGGTTGCACCTTGCTTAAACAAACCATGTTCATAAATCAAACTGATCGCTAAACCATCAAGCTTTAATTCTGCACAATAGGATAATTGACCCATATTAACGTTATCCAAACGCTCTTTTACTTTACGCTCAAAATCTTTTAATTCTTCGGCGTTAAACGCATTCCCCAATGACAGCATCGGAACGGCATGAGTAATGGTTTGAAAGGCATTAATCGCTTCACCACCTACTCGCTGTGTCGGTGAATCTGGACTTTGTAACTCAGGATATTGCTCTTCAATTTTTTTTAATTGTTGAAATAATTGATCATATTGCGCATCACTGATTTGAGGATTATCCAGGACATAATAATAATGATTGTGCTGGCGTAATTGCGCGCGTAATGCCAAGACTTGCGTTGTTAATGCTGATGAAACCGTCATACCCCATACCCTCTACGCCAGCTAAATTCTGGGCGCAACAATACCTGCTTATAAGGCAATTTGAAAAGATGTAACGATGAAGAGAACGACAAGAAATGAAAACTAGACGCCAGAAACCATCAAGAGCGTGAAAAACACGCTCTTTGATTAGTGAGACTGACTATGGAACACTAATTGAAAAACTTAAACAGCCACGCTCATCAAATGACGGCGGGTAAACTCTACAACTTGTTCACGATAATGTTCAATCAGTTGGCGATTTAACGGATTTTGATTTTGGTCTAACACTTGACCAGAAAACTCATGCGCTAAACGTTTTGCCGTATCGATCATCATATCATAAGCCAAATATGGCTGTTGATTTGGTAAAGCCATGAACAACGTGACTGCAGAAATAAACTCTGAGCCCATCGCTTCCAAGTCAAACGCGCCAACATCATCCACCCGCGCCATGCTAAACAATACTTGACCATGACCGTTCGGATGCTCATGACGATGGAACATGCCCATTTCACCATAACGCAAGCTATAGCCCGACACCGACTTTAATAAACGCTCACCGTCAAAAGGCACTCGGCCTGCAGTCACGTACAGGATGATATAATCCTGCGCTTCTACTACTTTGCTTTGTGATACCGACATAGCAATAGGGTCAATAAAGTCGTCATCCATAAACTGCGTGTCTTCTTCCTCAGCAGCATGAATGACCTCAGCTTTATGTACTGGCAACGCGACTACTTTGGTGTCTTTTTCAACAACAGGTACAATTAACTTAACAGTATCTAACTCCTCATTGGCAGCAAAAGGCTGCTCAAGATCATTAGCTACCATCATGGGCTCAACGGAACCCACCTGTGCCAACGTCCACCGCTGGGAACGAGGCACTACAGGAATACCCTCAACACCACTTTCGTGGGCAATTTCAGGTTCTACACGTCCTTCGGCATCAACAGAACGACTTTGAGACATAACCCAAAGTTGTCGCGCTAATACCACGAGGGCAACAGCAACCGCTGCCCAGATTCCAATTTCCATAGTCATTACTCTCTGATTTTATGCAGCGGCTAAAGCTGCAGCTTGCTCAACGTTAACAGACACTAAACGCGATACGCCTGGTTCGTGCATAGTGACGCCCATTAATTGCTTTGCCATCGACATAGCAATTTTATTATGTGTGATATAAATAAACTGTACCTGTTGTGCCATTTCTTCTACTAAGCGGCAAAATCTCGCCACATTAGCGTCATCGAGGGGTGCATCGACTTCATCTAATAAACAAAATGGTGCAGGATTTAATTGAAAGATAGCAAAAACTAATGCCAATGCTGTGAGCGCCTTCTCACCGCCAGATAATAAATGAATAGTAGCATTCTTTTTTCCTGGCGGACGTGCAGTAATACTCACTCCACTGGTTAATGTATCTTCACCCACTAAATTTAATGACGCCATACCGCCACCAAATACTTTTGGAAATAAACGCTGCAAGCCTTCATTGACTTGCGTAAACGTCTCCATAAATAACGTTCGCGTTTCTTTATCAATATGCTTAATCGCGCTTTCCAATTTGATTAATGCATCTTCCAAATCTTGCGCCTGATTATCTAAATAATTTTTACGTTCAGCTTGTTGTTGATATTCTTCAATTGCAGCTAAATTAATGGCACCTAATCGGCTTATTTTCGCCGCTAACTGTTCCAGACGGATTTGCCATGCCTGCTCATTAATATCAGGTGGCAATTGAGCCAGAACGCCATCAATATCGGTGGTAATTTCTTGCAACTGTTCGAAAACATGGCCTTGGCGAGCCGAGACATTTTGCCAAGCCAACCGATTCGACTCCAACTGCTGACGTAATGGTTCAATACTTAGTGTTAACTGCTGGCGCTGCTGCTCTAGCTGACGATAATGTTGCGTCACGTTTTTTAACGTCGCTTCAGCTGTTTGCAACGTCGTTTCGGCGTGCAACTTCTCTTCCAAATAACTTTCGATTAATAGCCGTAACTCAGCCATAGGTTCTAATAACGCCTCAATGCTGGCGCGCATTTCATGATGCTGCTGACCTAATCCAGCCAAATATTGCTCATTGCGCTGTTTGCTTTGTCGAAGCGCCGATTGTCGACCTTGCAACGCTTGTAGGCGCAACGCCAATTGATGACTGCGCTGATGCGTTTGCTGCACCGACTGACGGGCATTATTAACATCTAATCGAGTCGCTTCACGGAGCGCTTGTAAGTCTTCACTGGCATAACGATGCTGCTGCAAAGACTCCACATAGGTTTCCAGATTTAAACGGGCTTCAGCCAGTGTTTCGGTATCCATCTCAGCTTGCTGGGCCAGCTCGTCCAACTCTTGCCGAATGCGTTGTGCCTGCAATTGCGTCTGAGTCAATTGTGCTTGCAACTTGGCCAATTTAGCTTGTTGAACACCACGCTCCTGCAAATGCACCGATAATTGCCTTTGTGCGTGCAGACGCTCTTGCTCCATATGCTGTTGCTGACTATTCAACACTTGCTGCTGTTCTTGAGCAGCTGCGATTTCAAGCTGTAATTGTTCTAATTGTTGTTGTAACGCGGCCAAAATAGTTTGACGAGCTAACACACTGTCTTCAGCCTTTTTACCGACCACTTTCAGCCAATGTTTACCCAGCCAATAGCCATCAAGACTAATAATGGACTCACCTGCAACAAGCTGATGACGTTGAATAAGCGCTTCAGCCAAGCTCTGACAGTATTTAACACCAACGACCAATTCGCGGCCTGTCGCAGACAGTAATTTACCCATCAGGGCATCTTCTTGTTGAAGCGATGTGTCGGCAGTTTCTAATAAAACAACAGCGGGACTAAAGGCTAAATTAATCGCCGCTAAATCATCCACCAAAACCGCTTTGATTGCATCGCCAACCACTGCTTCCACTAATGGCTCAAAACCCGCTTCAACTTGGAGCACTTCCGCCAAACGAGCATTTTGTGCCAAGCCTTGGGTCTGTAACCACTGATTTTGCTGTTGGTTATCACGACCCAGTGCTGCCTGCTGCAAGGACTTTAATGCCGACTCTTGACCCTGCGCTTGCTGTTGCTCGCTTTTTAATTGATGCAGCGTTTGTTGCAACTGTTGCGACTGTTGACCTGCCAAACTAATGCTGACACTGAGCTGCTCGAGGTTATGCTGTTCATCCTGCAAGATAATATCCAACTCGGCTAATGTCTCTTGCTGGATGGCCACATCATCCAATAAGCCATCGGTCGCAAACTGGTTCATCTCGATGTCTAAACGCTGTTGCCGTTCTTGAGCACGTAATAATGTTTGTTCTAACGCCTGAATCCGGCTTTGCCATAACTGCACTTGGGTCGTCGTTTGCGCCGTTTCGCGCTGACGTGCCTCATAGTCACTTTGTTGAGTTAAAAGTGCTGTTTCCGCACCTTCAAGCCGCTGGTTATATTCATCCAACATCGCTTCAACTTCGGCTTGTTGCGGCAATAATTGATTTAACTCTTCATCTAGTGCCAATAACTCTTGGCCATCATGTTCACTATCCTGCAATGCCTGCTGCTGCCTAGCTGTCAGTGCTTGTTGCTGTTGGACTAATTGCTCACGACGTTGCTGTTGATAATGCAGTTGCTGCTCAGTTTGTGCGAGACTGTTTTTTAGACCATAAACACGATTTTGTGCCTCATGCAACGCACGATGACTCGCCTCTTCCTGCTCACGCTCAATCAGCAATGCCGACTCAAAATGCTGTTGCGAATTCAAAGCCTCGGCCAGTTGGGTTGCCTGTAGTTGAATCAATGCTTCATATTGACTGAGGTCTTGTTGCAGACTTTGCCAACGCCAGCCAAACAACTCGGTTTTCGCTTGGCGTTCTTCA
Organism: Moraxellaceae bacterium; assembly: GCA_947373945.1. Taxonomy (GTDB): domain Bacteria; phylum Pseudomonadota; class Gammaproteobacteria; order Pseudomonadales; family Moraxellaceae; genus Agitococcus. Next base: position 4,763 of record CANBZV010000143.1, read on the forward strand.
TTTTTTAAGGCGCGGTATTTTTCGGCTGCATCAGCCTGTTTTTGCAGATGAGATAATTGGCGAGTTAATTCATCACGAATATCGTTTAAGCGGGCTAAATTATCGCGGGTATTTGAAAGACGGGTTTCTGTTTCTTTACGACGCTCTTTATAACGGGAAATACCCGCTGCTTCTTCTATATAGACACGCAATTCTTCCGGACGCGCTTCAATCAAACGCGAGATCATACCCTGTTCAATAATGGCGTAAGAGCGCGGGCCTAAACCAGTGCCCAAAAAGATATCGGTAATATCTTTGCGACGACACCGGCTGCCGTTCAAAAAATAATCTGATTTACCATCGCGATTAACTTGCCGACGCACCGCAATCTCGGCATATTGAGCGTATTCGCCACCTAAAATACCTGCGGTATTATCAAAAATTAATTCTATGCTGGCTTGGCCAACGGGTTTACGGCCACTTGAACCATTAAAAATAACATCCGCCATTGACTCTCCGCGTAAATAACGCGCAGAGGACTCCCCCATTACCCAACGAACGGCGTCGATAATATTGGATTTACCACAACCATTCGGCCCCACAATTGCCGATAAATTACTCGGAAAGGGAACTGTTGTAGCATCCACAAATGATTTAAAGCCAGCCAATTTAATACTTTTTAGGCGCATGACTGCTTACAATTTAGTTTAGGGGGTGCGTAAAAACCATCCTTAGCCAAAATCACTTATGATTCAACAACAACAATAATGACAACCTAAGTCCATTAGGTGAATACCGAAGAATTCTATCTAAAAAAGTAGACCGTCTAGCGGAAAATTGCAACAAAACATGACAAAAAGCCGATAAAAACACATTATCAGCTAATTATTTGCGGGTATAAGCAGGTAATTTTATTTTCTGGCTATTTATAACGAATAAATATCACGGTAACTCGTTAAAACACCCAGATCGTACGAAGTTTAATCTACTTCCTGATTCTCCAATCATCCTGATTTTAGCTAAGACTTTATCGACGGGAACGTTGCGCCCATGCCAACTCAATCTGTTTCATTCTTGCCAATGAGTCCAAAACCAATCGACTGAGATGGCGACAAAAATCATCTACTAATAATGCAGCCTGATCACCTTTACGCAGCAAAATAGCATCTAAAATACCCTTAAAGAAACTATACGCCTCTTGCAGCTCTCGCTTATTGGTATGTAACGCTAAATAATAACTACGCTGTAGCGCAGGTTGTAAATCCTCCAACATTTCTTCTATATATGGATTCATCGCAAAACGATACCCCATTCGGAAAAATGCAAATGAGCCTTCATAAAAGCCTTCAATATCACCTTCTCGGGCTAATCCCTGTAAATGCTCTAATAGCGAGGTAAAGCCTTCAACATCAGCTTGACGCCAATTATCTGCCGCACGACGAGCAATTAAGGTTAATAATAAGGTGAGAATTTCAAATAGACTTTTAATCTGCTGCGCAGACATTTCTGCAACGACGGCACCACGACGCGGATAAATATTAATCAAATGCCGACGTTCTAATATTAATAACGCCTCACGAACCGAACCACGACTCACATTAAGTTCGTTCGCCACTCTCAACTCCTGAATGCGCTCTCCCTCAACCAAATCACCAGTCACAATTTGCCGCCCTACATGGCGTGCAATTTGCTCGGCCAGACTTTCCGCTGCTTTAAAGGTCATAGCTCACCCGTTGAAAATTCTATATTCTTGAGATTTTTAACTGATGAATATTAACATGCTTTAGGCATCTCTCGCCCAACAGATTGTCAAACAATCAGACCTTTAAACAGGCCACCCTTCTTACTTTTCAAAAAGTGGCCGCTTTGCCTTGGACTTGTCCTAGCCGCCATTGACCGTCACTTTTGATATCACCAATTGTTTATCTGTCATTTTGCTAGCCTCCGGCTCGAGAATGAACACCCTACCCTCTTCGATTTTATTTTTCTCAACCAACTGCATCCGCATGATACGCGCACGATCAAGCGCTAGTTGTCGTAAATCCCCTTCTTGAACATCCTGACTCTTAATTAACTCATTCCGTAACGATTGGCTAAAGCTGTTTTGCGATACTAGTAAAGCATCCTTATTAGCAGCATCCTC
>CANBZV010000144.1 GCA_947373945.1 Moraxellaceae bacterium
GCTTGCTATGGTGACTCTGTCGGTTTCCTCGCAACGCTAAGCAGTGAACCCCGCCAGGACCGGAAGGTAGCAACGGTAATTGTGATGCGTGTGCCGAGGGTGAGCTGACAGGGTTGCCTCCATTCTCCTGCTGAATTCCGTTATAACGCTTCTACTTGACATAAACCTGCACTGACTTCATACAGCTTTAATGCTAAATCTTCGTTTTTGGCGCGTGGCGACATTAATGCTTGTTCACCTTTGCTGAAGTATTTGCCCGTGCTATCTGATAAATGCGGTGCGGTCGATAACAATACCGCTGTACGTGCACCTTCTTCGGGAGCGGCTAAAAATGGCTTTACCGTTAAATAAGCAGCTCGGGGTAAATTGAAATAAATTTCTTGCGGTGTCCCACCGGGGTGAAAGGTATTGCTGGTGATTTTGGTTCTTTTTAAACGGCGTGATAATTCATTACTAAATAATAAAATGGCAAGTTTGGATTGTGCATAAGCACGAATGGGGTCGTAAAATTTTTCTCCATGAAAACTGCCAAAATCTATACCTCCTAACCAATGCATCATTGACGAAGTATGAACAATGCGGGCTCGCCCTGATTCATTCAAAATATCTAACAGTAATTGGGTAAAGAGAAAGTGACCTAGATAGTTGGCACCAAATTGCAGTTCAAAACCATCGCGGGTTTTTTGCTTGGTGAGTGGGGCAAGGCTGGCATTATTAATTAAGACATCTATTTGATTGTATTCGCGTTGCAGTTTGTCAGCCAATAAACGAATGGATGAAAAAGAAGCAAGATCCAACGCCAAGTTTTTAACGCTGGCTCGAGGAAAGGCGGTGGTAATGTCTTGGCACAGTTGCGCGCCATCTTCGGCATTACGACAGGTAAATAATACCCGATGTCCTTGTGCTGCCAGTGCCCGTGCTGTGGCTGCGCCAACGCCACTTTCACCACCTGTAATTAAAATTGTTTTGGTTTTCATTACACTCAAACTATAAAAAGTGAGGACTGTTAAGGAAATAATCGCCTAAGTCCTGATAAAGTATGCTCAAATCAAAACAGACAAAACACTTTAGCCGAAAATAGGCTTCCGTTACTATGACTTATACGACTGCGGTCGTGATTTTATTTAGTTTAGACTGATACGGCTAGCTTGTCTTTTGATGTTCTCCGGCATTTTTAACATGCGAAAGAGTTTGAAAATATCAAATAAAACAAACTGTTGTGTGAGTTATGTAAGTTTAATTCTTCAATGAGTATGACGCAGGCATGAGTTATCAAGTTCTCGCACGTAAATATCGTCCTAAAAATTTTGCTGAATTAGTCGGACAAGAACATGTGGCTCGCGCTTTAGGCAATGCCTTAAGCCAAAATCGTTTGCATCATGCCTACTTGTTTACTGGCACACGCGGTGTGGGTAAAACGACTATTGCTCGTATTCTTGCTAAGTGCCTAAATTGTGAAACGGGGATTACCCCCGAGCCGTGTGGTATTTGTACAACCTGCCAAGAAATTAATCAGGGCCGTTATATCGATTTAATTGAAATTGATGCCGCCAGTAATACCGGTGTTGATGATGTTCGTGAAGTTATTGAAAATGCGCAATACATGCCAACCCGTGGGCGCTACAAGGTCTATTTGATCGACGAAGTGCACATGTTGTCGAAAGCCGCATTTAATGCGCTGCTGAAAACATTGGAAGAACCACCAGCACACGTCAAGTTTTTACTTGCTACCACGGATCCGCAAAAAATCCCGGTAACCGTATTGTCACGGTGCCTGCAATTTTCATTAAAGCCAATGTCACCGGAACGTATTGTCGGCCATTTGGAAAAAGTATTAGCGGCTGAAACGGTGAACTATGATACGGCGTCATTGTGGGAGCTAGGTCGTGCTGCCAATGGTTCGATGCGTGACGCTTTATCGCTGACTGATCAAGCGATAGCATTTGGTAATGGCGCGTTACGCGAAGTTGAAGTGCGCGATATGCTCGGTAGCATTGACCGTGATTTAGTGTTTCGTGTATTGGATGCTGTTCACGGGGCGGATGTTGCTGAGGTCTTGCAGGTTATCAATGCCTTGGCCGAGCAAAGTGTTGATTTTCAAGGTGCACTAGCGGCATTGATTAGTGCCTTGCATCGTATTGCTTTGGCACAATTGCTACCTGATGCCATCGAAAATAGCGAAGGGGATCGTGAGCGCATTTTGGCCATAGCACAGGCAATGACCCCTGAAGATGTGCAACTGTATTACCAAATTGCCTTACATGGCCGTCGTGATCTGCCGTTGGCATTAAGTGCGCGTCAAGGTTTTGAAATGTGTCTGCTGCGGATGCTGAGCTTTAAACCTGTGCCAACACAGCCTTCAGGTTCGCCCACTAATCGCAGTTTTTCGGCTAAAGCAGCACTAGCGCAAGCAAAAGTCGGTTTGACGCCATCTGTAAATCCATCAGCACCAAGCTCATTACAGGCTATTGCTCCTAGAGTGATGGCCACTATTGCAAGTCCATCAATTGCCACTGCCGTGACTAGCGACCCAGTTCTTGGCGTTTCCTCGCCTGTGCAAACACCCGTTGCAGTTGTTGAGCCAATCCTTGTCAGGGAAACAGTTGTTGCCGAAACTGTTGCTGTACCTGAACCCAGCGTTGAGGTGATTAAGGTAGAAGCCGAGCCAACAGCGACAGCAACCATTCTGCCGTTTAAAGCACCGATTGCTACGGAAGGTTTATGGACGCCAACGATGTGGTTTGACTGGGTAATGGCAAGCAGCTTATCGGGCATGGCCTTAAACTTGGCCAAACATGCGTTATTACAAGGTCAGTTACGGGGCAGTGCGGTGTTAGAAGTATCACCAAGATATGATGTTCTAGCTAAACAGTCGTACGAGACACTAAAAACCCATTTATTGCAAAGTTATCCGCAGCTAGAATTGCAACTTGCGATGGTGGAACCGATTGCCGAGACCCCAACACAAATTGAAGAGCGACTGTTGGCTGAGCACAAACAACGTGCCGAAATCGAATTCTTAGCAGATCCTTTGGTCAAAACACTCATCAAAACCTTTGATGCCCATTTAATTCCTGAATCGTTAATTGTTGGAGAAAAAAGATGAATATCAATGCCTTAATGCAACAAGCTCAGAAAATGCAAGAACAAATGCAAGTCAAAATGCAAAAAGCGCAAGAAGAGTTAGCTCATACCTCTATCCTGGGTGAGTCAGGTGCAGGCTTGGTGAAAATCACTATGACGGGCAAATACGATGTTAAACGTGTAGAAATTGCGCCCGATTTATTGCAAGAAGATAAAGAAGTCTTGGAGGACTTGATTGCCGCCGCAGTGAATGATGCTGTGCGTAAAGTTGAAACGGTCACCCAAGAAAAAATGGCGGGCGCTACCGCAGGCATGGGTTTACCTGCCGGGATGAAATTGCCGTTTTAATGTTTTTTTTAGTAGGGGTGATTTGCGAGTCACCTCTACTAACGAGCAATAAATCATAGCTACGCAAGTCTTAAAGCATCAATCACGAGCTTGTCATCACCATGTTTAGCCCATTAGTTTCCGAACTCATTGCCGCCTTGCGCGTTTTGCCTAGTGTGGGTCCGAAATCAGCTCAACGTATGGCTTTGCATTTGCTGGAAAGAAATCGCCAAGGTGGTGCACGTTTGAGTGACGCATTGGCGCAAGCGATGAGTCAAGTCAGTCATTGCCAAGAGTGCCGTACCTTTACCGAAGAAGATATTTGTCAGATTTGCGCCAATAAATCCCGTGATCGTCATTTGTTGTGTGTCGTCGAATCGCCCGCTGATATCTTGGCGATAGAGCACAGTGGTAGTTATCGGGGTTTGTATTTTGTTTTATCAGGTCATTTATCGCCTTTGGATGGTATAGGGCCTTATGAGTTAGGCATTCCAACCTTAATGGCCAAGCTTAAGCAAGGCCATGTCACTGAGTTGGTATTAGCTACCAATGCCACTGTCGAAGGTGAAGCAACCGCACATTATATTCGTGAAGCGAGCCGTATTTATGGCGTCAGTGTCTCGCGTATTGCCCATGGTGTTCCGCTCGGCGGTGAGCTGGAAATGGTTGATAGCCATACGTTAGCGCGAGCATTGAGTCAGCGGCAAAGTTATTCATAAGTACTGAATAGAGCGCGGTAGAATAACAAATTGGATTTGTCTGCATTATAAATTTGGATTGAGCGTGGTGTACCTATGGAAAAGCACTCTTGGCGTTGTGGTGGTTGCTTGGCAATAAATGCGGCTAAATATGAAATTTGTGTGGTTTGTGGCTATCCCGCCAGTAAAAGTGAGCAACAACTCCCTGAACAAAGTGACGCCTCCTCGCAAAAACTAACGCCACCATCAGGACCTAGTCCGGAATCAAGCAGTATTTTGGGAAAGGTATTAGTCGCGTCGTTGCCAACGGCAATCTTTCTGCAATATGTACTCTTGTTTTTAGTGCCCGTTATATTGGCGTTACTAGCAGCTCCCTCCGAAGGCATTCTCTGTAAAGCCAGTTTTGAAGGCAGTCGTGCCGTCCCCTGCAGTATTGGCACGTTAATTATGGATTGGTGGCAGTTTGTGCCTATATTCAATCTCATGTTATTAGGTTTGCCTACACTCGCCAGCTTTGTTCTTGCTGTGATTATTTTAACAATAGTCTTTAGTGCACAGAAAAAATCAGCTCAGCAGAAGCTGTAAATCAGTCAAAATCGTTTGCCCATACCCCTTTTTTGCCTGCTTAACGCTGTTTACATAGCCAATAAAATGCACCGTTATGGCGGCTTTTCAACTTATTGGACGATTGTATAATTTATACCAAGCAAACGCTTGGTTGTTCTTGCGAAATGTGACAGTATTGCCTGATTCAAATATCGGTTGCAGGCATATCCTTATGAAGTTATACACTCCCTATTTTAATGAAACCCACGAACAAGTCCGACTAACTGCGCGTAAATTCGTCGATCAGCATATTCGTCCTTTCATCAATGACTGGGAAGAGGCGGGTACTTTTCCTCGTGAGCTCTACAATTCGGCAGGTGAGGCTGGCTTATTGGGTATTGATCATCCTGAGGAGTTGGGTGGTTCTGGTAACGACATCTTTATGAAAATTGCTGCGAGCGAAGAGCTAATGCGTGTCGGTTCCGGCGGTTTAGTGGCGAGTTTAGGCTCGTTGGATATCGGTTTGCCGCCGATTGAAAATTGGGCTAGTGATGAACTTAAACAACGTATTGTGCCAGCGGTGTTACGCGGTGAAAAAATAGCGGCCTTGGCCATCACCGAGCCTTCTGGTGGTTCGGATGTTGCTAACCTGAAAACACGTGCGGTCAGTGAAGGCGATTATTATCGTGTTAATGGCAGCAAAACCTTCATTACCTCTGGTTGTCGTGCCGATTATTACACGGTAGCGGTACGTACGGGTGATGTGGGTTATGGTGGTATTAGTTTATTGTTGATTGAGCGTGAACGTGCTGGCTTTTCCGTGGGTCAACCGTTGAAAAAAATGGGCTGGTGGGCGAGTGATACCGCAGAATTATTTTTTGATGATGTTTTGGTGCCGAAATCCAATTTAATTGGCGCAGAAAACGCAGGATTCTTCGTAATCATGAGCAATTTTCAGAAAGAACGCTTAAACTTGGCGGTCATGGCTAATATGACTGCGCAGCTGGCGTTAGAAGAAAGCTTAAACTATGTACGGCAGCGTGTCGCATTTGGTAAACCATTAGCCAAAATGCAAGTTATTCGTCATAAACTGGCCGATATGGCAACAGAATTAGAAGCCAGTCGTGAGTTTACCTATCGTGTGGCAGCGCAAATTGCCGACGGCATTCCTGCGGTTAAAGAAGTGTCAATGGCGAAAAATTTTGCGACGCAAGTTAGTGATAAGCTGACCTACGAAGCAGTACAAATATTTGGCGGTATGGGTTTTATGCGCGCTAGTTTAGTCGAGCGCCTATATCGAGATAATCGAATTTTATCTATTGGTGGCGGTACTCATGAAATTATGAATGAGGTGATCGCCAAACAATTGGGATTGTGATGAGCTGGGAATTAATAACAGACCAACGCCGTTTTGCAGAACTAATACCCCAATGGGCGAGTGCCGACGTACTTGCCCTTGATACCGAGTTTATGCGGGTGAATACCTTCAACCCGCAATCTGCATTAATACAATTAAATATCAATAAAAATATTTATTTAGTTGACCCCGTCGCCTTAGACACGCAAGACTTAGGTGGCGTTTTTGCTAATCCTCATAGTCTGAAAGTGCTCCATGCGTGTTCGGAGGATATTGAAGTTTTTTATCATCAATATCCCGACAATAGAATTACCAATATTTTTGACACCCAGGTTGCGTTAGCGTTTCTAGGTTATGGCTTGCAAGTGGGTTATCAAAAAGCGTTAAAAGAATGTTTGAATATCGACATTAGCAAAGCGGAAACCCGTTCAGACTGGTTAGCGCGGCCGTTATCACCTGAGCAATTGCAATATGCTGCCTTAGATGTGGCGCATTTACCTGCTCTGTATGACTTTGTTGTCGCCAAGTTGCATGAAAAGAACTTGTTTGCCTATTGCCAAGAAGACAGTCAATTAATGCTGAAAGAAGGGGCGCAAATCCCTGTGTTGCAAAATATCTACCAGCAGTTTAGCAATGCTTGGCAGTTTAATCGTCGCCAGTTATCGTTGTTAAAAATGCTGGCTATGTGGCGCGAAGCCTCGGCGCGTATCCATGATATTCCACGCACTTTTGTCTTAAAAAACCATACTTTACTAGCAATTGTTCAGGAAGCACCGCAAAC
>CANBZV010000145.1 GCA_947373945.1 Moraxellaceae bacterium
CGTGCTCCCAGTAGTATCTTTGTTCGGTTATATGGCGGCCTGTTACTCGTTATTGCTTTGGTCGCCTTATCTACCTACCTCTTACTACAAGTCGTTAATGATTATCGTGCGACTGAATACCGCGAGCGTATGGCAACAGGCTTTTTTCGTCTGGTTGCCCTAGGTATTGCGCGTCAACCTGCAGGTTCATTACGGGATGCCTGGCTAGAAGAAGCCAGCACACTCATGGATACCAAAATCGTGTTGGTAACAGCCAAAGCGATGGATTTTGATACCAGTGAGCTTGAGGCGTTAAGTAAAGAGCATGCGGTCATTCGTTTGAATGTGCCCAAGAATTTCGCTGATATTTATAGTTTGGTTTCCGCTAAAGAAGGTCTGTATTTACAGGCACGAATGAGTAAGGTGTCGGAGCAGCAGGCCAAAGCAATGGCTATTTTTCTGCTCGATGATCTAGAGCATTATCGCGGCCAAGAAGCCAAGCGCCTGCAAGATTTGCAGGTTTATTTTCCCTTCCCATTAGAACTGATGTCTTTAGATAAAAGTGGTCTAGAGCCAGATCAGCGCGCCCGTATTAAACGTAATGAAGTGGTGCTGGCGCTTAAAGAAGGCGGCGTAGCTCATAACTCATCCATTCGAATTGTTGCGCCTGTCGGCGGAGCATCTAGCCAAGTGTTGGTCATGGGGCCAATGTTTTTGTTTGATTGGATGCCTGTGCAGTTGCTGATTATTATTTCGGCACTCAGTTTGTTTGTTATCACGGCCGCCGCCTATTTTATTATTCATCCCCTAGAAAAGAAAATTAAAACGGTTGAAAGCGCCGCTCGGCGTATTGGTGGTGGTGATTTAGGCGCTCGTGCCGAAGTCGATGGCCGCGACGAGGTCAGTCAGCTTGCGTACGCTTTTAATAGCATGGCTGAACACATTCAGCGCTTAATTGACTCGCAACGAGAACTTACCCGTGCGGTATCGCATGAGCTGAGAACGCCTGTTGCCCGTATTCGCTTTGGTATGGAAATGCTGGCCGATACCGATGATGTGGACTCTCGTTTTGAGCAGTTGGCGTTGTTAGATGGCGATATCACTGAGCTGAATAAGCTGATTGACGAGATTCTGACCTATGCCACTTTAGAGCAGGGCATTCCGATACTGAATTTTGAAGAGATTGACCTAGGTCAATTACTACAACAAGTCACCAAAGAAACCCAAGCCTTAGGGATACAGCGTAAAATTACTACCCAATTGCCCCCTGTTGGCACCATTGCTGAAGCGGAACGTCGCTATTTGCATCGCGTGTTACAGAACCTAGCAGGTAATGCTGTGCGTTATGCCAAAAGTGAGGTGCGTTTAAGCGCGGGTATTTACGATAATTGTGCCTATATTGCCGTTGAAGATGACGGAGATGGCATCGCTGAAAAAGACCGCGAGCGTGTGTTTTTGCCCTTTACGCGTTTGGATGACAGCCGTACTCGCGCTTCTGGTGGTTATGGTTTGGGCTTGTCCATCGTCTCGCGTATTGCTTTTTGGTTTGGTGGCAACATTAAAGTAGAAGAGAGCGCCATTTTAGGTGGGGCAAAGTTTGTGATGACATGGCCGATTAAGCAAAAGAATCGTAACAAACGGAAGCTTAATTAACAGCGCCGTAACATTCGGCACACAACCACGCTACAGAGCTTTTGACGGGTCGGGAGCATACTTAATTCACGGCGAAACGATATATCCTTTTTGAAGAGTTGCATGGTTGAACCCCTGTTAAGCCCACTTCGGTGGGCTTTTTTTTCGCCCTGCGTTTGTCTACATTGCCGACTGCAAGTAATTTTGCACACCCAGTTTTTGAATCAATTCCAGCTGCGTTTCAATCCAGTCAATATGTTCTTCTTCGCTTTCCAAAATCGCGACAAACAATTCACGTGAACCATAGTCACCTACTTGTTCGCAATGGCTAATGGCGGCCTTTAAGTCGGGGTGTGCTTGTAGTTCAAGCTTGAGGTCACCGCGCAGGATTTCTTCGATATTTTCGCCAATAAACAATTTATTAAGATGTTGCAGATTCGGTAAGCCTTCAAGAAATAAGATGCGGTCAATGAGCTTGTCGGCATGCTTCATTTCATCGATTGATTCCATGTACTCATGCTGGCCCAGTTTTTCAAAGCCCCAACTTTTAAGCATACGAGCATGTAAAAAATATTGGTTAATCGCAGTGAGTTCGTTAGTTAACGCTTTGTTAAGATAAACAATGACTTGGGTATCGCCTTTCATGGATTCAACTCCTCGTAGTTTTTGTGCACTAAGAGTAGCCGAAAAGCAGTAAAAGGCGAGCAGGCTTTGCGTAATAACAGTAAGGGGGCGTAACTGTTATGGTCAGGGTGAGGCTATTTAAATGGTGCAGACGGTTAGTATTACGCCACTTTACGCATATCGGCAGCAAGCTCAATCAGTGTGTCATTAATGACGGCACGAGCATCAGGTACACAGCGACCACAGGTTTTGCCAACATCCAAACAGTCGCGAATTTCGCGGTAAGAACAGCAGCCGTTTTCAACGGCCTGTTTAATGGTTTTGTCACTAACAGCATGGCAAACGCAGATATACATAGTGCTTGAGCTCATCAATACAAATACTAATGAGAACAATTATCAATTAACTTTGGTTAAATGTCAAGCTATTCTGTGTCGCTGATGGGAAAGTGAGGGGGAGAGGTGAAGTTCAGAGACAACAAAAAACCCGCACTAGGCGGGTTTTTTAATCAAAACAGGGACTTAAATAATTAAGCCATTGCTTTGATGTGAGCGTTCAAACGGCTCTTATGGCGTGCAGCTTTATTCTTGTGAATAATGCCTTTGTCTGCCATACGGTCAACAACTGGAATTGCTGTTGTGTAGGCGGCAGTAGCAGCGGCTTTATCGCCAGAAGCAATTGCGTTAACAACTTTCTTTAAATAAGTACGCACCATGGAGCGCAAGCTAGCATTATGCTTGCGTTGATCTTCGTTTTGGCGCGCACGCTTTTTGGCTTGTGCAGAATTGGCCACGGTGGCACTCCTATGAATTCAAAAACGGGTGTAAACCCAAAATCAGGTGCGCGATTTTGCCGAGCATAGTGAGTTAAGTCAAGCTGATTACTTACTTTTAGTGTATTTTACTGTGGTTATTCGCTACCATCGCCACCTTTACTCATTCTCGCCTGCCATTTATGTCCAGTTCAAGCCTTCCGCCAGCAACGAGCCCTCAACCTAAAGCCAAAAGTGGGCTATGGCGTTCGACGTTAATTGTCAGTGCCATGACCATGATCTCGCGTATTGCCGGTTTAGTGCGCGATATGGTGCTGTTAAATGTCTTTGGTGCCGACAGAATGATGGATGCCTTTTTAGTGGCGTTCAAAATCCCTAATTTTTTGCGTCGCTTATTTGCCGAAGGTGCCTTTGCCCAAGCCTTTGTGCCGGTGCTGTCCGAATATAAAAGCCAACGCGGTGATGCCGCCGTGCGTGATTTGGTCAGTAAGGTGGCGGGGTCGTTATCATTAATTTTGTTGTCGATTACCGTTTTTGCGGTGATTGCCGCGCCATTAATCATGTGGGTGTTTGCCCCTGGATTTAAAAGCGACCCCGGAAAGTTCAATTTAGCGGCGGATATGCTGCAAATTACCTTTCCTTATTTATTGCTGATTTCGTTAACGGCATTTGCGGGCGGTATTCTGAATAGTTATGGCGCGTTTGCTTTATCATCGTTTACACCCGTACTGCTGAATCTGGTGATGATTGCCAGCGCCTTGTTTATGGCACCGCATTTCGATATTCCGGTCATGGCCTTGGCTTGGGGCGTGTTGATTGCCGGAGTAGCACAGTTAGCGTTTCAAATCCCTGCACTTTATAACATTGGTATGTTGCCGCGGTTTAAGGTGGCTTTTGCCGATGAAGGCGTAAAACGTATTTTTACCTTGATGCTGCCGGCGATGTTTGGTGTCTCGGTTAGTCAAATTAATTTATTGTTGGATACTATTCTGGCGTCTTTTTTGCCGTCAGGCTCGGTTTCGTGGCTTTATACGGCCGAACGCTTGACCGAACTGCCTTTAGGCTTGATTGGTATTGCAGTCGCGACAGTTATTTTGCCGTCACTATCAACTAAAGTTGCCGAAAAAGCCGATGCCGAATTCAGGGCGATGATTGATTGGGCACTACGGATTATTGTGTTGGTCGGTGTGCCTGCGTCGTTAGCGATGATGGTGTTGGCTGAGCCAATGATTGCCGCCTTGTTTCATCATGGTAAGTTTACGAATAACGATGTCACGATGTCTTCTTGGGCGCTACAAGCGTTATCTGGCGGTATTTTGGCGTTTATGCTGATCAAGGTCTTTGCGCCCGGGTATTACTCTCGTCAAGACACGCGGACGCCCGTTAAAATCGGCATTGTCGCCATGATTAGCAATATGGCGTTTAACTTGATGCTAGTGTGGCATTTCAAACACGTTGGATTGGCGTTTGCGAGTACACTATCCGCCTTCCTCAATGCCGGTTTGTTGTATTGGGGGTTGCATAAAAAAGGTGTCTATCGTCTTGAGCGCCACTGGATTGCCTTGGGCGCGCGATATTTTGTCGCTAATGCGGCAATGACGACCGTATTATTAGTGATTACTCCGCCAACAGAGTTTTGGTTAACGAATGGCTGGGGACACAAAGTAGGTTATCTTTTGGCTATTTGTGTCGCTGGTGCTGTTACTTATGTGGTCGCATTAACGGTAGCTGGTTATAAATGGCGCGATTTGAAGCATTAATTAACGCTTAGGTAGGAAACTGCTCGGCATGAAACTTTTACGACATTGGCAACAGCGCCAGCCATTACCGCCTAGTGTAGTGACGATTGGCAATTTTGATGGTGTCCACTGTGGTCATCAAACCATGGTGCAGCGCGTGCTGGCGATTAGTCGTGAGCAGCATCTGGTTAGTGTGGTGATGTTATTTGAGCCGCAGCCACAAGAGTTTTTTCAAGGGCAAAGCGCGCCGGCGCGATTGATGCACTGGCGTGACAAAGTGGAAGTGTTGCGTGATATGGGCGTAGATTATGTCCTGATTGTGCGTTTTGATCAGGCATTACGGGCATTAACTGCACAAGCATTTGTCGAGCGGGTGATGTTGCCGTTAAATTGCCGTCATGTCGTCGTCGGCGATGATTTTCGCTTTGGCTGTGATCGTTCAGGTGATTTTGATTTTTTACGTCGGGCAGGGCAGCAATACCATTTTGCTACGGAGAACATTCCTACTATTGCTGAATATAACGAGCGCATTAGTTCCAGTCGTATTCGTTGCGCCATTAAACGTGGCGATTTTGCGCTGGCCGAGCAATTGTTAGGGCGGCCTTATTGCATTACCGGCCATGTGCAACATGGTGATAAAATTGGCCGTACGTTGGATTTTCCGACGGCCAATATCCCGTTAAAGCGGCAAGTGTCACCGTTAGCGGGCATTTATACCGTCAAAGTCTGGGGTTTGGGTGATAAGCCTTTATATGGCGCTGCCAATGTCGGTACACGCCCCGCAGTGAACGGCACCGATAACCGTATTGAAGTATTTATTTTAGATTTTGCTAGCGATATTTATGGTCGCCAAATCCGCGTGCAGTTTTGCCATAAACTGCGCGATGAAACCAATTTTCCGTCCTTAGATGCTTTAAAAGTAGCGATTGCACAGGATGTGCAAGCAACACGAGCCTATTTTCAGTTTGAGCTTTCAGCGAGTGAACCATGACCATTGATTATAAGAACACGCTTAATCTGCCCGAAACAGATTTTGCGATGAAGGCCAATTTAGCGAACCGCGAGCCTGCGTGGGTCAAAGACTGGCAAGACGGCCAGCTCTACGGCAAAATCCGTGCGGCGCGTGCGGGTGCGCCCAAGTTTATTCTGCACGATGGCCCTCCCTACGCTAATGGCAATATTCACATTGGTCATGCCGTTAATAAAATTTTGAAAGACATCATTATCAAAGCAAAAACCTTGTCGGGTTTTGACGCGCCGTATATTCCAGGCTGGGACTGTCACGGTCTGCCAATTGAGCTGAATGTCGAGAAAAAAGTCGGTAAAGCGGGCGATAAAGTATCGGCCAAAGAGTTTCGTCGTCATTGTCGCGAGTTTGCGTTAGGTCATGTCGCCAACCAAAAAGCCGACTTTCAGCGTTTAGGTGTTTTGGGTGACTGGGAAAATCCGTATCTAACTATGGATTTCCAGCAAGAAGCCGACATTATTCGTAGCTTGGGCAAAATTGCCGCTAACGGTCATTTACATAAAGGCTTAAAGCCCGTGCATTGGTGTATGGATTGCGCCTCGGCCTTAGCGGAAGCTGAAGTTGAGTACGAAGATAAGCAATCCCATGCCGTAGATGTCGCGTTTGCTGTTAAAGACGTGGCTGACTTTGCTCAACGAGCCGGTTTAGCAACGGCACCGCAAGCGGTTGATTTTGTCATTTGGACGACAACGCCATGGACCTTGCCCGCCAACCAAGCTGTCAGTTTACATCCTGAGTTAGTCTATGTAGTCGTACGAGCCGACATTGAAGGCCAAGTGCGCACTTTAGTGCTGGCGCAAGCGTTGTACGAAGCGACATTAGCGCGTTATCACGCTGAAAATATCCAAGTGCTAACAGAGCTTGTTGGTCAGGCGTTTGAGTATGTCGCGTTACAGCATCCATTTTATGAGCGTGTTGTGCCGATCATCGTTGGCGAGCATGTGACTGCCGATGCCGGTACTGGCGCAGTGCATACT
>CANBZV010000146.1 GCA_947373945.1 Moraxellaceae bacterium
GCATTCAAGTACGGAAACGCATCGCCAAACTGGCTTGGGTCTTGTAACGCACCATCGGTAAAATCGACGTTGGCAGACAGCGCATCAGCAGGAGCACAACCAATGTTCAAGGCACACAAACGTCCCATCACGACGCGCAAGGCAATATCGACAACATCATCACCCGGACGACGACCATTTGGGAAACCCGCGCTATCGCCACCAATAACACCCATACGTTTCTGATTGGCTTTAGCAACAACCGCAGTATCGGTGTTCAAGCGCAACATTTCTGAAGGCACCACATTTTTGGGTTTGTTAATGCCTTCAACACCCGTCAAAAATGCCGTGACCAAATCATTCCGTGGGAAGTTCGTTGGTGCTTTCGTACCGAACAAGGCTTCGATCAACGCTGGCAACGTTGGATTAGTGACATAGTCAGCGAACTGACCGTCATTTTTAGGTTTGCTGGCATTGAACTTGTCTTTATCTTTTAAGCCAATGACCACTTCATTCACCAGCGGCATACCTAAACGAGATACTTGCGCCCACGCACCACCCTCCTTGGTCGCGGAGGTAGTGTCACTTTTGGGATTGGGATTGATTAAGCGCGCTTGACGCAAACTCGCGGTAGTCCATGCGCCAATGACGGAGTCATTCGCTTTTAGGCAGCTAATCGGTACTTCTAACGCAAGTGCAGTCACGTTTTTATCAGCCAAGGTATCCAGACCTTTGTCTTCAGCCATTGGATCAAATGCCGTTGCAGGCGCTTTGATGTTGATCAAGTCAAAGGTTTCGCCCAAGTTAACGGCAAACGGGTCTTTGCGCTGACCGACAAAAACGCGGCCCTGCGTTGCACAGCCGGGGATATTAATCGTGTGAATAAATTTATTGGCATAGGCCGGATAATTGGGAATCGACTTATTGCCAATGTTATCTGCTGGTTTGGAGAAGTTGGTTTCGCCTTGGGCGCCCGTGACCGCCATGCGCGTACCGCCACGACGTGAACCGCGAATGATATCAAGGGTATAACTTTCTTTGACATTCAGATTACTGGTGTTTTCTGCTTTGATTTCACCAATATTGGTTAATGGTACTGACACCATTTTACCGCCAACATTTAACTGTAAGTCAGACAAGCTATTTTTAAAGCGAAACTGGAAGGTAATATCTTCCATCGCATCGCCATTGTTATCGACGTGAATTTCATACAATGCTTTAGGGTCAAGCGCAAAATAATTAGGGCCGCCGTAGGAGTCTTGCAGTGGCTCATAATCGGCAATCAGAGTCACAAAACCGGCGTGATTAGCCTCATAACTACGGAACATATAAAAATCGGTGGCATCTACTTTAGGTGATTTGGAAATAGATGGGGCTTCACGATGGCTGGAAGCAAAAGCCGTTCCTGCCTGAAGCACTAATAGTGCACTTGCTAATGCAGTTAAGCCCAAACGGCGAATAGGTAGGTGTTTCATGCGTAAGTCCTCGCTAATGTGTTATGCAGATATCGTCCTGCAACTACCTATACGCAGAGGGAACTTGATTGGATGCAGCAATTAATAAATAATTTAAAAAAAAGTATTCCATCAATTTCGGTGAGCATCAGCTCAGGGATGTTATATAATTTAACCGAATTTTTTGCTTACTAACGCAAGGCTACATAGTGCTGCCGTCAACCGTGAATGAGACCTCACCTACAGTAACCAATTTACACCAGCCATTACTATGGTCGCTGGCGTTTCATCTTGTATTGGGCGGTGCGGTCGTTTTTTACTTAGGCATGGACAGCCGCAACAAAGAGCATGCAGCAAACGCCTTAGTTGTCCAGATTCAAGCGAAACCTTCGCCAACCCTAACGAAGACTCCTGCTGCTAAAACAATAGCCACTGCTACTACGCCCGCACGATCCATAATAGCCACATCAATACCATCAGCAACGCCCATTCCAACTCAGCCCGGCCCCGTGAAACCGATCGCGCTTACCCCTGAAAGCCAAAACTCGGTTAGTGAAAATGTCACACAAACTGTCGTTGCAACGACAACAACTAACACGTCCGAAACCAGTGAACCCGAGCAACCGCCTTTGTTTGATGCCGCTTACTTACAAAATCCGCAACCTGATTACCCCTTATTTGCCCGCAAAAGAAATCAGCAAGGTACCGTGCTGTTACGGGTACAAGTATCCATTGATGGCAAAGCGGATAGCGTCAATATTGCTAAAAGCTCAGGCATTACTGCGCTTGATGAAGCTGCGCAAAAAACAGTAAAACAATGGCGTTTTGTGCCTGCGCATCGTGGTGAACTAGCAGTCAGTGCGTGGGTGGTGGTGCCTATAATGTTTAAGTTATCTTGATACCTAACTTTATGGTTTAGGCAAATGCCCAGCCAACTGGCTGAAACGAGCAATCATCGCCTGATTTTTAGCAGCCAAGCGCCCTTGCCCCAAACTAGGTACTCGTGAGCTATCAACCTCATAATTTAGACCTTTGAAGATCGGCGTAAATTGGCTATTACTGGCATCACGTGCATAGGGCCGGGTTGCAACTGACAGACTGGCAATACGGCGCGGATCAATGCGACAGCTGAAACGTGCAAAACCTTGATAACGAAACAACTCATCAACGCTACGATCACTGTGTTTAATCAAGGCATCCATAATTTCATAAAGTAACTCCGTCGCACTACACTGCGACAATAGTACCGTGAAGACCCAATCATCCAACTCTGCAAAATCTCCTTCTACTTTACGCGCCAATGGCGCTTGCCCTAATTGCAAATCCACGATTAAACCACGCTGACCATGACGGGTGACATTGATCACAGTTATAGGTCGTTGCGCATATTTCACTCCCAATAAAGCCGCTTGTACTTGCATTGGCGTAATAATAATGTCGTCATCCGTAGCCTCTACCAAATCAGTATTTGCCGCCATTAACGGTAAATCGTGATGATTGCTAAATACTGCGCTAGTTTTACCCGTTTGCTGATCTACTATTGTTAATAATTCTCGAACCTCATGTTCGCGGGCTTTTTTCACCGCTAAAAAAGCGGTTTGAATAACTTCAGAGGTCGGCGTATTAGCATCTATGCGCCATTTACGGCCATAAACCAACTTATGAGGCCGACAACAATTGCTGCGGTCATAGTTTTCACGACCAATCATGCCTACCTGTAAATATAAGCCTGCATCATCTTCAGCGACAAAAATTGGCGTTAACTCATCAACGCTAATGTCACTGACAATGTCACGTACCGTTGCCAAGCTTTGTGAATACTGTAGATAATGTTGAGGAATACAGGTTTTGCCGTTAGCCAACGTCACCTGTGGCGCAAAGGGCATAGGTGTTTCACCTTGAGTTAGCGGCGATGGCTGAAAACGAAGAACAGTAGCAGACTGAGGCATAACGACACTCCCAAAATCCACATGTGCCTGAACTCTCTGGCGCGTGGGTTAATTTGATAGTGCCATTATCATTAATTCAAAAAACAATCAGAATACCAACAAAAAACAAATATCCATTCCACTTTAAGGAACAATCAACATCAAACCAAAATGAAGGGAGTTAAACTAATTCAGGGTATCGTGACTGCGTAAACGCTCGGTAATTAAATCGACAAACGTTCGAACTCTGGCCGATTTATGCCGCCCTTCGCGATGAACCACATGAATAGGTAATGGCGCTGGCTCAAACTCACTGAGCACAATTTGCAACTTACCCGCCGCCAAATGAGGAGCCACTTGATAAGACATTAAACGCGTAATGCCAAAACCCGCACAAGCCGCTTCAATCGCTGCATCATTGGTGGTCACCGTTAAACGCGGATAAATTCGCACTGACAAGGGCTGATGATTTTGCACAAATTTCCATTCGACCGCCGGAGTAACACCCGACGCGGCAATAATACGATGCTGACTCAAATCCGCAGGCGTACGGGGTAGGCCATATTCTTTTAGATAGTCGGGAGAAGCACAAAGTACACGCCGAACTTGGCCAACACGCAACGCTTTCATGGATGAATCAGGTAACTCACCAATGCGAATACCAACATCAACACCCTCCTCCATCAAATTAACCACCCGATCCAAAAACAAGGCGCTAACAGCCATCTCAGGATGACGATGCAAGTATTCGACAATAACGGGCGTGACAAACATTTTGCCAAACAACACTGGCGCGGTGACGGTTAGTTGACCTTTAGGAGTGCCATTGATCCCCACCACGGCATCGTCCGCTTCATCAACTTCGGCAATAATTCGGCGCGCATCATCTAAATAACGTTGGCCAGCTTCAGTCACACGCACATAACGAGTGGTACGATCAAGTAACTTGACGCCCAAACGCGACTCTAATGCCGAAATACAACGCGTGACCGCAGGCGGTGACATAGCCAAACGCCGTGCACCCCCAGCAAAACTTTCTTCTTCTGCTACGGCAACAAATACCGTCATTAAATGTAGTCGATCCACTGCGCAGCCCTCGTGAGAATGCTTTTATAATTCCATTTTAAGCAACAATGTATTGCTAAATCTACCTATTCTTCAATCATTAAAACAAAGGCAACATAGCATCACTCGCTAAACATTAAGTTAAGTGAGCCTAACTAATTCCACTTTTAAGGTAACCGCCATGAGCCGCATTCAAACTATTACTCACGCTACCGCCACACAAGAACAAAAAGACTTGCTCGATGCCATTCATGCCAAACTGGGCATGGTGCCTAATTTTTTGAAAGTATTTGCAAACTCACCGGCCGCCTTACGCGCTTTCCTTGGTCTTCATGGTATTGCCAATGAAGGCAGCTTGGACGAACAAACGCGTGAGCGTATTGCCCTAGCAGTGGCGCAACAAAATAGTTGTGAGTACTGTGTTTCGGCTCATACGGCGATTGGCCGCAAGGCCGGTTTAAATAACGATGAAATCGGTGCGAATCGGGCGGGCACAAGCCAAGATGCCAAAGCTGCTGTTGCTGTTAAGTTCTCTAGAGCATTGGTCGAACACAAAGGCGATGTCACCACCGCCGAGCTGATTGAAATGCGTAATGCGGGCTATAGTGATGCTGAGATCGTGGAAGTCATTACCCATGTCGGCATGAACTTTCTAACCAATATGTTAGGCAAAGCTAGTCGCGTTGATATTGATTTTCCTAAGGTCGCACTTTAATCCCAAACGCCTTAACCGTCATCACCACGGTTAAGCCTCCCCCTGACACCAGGAGATTGATGATGAAAACGGTTACTCTTTATGGCACAGGCGCTTGCCCTTATTGTCATCAGGCCGAAATTTTACTGACAAAAAAGAATGTCGCGATTGAAAAAATCCGTATTGACCAAGTGGACAGTGAGCGCGACATTATGATTGCCCGTAGCGGTAAACGAAGTGTGCCGCAATTGTTTGTTGGTGATCACCATATTGGCGGTTTTGATGCACTCGTGGCATTGGAGCAACAAGGTGAACTGGATCGCCTACTAAACTCTTGAGTCATTAACCACGATTTCATTATCGGAGCACTGCCATGTCCCGCGCTTTTTCCGACCTTACCTTTACCGAGCACGTCAAAGCCGCTCAGAGCTTGTATGGTAGCCGCGAAGCCAATACTGGGTTTGAATTGACCGAGGCCACGCACAGCCTACTGACATTCCGTGAGGTGGAATTTATTGCCGCCCGCGATAGCTTTTATCAGGCCACGGTCGGTGATAATGGCTGGCCTTATGTGCAGCATCGCGGTGGGCCAACGGGGTTTTTGAAAGTGCTCAGTGCCGACACCATTGGCTACGCCGATTTTCGAGGTAATGTCCAATACATCAGTGTCGGTAATTTAATGGGCAACGAGCGTGTTTCTCTGATAATGATGGACTACGCCAATCGGCGGCGACTAAAAATTTGGGGTCGTGCGCGTATCGCCCATGAAGTCGATGAGCCTGAATTAATCGCCCAGCTCGAAATAGCCTCTTACCGAGCACCTGTAGAGCGCGGCATTATTATTCAGGTCGACGCATGGGACTGGAACTGCCCTAAACACATTACGCCCCGTTATAGTGGCGCAGAAATTGAGGCGTTGCGTGCCGAAAATGCAGCTTTGAAAGCGCAATTAGCCGCACGCCCAAGCTAAACATTACACTAAATACGAGTAAGATCATGACGACAAACAGTGAAAACCGCCCGCCTTTACCGCCGTTTACCCACGACAGCGCCACGCAAAAAGTGCGCATGGCCGAAGATGGCTGGAATAGCCGCGACCCTGTGCGCGTGTCGATGGTATATACCGAAGACAGCCAGTGGCGTAATCGCGCTGAATTTCCGCGTGGCCGTCGCCAAATTGTTGAGTTTCTTACTCGTAAATGGGCGCGTGAACTCGACTATCGTTTGATTAAAGAATTGTGGGCATTTACCGACAATCGCATTGCTGTGCGTTTTGCCTATGAATGGCACGACGATGCAGGCAACTGGTTTCGTTCGTATGGTAATGAAAATTGGGAGTTTGATGAGCGCGGTTTAATGCAGCGGCGTTTTGCCAGTATCAATGATCTACCCATCAAAGAGTCTGAGCGTAAATTTCATTGGCCGTTGGGTCGGCGACCTGATGATCACCC
>CANBZV010000147.1 GCA_947373945.1 Moraxellaceae bacterium
TGCTCGGAGTGAGTGTTTTTTGTCTGGTTTTGGCGGTGTTGGCGCGGGTTATTTTTGAGCCGCATGAACCGCTTCAACGTATCTGTTTTATCGGCTGGCCGTTGCTGCTTTTGGTCTTTGGCCTAACCTTTGCCGATCACGCCTATATTGACTTCAGTAGTGTCCATCCGGTGCTGCTATCCATTACACGGACGATGAATACGCTGTTTGCGATGTTGTTTGTTTTGGTGATCGTCGGCGTTTTTGACCGTGAAGTACTTAGGAACGAGGTCGAGTTAGTACAAGAGCGAGAGCGCTCTGACCGTTTGTTGCATGCGATTTTGCCGCAAAAAATCGCCAATGAATTACGCCAAAGTGACCGCATGATTGCCGATCGTCATCCTGAAGTGACGGTGTTATTTGCCGATATCGCGGGCTTTACTCCTTGGGCGTCACAACAAGAGCCTGAAGTCGTGGTGTCGTTATTAGAAAATATTTTTTCTCGGTTTGACGCTCGTTTGTCACATTTGGGCGCAGAGAAAATTAAAACCATTGGCGATGCGTATATGGTGGTCTCGGGTGCGCCAGACTCTAGAGCCGATCATGCTCATGTTATTGCTAATTTAGCGTTGGCGTTGTTAGAAGAAATCAAACTAGTGCGTGCTGATACAGGCATCGCATTGGATATGCGCATTGGTGTTCATACGGGTTCCGTCATTGCCGGTGTCATTGGAGCTGTGCGTTTTAGCTACGATATTTGGGGTGATACCGTGAATACTGCGAGCCGTATGGAGTCTCATGGCATGGCGGGACGTATTCAAATCAGTCAGCAAACCAAAGAGCGTATTGAAGATAAATTTGTCGTCGAACCGCGTGGCATGATTGATGTCAAAGGCAAAGGGGAGATGGAAACATGGTGGTTGCTAGAACCAATTTTAACGACATGATCAAGGCTAAATAATCATGGATACCGCATCGCTGTTATGGGGCATGGTTTTTGGCGCCATTGGTTTCAGCTATTTCATGTATGGTAAAAAACAAAAACACTCCATCGCTTTTTTCGCAGGAATAGGGTTGATGGGCTTTTCCTATTTTGTCACTAATGTCTGGCTAATGGTGGCGATTGGCGGTGCATTGATGGCTTTACCCTTCGTTATCAAAGAGTAGCGGAGCTAATCTGTGCCAAAGTTGTGCAAATGCTGTGTGCTTTACATACGGACACCAAACACCTGTCAATATCCCTTCAATTGCTAGAACTACACGCGGGTTGAGCGCCTACTATAGGAGAAACTGCTTTAGGTCTGCTAGATGACAACCCCTGATGATTTTTCTGCCCGTCTTAAAACCACACTGGTGTTATCACTGCGCGTGCTAATCGCTTTGCTATCGATTTTGATTGCTGTCGTTGCGGTTTGTGAGTGGCTGGGTTGGCCATTTATGCGCACGCCCATAGAAAACTTTCTACAAGCTAAACTACAACGCACAGTGCGCGTGGCTGAACCCTTTAGCTTGCATATGCTCGGTAAGGTGCGTTTACAAGCGGGTAGCTTATGGATTGCCGCCCCTCAAGGTTTTGATGTTCCCTATTTGCTGGATGCCCACGATGTAAAGCTTAGTTTGGGTTATGACGATATTTGGGCAATGAAAAATAATGGAGCGCTGCACATCGCTGCCTTAACGGTTAAATCCATTGACACGCAATTGGTACGTCATGCCAATGGTACAACGACTTGGCAATTTAATCATGATGATACCAAATCGCCCAATCTGCCAGTAATTGATGATTTGCAGGTTTGGCATGGCAAATTGTTATTGCGCGACCCGCTGATGCAGGCGGATATCACTGCTAGTTTTGATACTCAAGAAGGCAGCGCTAAAGGCATATCTGCTTCTCATGTCAGTGCTAAAGGGTTACTGCGTAAATATCCTATTGAAGGCCAGATTGACACCGCAGGCTTCTTGCCAATTGCCAATGCCCAAGCTAATACGCTCTTGAAGTCGTTAGGTTGGGTAACGTATGGTGGTGTACGTGTTGATTTCGACGGCTTGCTCTCGGATTTGTTGGGTAAACTGAATCTTCATGGCAAGGTTAAGGTAAAAGGGCCGTCATTAGCGGTATTGGGGATGTTAACGAAAACGGCATTGCCGACTACCGGTGCCTTTACTCTGTCAGGGGTGTTGGACAAGTCTGGAACAATTTGGAATGCGGATATTGCCAAGGCCACGATTGGCAAAAGCCAATTATCGGGTAAATTCAAGGTCGACACTCTTGCGAAAATACCGACACTGGAAGGGCAACTTAAAGGGCAGCGTTTTGTTCTTGCTGATTTGGCTCCCGCTTTTGGTGTGCTGACCCCCGATGGCGATGTGGTCAAGCCGCCCTCGGGTCGCATGATACCTGACCGTCCGTTGGATTTGCCGTCACTAAAAACTATGGATGCCCATGTCGATATTGATCTGGACTATGTGGATTTGGGTAATGCCTTTTCTCAGCCCATTGCGCCACTGAAGGCTATGCTCACGCTGGAGCAAGGTAAGTTGACGTTGGCAAACATTACTGCCAATACCGCCAAAGGCTCAATCAAAGGACAGCTATCTGTAGCGACCACGTCTAGTGTGCCGCTATGGCAAGCTAATTTGGTTTGGGACGGTATTCAGTTGGAAGAGTGGATAAAAATTGCCGATCAGCGTGCCAAAGTCGCCAAGCGTGGAAAAAAGAAAACCGACGCTAACGCTCCACCCTATTTTACCGGAACCTTGTATGGTAAGGCTGTTTTACAGGGCAGTGGCCGTTCGACAGCCGAGTTGTTTAGTTCTTTGGATGGTGAAATATCGGCCTATATACGCAAGGGCAGTATTTCCCATTTAGTGATTGAAGGTTTAGGACTAGATCTGGCACAGGGATTAGGACTACTGATAAGGCACGACAACTCATTGGCAATGGATTGCGCGGTGGTTAATGTAACGGCAACCAGCGGTTTAATAATTCCACGAGTAGCGCTCATTGATACGCCTGTAACATTGGTATTAAGTGACGGCAATATTAATCTCAATACTGAGCATTTAGCGCTACGCGTCACGGCCAAACCAAAAAATTTCTCACCCTTTACTCTGCGGACACCAATACATGTTGACGGCACATTCTTGAAGCCTGTGATTAGTGTTGAGAAATGGCCGATCGCTCTGAGGGTAATTAGCGCAATTGCCTTAGGTTCGATTAATCCATTGGCAGCAATTTTACCAATGTTCGATTTGGGGGCGAAAACACCTGATAAAGGCTCTTGCAAGCAAACGATCGAAACGATACAGCAGGAGGCCGCTGCCCGTAAAAACAAAATATCGTAATGGAGGAGGTAGTGGTTTTGTCGTTAGAAAACGATGTGCTCCAACTCAACATAACGCCGTTTGTCGTTAGCCACTTCGATATGGCCTTCAATGGTGACTGCGGTGCCAATTTTAACGGCAGGCATTTGGCCATGAACATAAATACAGCCATGATCGTCACTTAACATCCAGTCGCCCCGACTAATCGGTGGCTGACCTTTGCATGATCCAGACCATTTGGTATAACGACCTGTGACTGTAACTTGTTGTTGCGATTTCGCGCTTTGCAGAGCTGATATGCCGGTTTGTAACATCGGCGGTGTGACTGCTTGTGTCGTTGAACAGGCGACTAACGTCGGCAGAATTAATAAAATCTGTATGAGTTTTTTCATAAGCCACCATTCACAATATGGCGCTGTTGTAAACGCAATGGACTGTATTTTCCAGCATAACGCAGTTTGATTTTATGCATCGTATGCAGTCCATTATTGACGCTAAACGGGGGTTGCAATTGCCGCGTTGTCGTGTCAGCAAGATTAAAATGCCAATCGGAATAAGGGTTTACTTGATTTTTCAGGTTAGAGAAGAGTGTTTCGTAGGTAATATCCAACGGTGCTTGGTGGCTAAAGTCGAGGCTAACAGTGTCAATCAGAGTAAATATCGGTTGGCTTGCCGGATCGCGGAAATACAATTTGGCGGTAATCGCTGGCGGTATACACGGATTACCGCAAGCGCCTAAATAATCATAATAATTAATAATGACATCATAACTGCCTTTAGCAATTTCTGAAGCGGCAGTGTAGGACTCTTCGGCTTTGCCGCTGACATTGGATTCAGGCGAAAAGAAACCATTGGCGGTTGTAGTGCCCATCCATGCGGCATAAAAATCGCTCGGTTCCCAAATAATCAAGTCGATGTCGGCCTGTGGGTCATCCCAGACGAGTTTGTAGCTAAAGTTGCCCGTCGTCATTTCAATCGGTGTGCCGGTATCACCGGTGATCAGTTGCGTCACTATCGTTGACCATGCGTCCACCGAACTAGTGTTACTGGTTAATTGTGCGTATTGCAGCAATTCATCGGTGCTGGTTTGGCTTTTATTGGGTAAAAAAATCGCGAGACCCGCAATGTTGTCAAAAGCGGGCGTGTTGGTGCCGGTATTATTGAGTGCCAAAAAGGTCGTCAGTTTGACCTTGGCAATAGCGGTATCAATTAATGCGCTTAATGCGCTATCGCTCGTGCCTGCTTTGAGACGGAGCAAAAAATCGACGAGGTCAATATTGCCTGGTTCTTCATAATTCAAGGCATTATCGCGAGCAAACTGAAGATTGCCGCGCTCGTCAGTAAAGTGAGCATTGAGATAGTGGATAACGGCTAATAATGCCTGATGTGTGGCATCCATTGTGCCGAGATCGTAACGCGCTTTGGTCGTCACATCTCGGGTATCTTTGTATGATTGTCCGTAGCGGGTGGCGGTGGTGTCGGCGAGTTGACGCGCGGTCATTGTTGGTGTGGTGACTAAGTCCGTTAAAATGGTATCGTAGGGGTTCCCAGCACCAGGCTCTATTTTGGGTGAAGCCACAAGCTCGCTGGCACTGTTGCGCAATTGATACGCAATCTCGTACATACCCATCAAACAGGCATCAAAATCAATTAACGAGACTCCGCCTGCGTCTTTAATGGCGCTGGCAATATCGGGGAAGCTCATATAACTGCCAGCACTTTCATCTTGTAATGCCCCGCGTTGCAAGCCGCCCGTAGCACGGGTGGTTTTCCAGCCATCGCCGTGTGACCATAACACCAAAGCATAGTTGTCGGCAGGATAGTTGGCTTTAGCCCAGCTAATGAATTCGGTCAGGGATTCTTTTTTGCCCATGTCCACATTTTTGCCCATAGTGCTTAGGCTGCTAACAACACTGGTATTACTATCTTTAAGGATCTTCCCGCGTTGCGTATTCGCGGATTGGCCGATCGAATAGGTAGGACTGAACTCAGCCATTGCGACAACGTTAACATCTTTGCTTGAGCCGACAGTTTCCATCTCGTTTAAGTCGGTTAATGCAGCATCGGATAAGTTGTTATCACCCGCGATATAGACCATATACGTCCATTTGGTTTTGTTGACGGGAGTCGGGATCACTGGCGCAGGGCCTTGAGAGCTGCCACCACCTCCGCCGCAGCTCGCCAGCAAAAGCGTCATAAAACTAATCAACAATGATGTGCGTAGCCAAGCGGGCATAATGGAGTCCCAATCTAAACAGCGTAAAGCACTAGTGTAGCACTCGCTTAGTTATCGTGCTGAACATGCCGTCATTGGTAGTAGAAGTGTGACCGACAGCGCATTAAGTAGGCATGTTAGTCAAATCGTCAATAAAAAGTCACGAGTTTGTCATCTCTCGCTTCTAGGCTGCGCTTTTAAGACATAACGCCGTACAGGATGTACTCCGTATTCGTACTACCGAGGAGCTACTATGTCCGTTTTACGCGCTTTTGCCGCTAATATTCCAGCTTTTAAACTCAGCGATACTCTTAATGCGGTAGCTGATGCTTTTTTGCATGCTGATTATAAGAATTTTTTATCCATTGCTGTGGTTGATGATCATCAACGTCCCGTGGGTATGATCAGTCGCCATCAATTAACCGATATTTTCTTAAAGAAATTTGGTCGTGATTTATTTGGCAATCGTGCCATTAGCGATTTTATGCGCCGTGATGTCTTGGCTGTTGCAGTTGATAGCTCCTTGGCTGCCGCGGCCTCGTTTATTACCGCGCATATGGTTTTTCCGCTCAGTGAAGATTTTGTCATTACCGAAGAGGGGCGTTATCTCGGGATGGGCGCGGTATTACATTTGTTGGGCGCGATGGAGCAGCAGATCAGTCAAAATGCTGCAGATTTAAATAAAGCCTACAAACAATTGTCGTCGTCGCAAGCGCAGCTAGTGCAGTCCGAAAAAATGGCGGCGTTGGGGCAAATGGTGGCTGGGGTAGCGCACGAAATTAATACCCCGCTCGGTTACGTCAATAATAATATTGACATGGTACGCGAGTTTTTTGGCCAGATGCAGTTCATTTTGCAAGCCCATGAACAAGTGACCAATACCTTACTTGCGCCGAATGCCTCGGATTTGGATATTGCCGAAAGTCTAGCAGCATTGGATGACGCCAAGTCTGATCTTGATTTGACGCAGTGGTTTGCTGATTTGGATGAGCTATTTAACGATACCTTTTATGGTGTTGAACAAAT
>CANBZV010000148.1 GCA_947373945.1 Moraxellaceae bacterium
ATTCAAGAGTAAATATGACACAATCCGACGAAATGAGTACGAAAGTACCAAAAAAGATAAGCAAACGTGGTTATGGCGGTCGTAGTGCCGAACAATTAACAGAAGAACGCCGTCAACGGTTGATGGATACGGCGTTAGAGTTATTTGGCACCGTCGGTTATGTGCCCACGACAGTAGAGAAAATCTGTAGTCACGCCAAAGTGACGACGCGCCATTTTTATGAGCATTTTAGCGATAGAGAAGCGTTGTTGATGGCGATATTCGACACGATTTTGCAAGAAACCCGCCAACGGGTTTTAGCTGAGATTATGAATAGTGATTTACCGCTAGAGCAGCGTTTTGTGGGAGCTGTGAATGCGTTTTTAACGACGCATTTAGATGACCCCCGTCGAGCCAAAATTACCACACAAGAGATCTTAGGTGTCAGTCAACGTGTTGAAGCGCATCGGAATGTGCTGATTACTGAGTTTGCTTTGCTTGTTGAAAGTTATTTGGCGTTGTTGGTGGCAGAGAGCAAAATTCCTGCGCGCAATTATCGGATTTTGGCCTTTGGTATTGTCGGAGCCATGCACGAATTACAAATTGCTTGGTTAAATCAACAAGTACCACAACAGCGCGACGTCTTAGTTGCTGAAATTGATTTTTTGATGCAAACGATGATTAAAGGCGCGGCGGTCGTCTAGAGTTTATTGCCGTTTTAATGACGGTTGCCAAAGTGGCAGCAGTTCCCTCTTTGGGAAAGAGGGGCTAGGGAGAAATTGAGAACTATGCCAACCAACGATATGAAGTGGGACAACGTATGGCCCATTTCATAAATGCATTTATTGCTGTTGTTGCGCTTGCTGCTCACGTGTAATGGCGCGATAGCCAATATCATGACGATGATATTCATCCGCCCAGCTGATTTGTTGCAAGTGCTGATAAGCCTTTTGTTGGGCCTCGCAGACATTGTTGCCTAGCGCGGTGACGCACAATACGCGCCCACCATTCGTCACTACTTGACCAGCTTGGTCAAGTGTTGTTCCGGCATGAAACACTTTGCTGTTGACGAACTGAGTTTCCAAGCCGCTAATGACATCGCCTTTGCGCACATCGTTAGGATAATTGCCAGCGGCCATGACGACGCCAACAGCAGGGCGTTTATCCCATTGTGCTTCTTTCGGCAATTGCTGGGCTAAACCAGCTTCCACCAATGCCACTAAGGATGATTGCAAACGCATCATAATCGGTTGCGTTTCCGGGTCGCCAAAACGACAGTTAAATTCAATAACTTTGGGTGCGCCTGTTTCGTCAATCATTAAACCAGCATATAAAAAGCCAGTATACGGATGCCCTTCGGCGGCCATACCTTGTACGGTTGGCATAATCACCTCACGCATCACGCGTTCATGCACGGTGGGTGTGACTACAGGAGCAGGGGAGTACGCACCCATGCCGCCAGTATTTGGGCCAGTATCGCCATCACCAATACGTTTATGGTCTTGGCTCGTGGCCATTGCTAAGGCATTAACACCATCAACCATACAAATGAAACTAGCTTCTTCGCCCTCTAGAAACTCTTCGACAACCACACGCGCACCAGCACTGCCAAATTTGTTGCTTGCCAGCATGTCGGTAATGGCGTCTTCAGCTTCGGTCAGGGTCATGGCGACAATCACACCTTTCCCGGCCGCTAAACCGTCGGCCTTGATAACAATAGGTGCACCTTTTTCACGGACATAAGCCAGCGCGTCGTTAGTGTCCGTAAACACGGAGTAGTAAGCGGTGGGAATACCTTGGCGGGCGAGAAAGTCTTTGGCAAAAGCTTTAGAGCCTTCTAGTTGGGCCGCGTATTGGGTGGGGCCCCAAATTTTTTCGCCGGCTGCGGTAAAGACGTTAACAACACCGTTTACTAGTGGTGCTTCAGGGCCAACAATGGTTAAAGCGACATCGTTGGCTTGCGCAAAAGCTAATAATTGGGCGTTATCCAAAATATCCAGCGCGACATTTTCACATTTGTCTTCGCTTGCCGAGCCGGCATTGCCGGGCGCCACAAAGATTTTAACAATGCGTGGGTCTTGAGCACATTTCCATGCTAACGCATGTTCGCGGCCACCAGAGCCTAAAATTAGAATATTCATCGTAAACTCCAGTCAGTAGGGCTTAACGTAAATAAAAAAGGCTATGTTTGCGTGAGTAGTTGAAACTAAAATTTGGCATGGCATGTTCTCTCTCCCTGTGGGAGAGGGTTTGGGTGAGGGGTTTTGTAGGTGGCTATACACAGCATTCAGTTTTACACCTCTTTCTTCCCCTCACCCCGACCCTCTCCCCCAACGGAGAGGGAGAAAATGCAGCTTCAACTTTTTGGTAGTGACATAGCCAATAAAAAAGGGCTTGGTAACACCAAGCCCTGACAAAGATGTACTTAGTGTCGGAAGTGACGCATGCCAGTAAAGACCATCGCCATGCCATGTTCATCGGCGGCGGCAATGACTTCGGCATCGCGCATTGAGCCACCTGGTTGAATGACACAGCTAATGCCGACTTTGGCGGCGTTATCAATACCATCACGGAACGGGAAGAAAGCATCTGACGCCATCACTGCGCCTTGCACTTGCAAACCCGCATGTTCGGCTTTAATCGCAGCAATACGAGCCGAGTTGACGCGGCTCATTTGGCCAGCGCCAATACCAATGGTTTGACGGTTCTTGGCATAAATAATGGCGTTGGACTTAACAAACTTTGCGACTTTCCAGGCAAAAATCAAATCATGGATTTCGGCTTCAGTTGGCGCACGTTTGGTGACGACTTTCAAATCGCCATTGGTAATCATGCCAATGTCCAAATCCTGAACCAACAACCCGCCATTGACACGTTTGAAGTCTAATTGTTGGCTACGTTCGGTTGACCATTCGCCACATTCCAACACGCGTACATTTTGTTTGGCGGCGGTAATGGCAAGGGCTTCAGCACTGATTTTAGGTGCAATAATGACTTCGACAAATTGACGATCAACGATCGCTTTTGCGGTTTCGGCATCAAGTTCGCGGTTGAAAGCAATGATGCCACCAAAAGCAGATTCAGTATCCGTTGCATAAGCCAGTTCATAAGCGGCTTTGATACCGTCTAAAGAGACCGAAACACCACAAGGATTAGCATGTTTGACGATGACACAAGCTGGCTTCACAAACGATTTAACACACTCTAAAGCAGCGTCAGTATCGGCGATGTTGTTATAGGATAACTCTTTACCCTGTAACTGTTTGGCTGTGGCAATGCCGACTTCTTTCGGCTGAGCTTCAACATAAAACGCGGCTTGTTGATGCGGGTTTTCGCCGTAACGCAAATCTTGAGTTTTGATAAATTGCTGATTGAACGTGCGTGGAAAGCGTTGTGCAGGTTCAGTCACCAAACGGCCTAAATAATTGGCGATCATGCCGTCATAAGCTGCTGTGTGTTCAAAGGCTTTAACGGCCAAGTCAAAACGCGTCGCCTGACTCAAACCGCCAGTGGCTTTGATTTCGGCTACAACAGTCGCATAGTCACCGCTATTGACGACGATGCCGACATGGGCATTATTTTTTGCCGCCGAACGCACCATCGTTGGCCCGCCGATGTCGATGTTTTCAATCGCATCTTCTAAGGCGCAGTTTGGTTTGGCAACGGTTTGTGCAAACGGGTAAAGATTGACGACAACCAGATCAATACGGCCAATGCCATGTTGCTGCATGACGTCATCATCCTTACCGCGACGACCTAAAATGCCGCCATGAATTTTGGGATGCAAGGTTTTAACACGACCATCCATCATTTCTGGAAAGCCAGTGTAATCGGCCACTTCCTGTACCGGAATGCCATTGTCTTTGATGAGTTTGTATGTGCCGCCAGTGGATAATAACGCAACACCACGATTGGCTAATTCACGAGCTAATTCAACAATGCCGGTTTTGTCGGAGACAGAGAGTAGGGCGCGAGTGACTTGCATGGCGATTCTCAGAGAATGGAAGAGCTTCAGAATATCGGGTTTGTGAAATTCCCCTAACCCTCTTTGAAAACACTAAAGAGGGCAACCACAGTGTGGTTGGGGATTCAACAAATGATTAAGTTGGGACTTACGCATCGCACCGCGATTAGTGCGGTTTGTAAACATAAGGCCGTTAGAAACGGCTGAAATGTGAACAAATAAGCGATAGTGGTGTAAGTCCTATAAAAGTTTAATCAAAAATAAAACCGTGCGTTTTCATTTTTTTGCGTAACGTGCCGCGGTTCAGTCCTAACAATTGCGCCGCTTTGGTTTGATTGCCACGCGTAAACTCTAATACAACCGATAACAGTGGCTTTTCAACTTCCGCTAATACTAGTTCATACACATCAGAAGGTTTTTCGCCATGAAGCTGGGCGAAATAATGACGCATCGCACGTTCGACATGAACACGCAAAGCGGCATCGCTCTGTGGAACTGGAATAGAGGATTTAGGACTATTCATATTGACCCTACTACGAAATGAAAATTGGCTAAGACTTTAGGACAGAGCAGCAAAAAAATCTTTGACTGCAGCGCGTTGCTCGTGACTGGTCGTGAGCGCGTGAAATTGCCGGACAAAGGCTTTGCCATTATCCAAATGCTCGCCATACCAAGTGATATGTTTACGAGCAAAACGAATACCCAAAGCTTCGCCATAAAAATCATGCAGAGCTGACAAATGTTGGGATATCACTTGTGCACGTTCTTGCATGCTTGGAGGCGGAAGTTGAGTCTGGGTATTCAGATAGTGGCGAATCTCACGAAAAATCCACGGACGGCCATGGGCAGCGCGGCCGAGCATAATACCATCACAACCCGTGAGTTGCAGCACTGTTAATGCTTTTTCTGGTGAATCTATATCTCCATTGGCAATAACGGGGATGCTAATCGCCTGTTTGATGGCGGCAATGGTGTCGTATTCGGCGGCACCTTCGTATTTGTCGGCGCGCGTGCGGCCATGAACCGCTAACATCTGTATACCGCAGTCTTCGGCGATCTTGGCAATGGTGATGCCGTTTTTATTGTCTCTGTTCCAGCCAGTACGTGTTTTTAAGGTGACGGGAATAGGAACAGACTTAACAACCGCGGACAAGATGCGGGCGACCAAGGCTTCATCTTGCATCAATGCCGAGCCAGCCAAACGATTACACACTTTTTTGGCCGGGCAGCCCATGTTGATGTCAATAATTTGTGCTCCACGCTCCAGATTGAGGCGTGCGGCTTCGGCCAGCATCTCGGGATCATAACCGACAATTTGTACCGTTCTTGGGCTGGGTTCGCCATCATGGTTGAGGCGAAAGCTGGATTTAGTACTTTTCCATAAACTGGGGTCAGAGGTCACCATCTCAGAGACGGTATGACCCGCGCCATAATGGCGGCAAATTTGGCGAAAAGGACGATCGGTTACACCCGCCATAGGCGCAAGTGCAATCGGATCAATCAAATGAGAGCCAAGGGGAATAGGTAACAACATGAATAGGGGACTTAGTTCGATCACTAGGAGTCCCGCTATTATCACATATTTTGACTAATGATGTGCCTAAAAAATAGCCGCTATTAGAATAGTGGCTGCATTTTCGAGCTGGCCATATCTACTTTGGGGTCGACAATATCCAGTTGAATATGGATGGGTGTTTCCGGTGGAATGCGGCGGAGCAAGTGCCCTGCATCCCCTTGCAAGTAGTCGGCAGACTGAAACACACGCGCAGCCGTGACTTTATGCTGGCGATTCATAAAGCTGAGTTTCAGGGCTGGCAAGGGTTGAGCAAAGTCAGCCTTGTTGTAAATAATGGCATTAACACGCAATGCGCCAATGGTTGTTGGGTGAGGTTGTATCACCAGTTTACTGACCGTGAGCTGATTAATATCAGGAGGCTCGGGTGGTTTGCAACGTAGAACGCTACATAGTTGTACCATCGCAGGCCGTGTACCTTTAGCAATAGATAGCTCATCGAAATGGAAATAGGCATATTGTGAGATTAATAAAACAAATGCCGCACCACACAGGAGAAACCAAGTGATCCAATAACCCCAATTGACGGACGTCATTGATCCATTATTAATTTCTAACGGTAAATTAGCATTGCGTTGATTAATGGTCGGTGCACTATTGCTATTGAGAAAGTTGAGTAAGTCATCTTCCTTGTTGGCGGGGGCGGCAGGCTCTTTGTTTGTGGTTTTGGGTGCAGGAGCCGGATTTTGCACTGGCCTATTTGTGTTGTCGTCGTCTTTTTCTTTAGGGGATAATGCTTTACGAGGTGGCTCTTTGGCCTTTTTCGACTGCATTTCCATACTATAGGTTTTGGCTTGCTCTTTTTTCTCTTCTTCTTCCAATTCAGTAATTAAGGCCTTGGCCCAGCTTTCGTCTGCACTTTCTTTAATTTTGTCGACGGTGCCTACGCCTTTAAGATGGTTTTTCTCCATCATTGGATCCATCCATGCATCCTGAAGCATGTCGCTAATTTCATCGTCAAACATAGGCTTTTTAACGGGAGCGGCTTCAGCAACAGGGGGTTTCTCTGCGGCAGG
>CANBZV010000149.1 GCA_947373945.1 Moraxellaceae bacterium
CACCCGACCAAAAAGCGAATTCAGCATCAACGATTCCCGATTCTGACAACCCAACCCCCTACATACCAGAGGATTGGGAGTAGTACAAATGATTAACGTAAACCACGGAATTCCAATTTACCGCGATAGGCCGCTAAACCATCCAACTCTTGCTCAATACGCAATAATTGGTTGTATTTAGACACACGATCCGAACGACATAATGAACCCGTTTTAATTTGTCCAGCCGCAGTCGCCACCGCAAGATCGGCAATCGTTGAGTCTTCAGTTTCACCGGAACGATGAGAGATCACCGTGCTATAACCATTTTTCTTCGCTAGATAAATCGCTTCTAACGTTTCAGTCAATGTACCAATTTGATTAAACTTAATCAAAATGGAGTTAGCAACACCTTCATTAATACCGCGCTGTAAAATAGCAGGGTTAGTCACAAACAAATCATCGCCTACTAATTGCACTTTATTGCCAATTTTATCGGTCAATAATTTCCAGCCCGCCCAGTCAGACTCATCTAGACCATCTTCAATAGAGATAATAGGGTATTGACGACTTAAACCGGCCAAATAATCTGTGAACTCGTCGGAGTTATAGGATTTATTTTCGCCCGTCAGGTGATATTTACCTTCTTTATAGAATTCAGTAGCCGCACAATCCAGCGCCAACATCACGTTGTCGCCTGCTTTAAAGCCCGCTTTATCAATTGCGAGCATAATGCACTGAATGGCTTCTTCATTACTGCGCAAGTTCGGTGCAAAACCGCCCTCATCACCCACAGCGGTATTTAAACCCTGAGACTTTAAAACGCTTTTCAACGAATGGAAAATTTCGGCACCACAACGCAACGCTTCGCTAAAAGAGGTAAAGCCAACTGGCTCAATCATAAACTCTTGAATATCAACGGTATTATCAGCATGGGCGCCACCGTTGATGATATTCATCATCGGCACAGGCATCGTAAAAATAGTTTGATTATTCAAGCTGCCAATATAGGCATATAAAGGCATTTTCTTTTCTAAAGCCGCAGCACGGGCACACGCCAACGAGACGGCCAACATAGCATTAGCACCGAGCTTGCTTTTGGTTTCTGTACCATCAAGGGCAATCATCGCACGGTCAATGCCGGGCTGATCAAACACAGAGCGACCAACCAACAGCTCACGAATGTCGCGATTTACATTGGCAACAGCTTGTAATACGCCTTTACCCAAATAACGTTTTGGGTCTTTGTCACGCAATTCCAACGCTTCACGTGAGCCAGTAGAAGCACCACTTGGTGCAGGAGCGCGACCCATAACACCCGATTCAAGAATCACATCGGCTTCAATAGTAGGATTGCCACGTGAATCCAAAATCTCACGCGCGCGAATATCAATAATCTGGGTCATTCTCTTGTACTCCTAAAAATTAATGTGTATCTAAAGCGGGGAAACTTTTGACTAAGTCATCAATCGCCTTAACTTGGCTTAAAAAACCTTCCAATTGTGATAAACGCAAGGCACAAGGACCATCGCATTTTGCATGCTCAGGATCAGGATGAGCTTCTAAAAATAAACCCGCTAAACCAACAGCCATTCCTGCGCGTGCTAACTCGGTCACTTGAGCACGGCGACCACCCGCGGCATTGGCCAAGCCACCTGGCATTTGTAATGAGTGCGTGACATCAAAAAAGACGGGATAGCCGAATTTTTTCATGACACCAAAGCCCAACATATCAACCACTAGGTTGTTATAACCAAAGCTACTACCACGCTCGCAAAGAATGAGCTGATCATTACCCGCTTCATTACATTTCTGCATGATGTGTTTCATTTCTTGCGGGGCAAGAAACTGAGCTTTTTTGATGTTGATAATGGCACCCGTTTTGGCCATTGCTGCAACGAGATCTGTTTGACGGGACAAAAACGCTGGTAATTGAATAATGTCACACACTTCGGCAACTGGCTGAGCCTGGTATGGTTCGTGGACGTCTGTCAAAATCGGGACACCAAACTGCGCTTTAATATCTTGAAATATCTTTAAGCCTTCATCTAAGCCAGGACCACGGTACGAATTGATAGACGAACGATTGGCTTTATCAAAAGAAGCTTTAAACACATAAGGAATGCCCAATTTTTGCGTCACATTGACGTAATGCTCGCAAATACGCATCGCCATGTCTCGCGATTCCAACACGTTCATTCCACCAAACAAGGCAAAAGGCAGATCATTGCCAATACTGATATTATTCAGTTTTATCACTCGTTCGCTCATGCTGTGCTCCCAAAGAGCTTAAACTTTTGCGTTTAAGCTCTTATTCTTTATGATTATTTTTTCGCTTGCGCGCCAATTGCTGCGGCGACAAAACTGCTGAACAACGGATGGCCATCTCGTGGTGAGCTCGTAAACTCTGGATGGAATTGACAAGCAACAAACCAAGGATGGTCGGCAATTTCAATCATTTCCACCAAACTATTGTCAGCACTTCGGCCAGAAACGATCAAACCTGCTGCTTTTAACGTATCAACGTATTGATTGTTAACTTCATAACGGTGACGATGACGCTCAATAATAGTATCTTGACCATAAATTGCACGTGCTTTGGTATCCGTCTGCAAATGGCAAGGCTGGGCACCTAAACGCATGGTGCCGCCCAAATCTGAGCCTTCGTTGCGCTTTTCAACTTCACCTGTTTCTGTGACCCACTCTGTAATCAAAGCAATCACAGGATGTTGATACCGTGACTGTTTTGAAAACTCAGTAGAGTAAGCACCTGCCAAGCCAGCAACATGACGCGCATATTCAATAACAGCTAACTGCATACCCAAACAAATACCCAAATAAGGCACTTTATGTTCACGAGCATACTCAATAGCTAAGATTTTGCCTTCAATACCACGCTCACCAAAACCGCCTGGCACTAAAATCGCGTCAGCACCCTCCAAACGACTGGTACCCTGTGCTTCCAAAGACTCAGCATCAATATAGTCAATTTTGACTTTAGTTTGATGGTGTATGCCTGCATGCAACAACGCTTCATTAAGTGATTTATAAGCATCTGGCAGTTCGACATATTTGCCGACCATCGCAATCGTGACTTGTTGCTTAGGATGTAATAAGCCATCAACAACTGCATCCCAGTCGCTCAAATCAGCAGGTAAACACTTCCAGCCAAAACGTTCCAAAACAAACTCATCAAGCCCTTGCTCGCTGAATTTACGCGGAATTTGATAAATGCTTTCAGCATCTTCAGCGGCAATCACAGCACGCTCTTCGACGTTGGTAAAAGAAGCAATTTTACGTAGTGATTCTTCGGGAATTGGATGGTCGGAGCGACAAATCAGGATGTCAGGTTGCAAACCAATCGAGCGTAGCTCTTTTACCGAGTGTTGAGTCGGTTTGGTTTTAGTCTCACCCGCCGAAGCAATATAGGGTACTAACGTCAAATGAACGAGTAGCGAGCCTTGAAAGCCTAGCTCTACACGCATTTGACGTACTGCTTCCATAAAAGGCATGGCTTCAATGTCACCAGCAGTACCACCAATTTCGATAATGGCAATATCAAAACCTTTAGCACCTTCACGAACGCGATGCTTAATCATATCGGTGATATGGGGAATAACTTGTACCGTTGCGCCCAGATAATCACCACGACGCTCTTTTTGAATAACATCGGAATAAATACGACCACTGGTGAAGTTATTGTTTTGCGTCATTTTGGCACGACGCAAGAAACGTTCATAATAACCCAAATCTAGGTCAGTTTCGGCACCATCTTCGGTGACAAAGACTTCGCCATGTTGATACGGACTCATGGTGCCAGGATCGACGTTAATGTAGGGATCCATCTTGGTCATTGTGACTTTTAAGCCACGTGCTTCAAGTAATGCAGCTAATGATGCAGCTGAAATACCTTTACCCAAGGAAGAAACAACGCCACCTGTGACAAAAATATACTTAGTCATGAAAAATCCGAACTGCTTATGCGGGGGAAGGAATGGCGCGGATTTTAGCAGGGTGAGCGGTTTGTCTCAATCTAAGTCTTAGCAAATAAAAAACCCGCATGGTGCGGGTTAAAAACAGGACTCGGCAATCAGATCATTTGATAAGCAAAATAGTCGTTTAATGCAACCAAATTAATGATAGCCAATGTCCTTTGAAAACCACGTCCTTGTGTGCAGCATCCCTGCTTGCTTAATCGCCATCCTAGGCTTTGGGATGAAACTTATGCGAAAGTATTAGAACTTGTGTTCAATACCTGCGGCCAAGGCAGTCACTTTGTTGCCAGTATTAGCAACTAGCTTGTCTTCTTTTTGTTCTGTATACCAAACAAAAGCTTTAGTTTTAGTGGTGAAGTTGTGATCAGCGCCAACAGACCATTGCGTACGCTTTTGGGTAGCTGCCTTATCATTATCAGCCTTGGCTTCACCAAACTGAACTTTCAACAACTCATCAGCAATCTTGTAAGAAGCACCTAACTGCCAGCCCGCTTCTTTGTTCTTGTTAGCAATGCCTACTTTGGCATCTTCACTGGTTTGATAAATAGCGTTTACCGTCAAATCGGCAATTTTGTACGAACCTACCAAACGGATATTATCGTTTTCGCGATCGCCAGACAAAGCGCTAGCGCCAGTGATGTTGTTATCTGCAGCTAACGCAGCATACAAACCGGCAGTTTCATTGTTATAAACAATGGATGCCGACACGCCATTGGTTGGTGCGGCGGAGTCTTGTGTTTGCGCTAGAATATTGAAGGTCAGCGCATCAATAAACTTAGGGCTTTCGTAACCAACTACGTTGTTTAAGCGGTTTTCACCAGCAATAACGTATTTCATGTCGCCTAAATAGTCATTGAATAAATCAATTTCGCCTTGGGCTAATTTGGTATAGGAGTCGTATTTACCTAACTTTACTGTACCAAACTGCTGGCTTTTAATACCGACGTAACGGTTACGTTGTGTTAAATCCAGTTTGCCACCATTACCTTTGGTAATGCCTGCTGTTTTGCCGTCGCTGTTTGGCACACCGCTGATATCATCACCTTCAGCCGCAACTTCCCATTCAATTTGGTAAACAACGCTTAAATCAGCCGTTAATTCATCTTCACCTTTTGCACCAAAGCGCGAGGCATTGCTCTGTAAACGGGAGTATTCAACGTCAGCTGTGGCTGGATTCTGGTTATCGAATTTGTATTGTTCTACTGACAAATTCAATTTGCCGTACACTTTAGGTGCAGCATTGGCAGCCATTGGGGCAACAAGAGCCGTGGCAACAGCTAAAGCAATAATATTACGTTTCATGGGTGAGTCTCCTCAGACTTCAAGTTTATGATTCACGCGGCTATCACTTGCTTGTTCACAATTAACCACCAAGGTGATCTCATGCTCGCAAAGCGCGCTAGCTTCAATAAAGTGCGTAAATCCTAGGCTTTCAAAGTGCTGTAGCGTTAGGCCACAACTTGGGCGTAAGTATTTGAAAATTAGATGACAGAAAAGTGTCTTTTATGTGACAGTTTGATGAAAACATTAACAAAGAGACACGATTTAAACCGTCACGCTTTACCAACTCACGGTTGACTAACGTCAATAGCCACCAATTTATGACAACTTTAATAAAATTAAAAATACTAATAAATTATTCATATATTCCAAAAATGCATATAAAAAGCAAAAAGCAAAAAAAAGCGACCATCAATGATGGCCGCCCTATATTTTTACGATGATTGTGTTTATGGCATAGTAGATATCAGGCGCGAATTAAATATTTCAAATGTCTTACTTTTACTTTCATGAAATGGGTAGGCATACACTTTTCTTTGGCTGATAGCGACGGCTGAAAAAACGCCTTGGCAATGCCTAAGGCAGCCAAAAAGCTTACTAGCGTATAAATAAGAAAACCAATCAAGAATGTAGTCATCGCCCTATCCTCTTTCGTTGCCCAAACATTTTATTGGGCTAACCTTCGCCGATGTGCCTACTGTAGTGTTAAACAAACGAAATACAAAATACTATAAATTCATTTTTATAGATCAAAATAGAATAATAAACCCCATAAAAAAAGCGACAACTGTTTTAAAGTTGCCGCCTTTGTTATTCCTGCAC
Organism: Moraxellaceae bacterium; assembly: GCA_947373945.1. GTDB lineage: Bacteria > Pseudomonadota > Gammaproteobacteria > Pseudomonadales > Moraxellaceae > Agitococcus. Next base: position 6,078 of record CANBZV010000149.1, read on the forward strand.
AATCAAGCCTTAGGTAGCGTTACACCCAACTGCCCCTGATATTTGCCGCCGCGATCTTTATAAGAGGTTTCGCAGACTTCATCAGACTCAAAAAACAACATTTGCGCCACACCTTCATTGGCATAAATTTTGGCTGGCAAATTAGTGGTATTGGAAAACTCTAATGTTACGTGACCTTCCCACTCAGGCTCCAGCGGTGTGACGTTAACAATGATGCCACAACGTGCGTAAGTTGATTTACCCAGACAAATAGTCAAGACGTTACGAGGAATACGAAATAATTCAACAGTACGCGCCAACGCAAAAGAATTCGGTGGAATGATACACACATCATCGACGATATCGACAAAGCTTTTTTCATCGAAGTTTTTGGGATCAACGGTCGCGGAATAAACGTTAGTAAACACCTTGAATTCGCGCGCGCAACGCACATCATAGCC
>CANBZV010000150.1 GCA_947373945.1 Moraxellaceae bacterium
TTGTCATTAATGCCAGTAGTTGTCTCATCTTTACTTCGCCATAATGCTGTCATCGCTCATAACAAAGACCACGAGATAAACGCCATGCACAGCAATGCTCAATTACTCGACACGTTTTACAAAGCCTTTCAACAGCGTAATGCTGAAGTGATGGCCGCCTGTTATTTACCGGATGCGCAATTTAGTGATGCCGTGTTTATCGGTTTGCAGGGTAATGAAATTGGCGATATGTGGCGAATGTTGGCATCTCGAGCGCAGAATTTTTCACTGGTGTTTGATGGCATTCGTGCCGACGACCAACTTGGTGAAGCTCACTGGGTAGCGACTTATACCTTCTCAAAAACAGGGAATACTGTCATCAATGACATTCGCGCGCACTTTACCTTTCGTGACGGCAAGATTGCCAGTCATGTTGATACCTTTAGCTTGTGGCGTTGGTCTACGCAAGCTCTCGGTTTAAAAGGACGTTTATTGGGGTGGACACCGTTAGTGCAAAACGTCATTCGTCAGCAGGCCAAAAAAGGTTTAGCGGATTATCGCACTGAGCTTGGTCGTTAAAATAAAGTCATTTTAGAGGTTACAGACATGCGTCATATATATGCTTTTGCCATTGTGGGTTTACTTGCGGGTTGTGCTGGTCAACCTGTTCAACCCCTAACTTATTCGGCCACTACGTCAACAACAGCACAGGCCAACAAACGACTGATTGAGAATTTCTATCATGCTTTTCAGCAGCGTGATGCCGAAACAATGGCTAATAGCTATGCGCCTAATGCCAGTTTCAGTGATCCGGTATTTACCGATTTGCACGGCCAGCAAGTAGGCGATATGTGGCGGATGTTAGCTGGTCGAGCGCAGAATTTTTCGATGGTCTATGACGGCATTAATGCTGATGAGCAAACGGGTGAGGCACATTGGACAGCAACGTATACCTTTTCGCAAACAGGCCGTACGGTAGTGAATGATATTCATAGTCGTTTTACTTTTGAAAATGGCAAAATTGCGACGCAACACGATAGCTTTGATTTGTGGCACTGGACCATACAAGCATTAGGGGTGAAAGGGCGGGTCTTGGGTTGGACACCATTCGTCAAACACAAGATTCAACATCAAGCGGGTAAAGCGTTACAAGACTATCAGCTAGAACATGGCCATTAACTAACGAGCTGTGCGTATTAAAACGTCACTCCCAGCTTGACTGGGAGTCCTATAGTCCATGGCTAAACTGCCGCCAATGCTTCATGTAAGCGACCCACACCAACGACCTCTATGCCTTCTATGGCTTGGCGCGGGACATTGCCTTTGGGCACAATCGCGCGCTTAAAACCATGTTTTGCCGCTTCGCGTAAGCGTTCTTGGCCATTGGGCACAGGGCGAATTTCACCCGATAAACCGACTTCGCCAAACACCGCCAAATCAGTCGGCAGCGCTTGGCCACGTAAGCTGGAGGTAACGGCTAACAACACCGCTAAATCTGACCCTGTTTCCAATACTTTGACACCGCCGACGACATTGACAAAGACATCTTGGCCGATAGTGTGAATGCCGCCATGACGGTGCAAAATCGCCAACAGCATCGCCAAACGGTTTTGATCTAAACCAATTGCCACACGACGCGGATTACCATAAGCATCGTCAACTAATGCTTGAACCTCAACTAATAATGGACGTGTCCCTTCGCGACTGACCATAACGATAGAGCCTGGAATCGGTTCTTCATAACGTGATAAGAAAATTGCTGATGGATTGGCCACTTCGCGCAGACCTCGATCAGTCATGGCAAAAACACCGAGTTCATTAACGGCTCCAAAACGATTTTTTACCGCCCGAATCATTCTAAAGCGCGAGTCTGATTCCCCTTCAAAATACAGCACACAATCGACCATGTGTTCTAATACCCGAGGGCCAGCTAATGAGCCTTCTTTCGTGACATGGCCTACCAAGAAAAGCGCCGTACCACTTTGTTTGGCATAACGCGTTAGTAGCGCCGCTGATTCACGGACTTGGGAGACACCGCCAGGAGCAGATTGTAGCGCTTCTGTGTATAAAGTCTGAATGGAGTCAATGACAGCAACGGCGGGTTTTTCGGCGCGCAACGTAGCGGCAATATTTTCAACGCAGGTTTCCGCCATAATTTTGAGTTTGTCACATGGCAATTCCAAACGCTTGGCGCGTAATGCCACCTGCGCCAACGACTCTTCGCCCGTGATGTAAAGGGCGTTTTGGCTTTGTGCCAAATAGGTCAGTGTTTGCAAAAGAATAGTCGATTTGCCAATTCCCGGATCACCACCGATAAGCACCACCGATCCGGCGACTAATCCGCCACCAAGAACACGATCGAGCTCTGATAATCCGGTTTGCGTGCGGGCAACGGCTGACAAAGTAACATCATCCAGCACCGTGACAGTACTAGCTTGGCCTGCATAGTTGCCGCGCTGACGAGGGTTTAACACGGACTCAGCTTTGACTTCGTGAATGCTGTTCCATGCACCACATTCGGTACACTGTCCTGCCCATTTCGAAAATTGATTTCCACACGCGTTACAAGCGTAAGCGGTTTTAGTTTTGCTCATAGCGAACTGACGATATATGATTGACCTGCGCTAGAGTAGGGGTTTTCTAGTATTCAAGCAAAGCTAATGCGACGATACTTGTCGGACTAAAGCAAACATCGTCTTTTAAGAGTGAAAAAATGAAGCAAGGTATTCGTTTATTGACTGTGGTTAGTATTTCTATGGTGCTATTTGCCTGTGGCAAAGCCGAACAAGATCGCCAGCAAGCTGAGTCAGAACGTGTTGCTCAGGAATATAAAAAACAATTAGAGGCTCAAGAAACAGCTACCACATCAACGAGTGATTCAACGTTTGTCATACCACCTGCAGGGCCGGTTGTGCCCGAACCTGTGCTGACAGTCGCTGCTGTTATGGCGATGACTAATCCAGATACCGTGACTAAAGCATTGACTTCGAGCAATACCGATGTGCGTTTGGCGGCCGTCAATCGTTTGGGTGTGCTGGCCGTTCAGCATCCTATTACCGATGCCTCATTACAGTCATTAATTAATGTGCTGGATAGTGATAGCGATGACAAGGTAGCTGCCGCTGCGGCGCAAGCCTTGGGTAAAACCTGCCATCCTGCGGCGATGGTACGGCTGCTGAATAATTTGAAACGTAGTCCTTCCGATGTGAATGCCGAAGCAGTCGCCGTATTGGGGGATGTAGCAGGTTATAGCGCAACTCAAGCGTTGGATGAATTTGTGACTTCATTGGAAGATGATCATTCTGCCTTGGCTACCAGTTTACAGACACAAGCAGAACAAGCAAAAGCCAAAATTCTTAGCCGTAATGGCCGGCCAGTCAATTGCGCGTGGTAACCAACACCACGCGCTAGAAACGAAAAACCCCGCACTACATCGCGGGGTTTGTTCGTCTGTACGACGGACGGTTACGGTGTAAAACACCTAAGTTTTTACGAGACAGTTGCTATCGAAGCGAAATCACGAACTATAATTTTCATATCTCCCTTCAGCCAGTCCACATCTTAAAGATAGTCGGTATTTCGCCGTCCGTTAGATGATTTTTGTCTATAAAAATGACACGATAGATAAAAAATCATTTTATTGAGGGTGGTAGCGTAAGTTATATATAGTTTTGTTTTGAGAGGCATCAGGTTAAATGACTAAACGCTCAACACGCGCGGTGACTTGGCAAAATAATTCATAACTAATAGTGTTGGCGCAAACGGCTATTTCATCTGCTGATAAGCCTTCACCCCATAAAATGACCGCATCACCACGCTCGGCCTGAATATCGCTAATATCAACGGTAATCATATCCATACTGACACGACCTACAATCGCGGCGCGTTGGCCATTGATGAGTACAGGTGTATTCGCGTTGATATGACGTGGATAGCCGTCGCCATAACCTATAGCGACAACGCCTAAACGTGTATTCCGTGGCGCTTGCCATGTGCTGCCATAGCCGACAGTTTCACCCGCTTTAATTTGTTGAATGGCAATCAGTCGTGAACTTAAGGTCATTACTGGCTGTAAGTTGAGTGTTGAGGCATCTTTATCAGCAAAAGGTGAGGAGCCATAAAGCATAATACCCGGACGCACCCATTGATGGTGACTGTCCGGCCACGCCAAAATAGCGGCTGAATTGGCAAAGCTCATTGGCAGTGAGGGAAGTTTCTGTGCAAGCTGTGTCAAAACGCTAAGCTGCTGGTGTGTTTTCGGCGACTGCAAGTCGTCGGCACAGGCAAAGTGGCTGGTTAAAATGATTTCTTTAACGACGGCTAACTGCTGTAGCTGTTGATATGCTACAACCGCCGTTTGTGGACTAAAACCCAAGCGGTGCATACCACTATCAATTTTCAACCAAACACGAGTTTGTGATTGACCTTGATATTGAGCCAATAGGTCAATTTGTGCCTGTTGATGGACAACCAAATAACAGTGTGCGGCTAAAGCGGCTTCCAATTCTTCGCTGCTAAAAACACCTTCCAGAATGGCGATTGGGCTACGAATGCCTGCGCCACGCAACGCCAGCGCTTCAGCTAGAAATGCGACACCGAGGGCATTAACATGCGAGTCCAGCGTTTGTGCTACCAATAAAGCGCCGTGACCATAGGCATCTGCCTTGACCATCGCTAACACTTTGGCGTTTGGAGCCGCCAATTGTACTTGGCGGAGATTGTGTAGCAGAGCAGAGCGGTTAATTGTTAGTTGAGCGTCACGCATTATTCATCATCTGGGCGGTAATATTCAGGAGCTAAATCGGAGAACTTGGTCAAGTGGCCTAAGAAGGCTAAACGTGACGTACCAATTGGGCCGTTACGCTGTTTGGCAATAATGATTTCGGCAGTACCTTTATCTTTAGAATCAGCGTTGTACACTTCATCACGATAAATAAACATAATCAAGTCGGCGTCCTGCTCAATAGCACCCGATTCCCGTAAGTCAGACATAATTGGTCGTTTATTAGGACGATTTTCCAAGTTACGACTTAACTGCGATAAGCCGACAACAGGGCAATCTAATTCTTTGGCCAACGATTTTAACGAACGAGAAATTTCGGCGACTTCGTTAACTCGATTGTTGTCATAGCCCGGTACACGCATCAACTGCAAATAGTCGACCATGATCAAGCCCATTTTGCCACCGTGATCGCGAGCAATACGCCGCGCACGCGAACGCAACTCGGAAGGCGGTAACGCGGCACTATCATCAATATATAACAGCTTTTCATTGAGTTGGGTAATGGCTGAGGTCAAACGTGGCCAATCTTCATCTTCCAGTTTACCCGAACGTACCCGACCTTGATCGACACCCCCAATAGAAGACAGCATCCGTAATAACAGTTGTTCGGCGGGCATTTCCATCGAAAAAACTAGCGCTGGTAATTTGGTATTAAAAATCGCGCTTTCGACTAAATTCATCGCAAAAGTCGTTTTACCCATACTCGGACGAGCAGCGACAATCACCAAACTACCGCCTTGTAAGCCCGAGGTACGTTTGTCTAAGTCGGTAAAACCAGTACTCATGCCCGTTAAGGCTTCATTGGAATGATAAAGTTCGTCAATCTTTTGAATGGTTTTTGCTAATAACGGTTTGATAAGTTGTGGGCCACTTTGGGTGGTACGGTTTTTTTGTTGCTCGGCAATGGCGAAAATTTTGCTTTCGGCTTGGTCGAGAATGGTGGAGGCGGACTCACCTTTAGGATGAAAAGCCAAATTAGCGATTTCACCAGTGCCGGTAATTAGTTGGCGCAAAATCGAAAACTCACGCACCCGTTCGGCATAGACGACGATATTAGCGGTTGTTGCGGGGGAGTCGCGAAGAATTTGCCCCAAATAGGCTTCACCACCCGCTTTTTCTAGCGTGCCCATATCTTCCATGTATTTGGAAACGAGCAAGGCATCGCACGGTTGTTCGTTTTTGATTAAATTGGCAATCGCATCAAAAATCATCCGGTGGCGGGGTGAGTAAAAGTCCTTTTCGCTGACGATATCGGCCAAGCTATCCCAAGCTTCCGGTTCTGCCATTAAGCCCGACAGAATAGCCTGTTCGAGCGTTAAACTATGTGGTGGCACTTTGAGAGAAGTGACGACATCATTATCGGCAACTTGAAAATTTGTATTCATCGTGACACCAGCGAAAAAATAACGAGGACAGGTTCGTTCTAGCGTTGACACTTCCCTGAGTTGGGCGTCGGTTTTTATTTTTGTTTGACGCCTAAAATGGCAATGCAGAGGGCGATTAGGCCATAAAAGACCGTGTTAAAGATAGGTTTTTTTATGATGATTTTTTTAAATGAGACCTATCTGTCACTATCAGTGAAGGCAATAAAAAAGCACCGCTACGTTTCCGTAACGGTGCTTTTTATTAACGACCGTTCTTATTCAGTAACGATAGTTAAAGACACTTGAGCAACCACATCGCTATGCAAATGCAAAGCAATAGTGAATGCGCCAGTGTTGCGAAGTGC
>CANBZV010000151.1 GCA_947373945.1 Moraxellaceae bacterium
AGGAGTAGGCGAGTTTAATAGCCCTATAAATAATGCAATAGTCTCTATGCCCTGACACCATTGCATCTTGTGTCTACTATGGGTAGTCTTGGCCGCATAATCATAACAGCCGACAGGACGATAAAAACTATGTTGTTCACGCCCGAAATCACCCCGAATGCCTATATTCCCCCGCAACGCCGTTTATTAGGCCCAGGCCCGTCAGATATTTCGACGCGCGTCTTGCAAGCACTAGCAAAGCCAACGATTGGTTATCTTGACCCTAGTTTTGTCAGCATGATGGAAGAGCTGAAAAGCTTGCTGCGTTATGCCTTTCAAACCCGTAATGCCCTAACGTTTCCTGTCTCTGGCCCCGGTTCGGCAGGCATGGAAATGTGCTTTGTCAACTTGGTGAATCACGGTGATAAAGTCATCGTCTGCCGAAATGGTGTCTTTGGCAATCGCATGGTCGAAAACGTCGAACGTTGTGGTGGCGAAGCGATTATTGTTGATGATACCTGGGGTGAAGCAGTTGACCCGCAAAAAGTAGAAGATGCGTTTAAACGTCATCCCGATGCCAAAGTATTGGCTTTTGTCCATGCAGAAACCTCAACAGGCGCGTTATCGGATGCCCATACCCTGTGTAAAATTGCCCAAAGCTATGGCGCGTTGACCATTGTTGATGCGGTGACCTCATTAGGTGGTGTGCCGGTCTTGGTGGATGTTTGGGGCGCAGATGCCGTGTATTCAGGCAGTCAAAAGTGCTTGTCGTGCACACCGGGTTTATCGCCAATTACGTTTAGTGATCGTGCCGTGAATGCCATTAAAGCGCGGACACAAAAATGCCAAAGCTGGTTTTTGGACGTAAATTTGTTGTTAGGCTATTGGGGCGAAACGACACGTACTTATCATCATACGGCGCCAACTAATAGTTTATATGCCTTGCATGAAGCTTTATTAGTATTGCAGCAAGAAGGCTTGGAAAACGCTTGGGCGCGTCATCGTAGTAACCACGAAGCGCTAAAGGCTGGTTTGGCGGTGTTGGATATTAGTTATGTCGTGGATGAAGTTGCGCGCTTGCCGCAGTTAAATTCTATTCATATTCCGGCGGGGCTGGATGATAAACAGGTGCGTATTACCTTGTTGCAAGATCATGGTATTGAGATTGGTGCGGGCTTAGGTGTATTGGCGGGCAAGATTTGGCGTATTGGTTTGATGGGCTATTCGAGCCGCGTCGAAAATGTGATTGCCTGTTTGCAAGCCTTGGAGTCGGTGTTATTAAGTCAGGGTTATGCGTGTAAGAAGGGCGAGGCGGTTGCTGCGGCTTATAAGGCTTATGCGCAGCAAGCGGTTAAATGAGTCGTAGGGGTATTGCTAAAACCAATAAACAAAGGCGGTATATCCGCCCTTGTTTTGCCATCAAGGCGGATAAATCCGCCTCTTCAGATCGGTGGTTTACTTAATCCCCGCAACCACTTCCAACTCATCCAGCGCATCTTCCAAATACGTCAGCAAGCGTTGCATACTCGGCAAGACCTTACGGCAAGCAATCAAACCAAATTCTAACTTATCGACATAGCTAGTTAGCGTCATATTTAACGCCATACCATTGAGTACAATCGAAACGGGATAGAAACCATCAAGCTCGGCACCATTCCAGTACATTGTTTCTCTAGGGCCGGGCACGTTCGAAATAATCACGTTAAACGCCTGCATTTTTGGCGCAATGCCCGTCATCAGATTTGCGCCAGAAATACTATAAATCAAAGCACTATAAGCCATGATCTCCGAGGGCGACATGCGACTGAAACGATCTTTGGCATTTTGTACCGAGCGATGAATAATATCCAAACGCGCTTTGGGGTCAGCCAAATGAGTACCCAAATTAGCCAGAATCATACTGATTTGGTTGCCACCATCGCTATCATCACGACGTAATGACATGGGCACCATCGCGATTAATGGCTTTTCAGGCAGGGCATTCAGTTCTAGTAAGTAGGTACGCAAAGCACCCGCACACATCGCCATCACCACATCATTAATGGTGACGCCCAAGGCTTTGCCAATCGCTTTAATGCGTGGCAAATCATAGGATTGCGCAGCAAAACGACGCGAGCCTGTGACTTTCTGATTCAAGATACTGCGGGGCGCTTGAAACACCGACACATAATCAGGGTCATGTTCGTAAGAGGCGCGAATGGCTTGATACAGCTCTTTGGCAACTTTAGGAATGCTGCTGGCTTGATGGCGTAAACGTGTCAAAGTGTCAGCAAAATTAGACAGGGCTGTCGTTTCTTCTTTAGGACGACGATCGCGCTTAACCGCCCATAATGGCGTTAAGGCTTTTTCATTCGGGTCGGTTGATAATGACTTTTGAGCAATACGCATCCCCGCAACACCATCGACAACCGCATGGTGCATTTTGAAATACAGGGCAAAACGATTGCCTTCAATGCCTTCAATCAAATGACATTCCCACAAGGGTTTAGCACGGTCGAGCAGGGCGCTGTGTTCTTGCGAGACATAAGCCAATAACTCACGAATTCGGCCGGGTTCGGGCAGGGCAATATGGCGGAAGTGATGTTCTAGATCAAACTCATCATCCTCTTCCCAAAACATACCTTCTAAACGTTGGTTAAAAGGGCGTACAGGGGGCGTGACAGCTTTAAAGCGGGCTGCAACTTCTTGGACAAAGTTTTTGTCGGCATCTTCAGGGATTTTGAACAGCATCAAACCGCCAACATGCATGGGTTGTTGACGACGTTCCAGCCATAAAAAGGCTTGATCAATAGGGCCGAGCGCGCGCATATAAATGTCTCCTTACTTTAGTCATTTTATTTGTTGATAGCGTAGAGCTTTTACAGGGCGATTGTCTAACTTTTTTGCTAGTTATCGGGCGCCAACAACCACATAAGTGACTGTTGGCGCATGATGTCTATATCAAGAAAGCAAAGGTTTCAAAAACCGTCCTGTGTGTGACAGCTCATTCGCGGCCACTTGTTCGGGTGTGCCCACGGCAACAATCTCGCCGCCGCCGTCACCGCCTTCATAACCCATGTCAATCAGCCAATCCGCCGTTTTGATGACATCCAGATTATGCTCAATGATAACGATGGTATTGCCATGTTCACGCAGTTTTTGTAAGACAGCTAATAACTGGGCTATGTCATGGAAATGCAGGCCCGTCGTTGGTTCGTCGAGAATATATAAGGTTTTGCCAGTGTCACGTTTGGCGAGTTCACGCGCTAGTTTGACCCGTTGCGCTTCACCGCCAGATAAGGTTGTCGCCGCTTGTCCCAAGGTTATATAGCTCAGACCCACCGACATCAATGTTTGCAGTTTACGTGCCAAGCTAGGCACAGCCTCAAAAAAGCTATGGGCGTCTTCAACCGTCAAGCCCAGTATTTGCGAGATGTTTTTGCCTTTATAGCGAATTTCCAGCGTTTCGCGGTTGTAGCGCTCGCCATGACAGACATCACACGGCACATAGACATCGGGCAAGAAGTGCATGGCGACTTTAATGACACCATCGCCTTCACACGACTCACAGCGACCGCCTTTAACGTTAAACGAGAAACGGCCAGCGCTATAACCACGTGAGCGTGCTTCTTGGGTAGCAGCGAATAACTCACGAATGGGCGTAAATAAGCCGGTATAGGTTGCTGGATTAGAGCGTGGTGTGCGACCAATCGGGCTTTGGTCGATATCGACAACTTTATCCAAATGTTCCAAACCAGTAATGCTTTGGTACGGGGCAGGTGTCAGGCTAATTGCACCATTTAAGGCTCTGGCAGTAATCGGGAACAGGGTGCCATTAATGAGTGTCGATTTGCCTGAACCGGACACGCCCGTAATACAGGTCATTAAACCTAACGGAATTTGAATGGTCACATCTTTGAGATTGGTGCCTGTGGCACCGGCTAACACCATCAAGCGCTCAGGATTAACGGGATTACGTTCGCTAGGTACAGCAATTTTAGTCACTCCCGACAGATATTGCCCGGTTAGCGAGGCTGGCTCATTCATAATGTCATTGACATTGCCTTGGGCGATGATTTGGCCGCCATGCACGCCCGCCCCAGGGCCTATATCAATGACATAGTCGGCAGCACGAATGGCATCTTCATCGTGTTCAACGACTAATACCGTGTTGCCCAAGTCACGCAGTTTGACCAAAGTTTGCAGTAAGCGTTCGTTGTCGCGTTGATGCAAGCCGATTGAGGGTTCATCAAGCACATACATCACGCCCATTAAGCCCGCACCGATTTGCGATGCTAAACGAATCCGTTGCGCTTCACCGCCCGATAGCGTTTCAGCTGAACGTTCGAGTGATAAATAGTCCAAACCAACACTAACCAAAAAGTGCAAACGTTCGCGAATTTCCTTCAGGATTTTATCGGCGATTTCGCCTTTTTTGCCGGTTAAGGTCAGTTGCTCAAAATAATCGGATGCCGCTTTAATCGGCAGTTTGGTCAGGCTAGGCAAAGTTTTATCGGCGACAAAGACACAACGGGCTTCTTTGCGTAGGCGTGAGCCTTCACATTCACTACACGCGCTGGTGACTAAATATTGCGCTAAATCTTCACGTACCGCTGACGATTCGGTTTCGCGATAACGGCGCTCTAAATGCGGCAGAATACCTTCAAACGGTTGTTCTTTCAGGCGTTTATTGCCGCGCTCATCAACAAAGGCAAAGGCGATTTTTTCTTTCTTCGAGCCATGCAGCATCACGTGGCGAACCGTGTCGGGAATGTCGTGCCAAGCCGTTTCTAAACTAACATCATAATGCTTGGCGACCGCCGTCAGCAGAGCAAAGTAATAAGGATGCTGTTTATCCCAACCACGGACGACACCTTCGTTGAGGCTCAGTTCGGGGTGTAAAATTAAACTATCGGCGGCGAAGTACGACTTGTGGCCTAAACCATCACAACTTGGACACGCGCCCGCCGGATTATTAAACGAAAACAAGCGCGGCTCTAAATCACCCACGGCATAACCACAATGGACACAGGTATGACGAGCAGAAAATAACAATTCCGGTTCGCTATGCTCGCCATCCATAAAAGCAACTTGGGCGACACCATCGGCCAAGCGTAATGAGGTTTCAAATGACTCAGCTAAACGTAATGCCAAATCAGCACGGACTTTAAAACGGTCAATCACCACTTCAATAGTATGTTTTTTATTTTTCTCGAGCGCTGGGACATCATCCAAATCAACGACGATATTATCAATACGGGCACGCACAAAACCCTGAGCCCGCAAGCCTTCTAAAATATGTAAGTGCTCGCCTTTACGATCACGGACAACGGGCGCTAACAACATCAATGCGCTACCTTCAGGCAACGCTAAAACACTGTCGACCATTTGGCTAACGGTTTGCGCCTCGAGCGGCACATGATGGTCGGGGCAATAGGGTGTACCAACGCGGGCATATAACAACCGCAAATAATCATAAATCTCGGTAATGGTGCCGACCGTAGAACGAGGGTTATGGGAGGTTGATTTTTGTTCGATGGCAATAGCAGGCGATAAACCATCAATACTATCGACATCGGGCTTTTGCATAAGCGACAGAAATTGTCGTGCATAAGCGGATAGGGATTCCACATAACGCCGTTGTCCTTCAGCATAGAGGGTATCAAATGCCAAGGACGATTTCCCTGAGCCAGACAAGCCCGTAATCACAACCAGTTTGTCACGCGGGATATCTAACGATATGTTTTTTAGGTTATGGGTGCGTGCGCCGCGTATGCGAATAAAGTTGTTCATGAACAAATGTGGCTCAGAGCGAATAAGCGAGCAAGTATAAGCAAAACTTGTCGCAAAAGGCAGTCAACAGAAATATCCGCGCGTATAATGCGCGTTGATTTTGAGATGAGTGCGTTAAATGAATGGTATGACTCAAGGTGAACGCAAGGCCACGACGGCTTTAGCCAGTATTTTCGCCTTAAGGATGCTGGGCTTATTTATGATTATGCCCGTATTTGCTTTATATGGTCGTGATTTGACGGGAGCAACATCGGCATTAATTGGCTTGGCGATTGGCATTTATGGTTTGGCACAAGCGCTGTTACAAATCCCGATTGGTTTGTTAGCTGACCGCATGGATCGTAAACGCCTGATTGTTCAAGGTTTGATCCTGTTTGCCTTGGGTGGCGCAGTGGCAGCCATGTCAACGTCGATTTGGGGCGTGATTTTAGGTCGAGCGATTCAAGGTGCGGGGGCGATTTCAGCGGTGGTCATGGCATTATTGGCCGATTTAACTCGCGAGCAGCAACGCACGAAAGCCATGTCGACGATTGGTATGAGTATTGGTTTGTCATTTGCGGTGGCATTTATTTTAGGGCCATTTGTCGCAGCGCATTTTGGTTTAAGTGGTTTGTTTTGGTCGACGTCATTATTAGCAGTGGGTGGTTTATTATTATTAACTACCGTGCCACAACCAACCGTCAC
>CANBZV010000152.1 GCA_947373945.1 Moraxellaceae bacterium
AGCTAATGCTTTGATTTCCGAGCTCTGTACCATTTGCCAAACCTGCATGATGTCCAGCAATGGCATAGGCAAGAAAGTAAGCCAGATCTCCCCATTTTCTATACGCTTCTTTTGCTCCCCATGTTGCATGATCAACTCTTCCTCCTTCACCACTAATTCGATTTTGGAACTCCGTAGTATATTTACCTAGATCGTGCAACAAACCTGCCATATGACCATATTCAGCACAACCAAATGTAGTAGCAAACCGTGCTGCCAATTTGCCCACTTGAGTTAAATGCTCTTCTAAAAGCTGCCAATCTGACTTGTCTGGATTATCGGAAGAATGCGCATAAAAAACTTCTATCGACATACTAGCTTCCCTCACTAGTCACTAACAAACTAAATCTAACCAGCAAAGCATATTGTAACCACAAACGCCAGTAATTATTGATAGCCCTACGACACAAACCGTCGCCAAAAAACTCCCCTTGCCATCCTCCGTAACCTCACCTACGCTCAATCTGTTTTCACCCTCATCCCCATCCAACAAATGAAAAAGGAAATAACAACATGATCGGTTATGTCACCTTCGGAACAAATAACTTCAGCAAAGCGGCCGAATTCTACGATGCTCTACTCGGCGACATGGGTGCCAAGCGCACCATGAATTTTGAAACATTTATCGTTTGGGGAACTTCACCTAGCGCGCCGGCTCTATCAATTTGCAAACCCTATAATGGCGAACCCGCAACCGTTGGCAACGGCGTGATGGTCGCATTATTTGTCGATAGCACCGAAAAAGTGGACAGCCTCTATGCTAAAGCCATGTCGCTTGGCGCAACGGATGAAGGAAAACCTGGCCTACGTGGTGGTAATTTTTATGCAGCATATTTCCGCGATCTGGATGGCAACAAACTGAATTTATTTACCCTGACCAAATAAACAGCACAAAACAAGATAAAAGCTTCTGTTAGGGGGCTTTTATCTATAACTCCCGCCCCATCGAAAAAACAAAAAACATCATGAACCAATGCCGACAATGCGGTAGGTTCTGCGCTCGTTTATGTTCCCCAACGTTTATTTGAGTCCGTAGAATATGAAGGCGTCTTTTTTGCTTGTGTCGGCTCTCATTGTCCTGAGCAATCCTGCTATTGCGGGATCAACCAATTGCCCAACCCACTTTGCCAATGGTCAAGCCCCTGAACTCGTCAACCAAAAACTTAGCCCTAAAACGACCGCTTTATGCTTTGAAGGCTTTGCTCTGCTCCATTCAGGTATTACTCATACGCCATTATGGACGGCTGAGCACCTCACAAAAGAGCGAGTGCTGCAAGCTAAAGGAATGAAACGCAAAAACAAGTTTCATGCCGAAGATCAACTGCCTGCTGGTGATGGTGCCGAACTAGATGATTATGTGCACTCGGGTTTTGACCGGGGTCATATGAGTCCCTCTGGCGATATGCCCACTGAGAATGCCCAATATGAAAGCTTTAGCCTAGCAAATATGATTCCACAAAATCCCAATAAAAATCAGAATCTTTGGGAAGGCATTGAGTCTGGCATGCGCGATATGGCGATTGAGCGACGCGAGCTTTATATTGTGACTGGGCCACTGTTTGAAGGCTCACAAATCACGCGTATGAATAGCCGTGTTTTTATCCCTACCAGTACGTTTAAAGCCATTTATGACCCTGTACGTCGTGAAGCAGGTGCTTATATCACCCCAAACAAGTCGGGGATGGACTATCAAACGCTATCAATTAGCGAGCTAGAAAAGAAACTAGGCATTAATGTTTTTCCAAAACTGACTGCAACTATTAAGGATAAAAAAATGGCTTTACCGGTACCAACGCCACATAGTAGTAAATATAGATAACTCAACTCGTAGCAGCCGCATTAGGCAAATTGTCTGGGACTGCTACTGCATTTTAATTTTATGGAGATTTTTAAATGCCGACTATTCAACCGTTTCAAAATGAAGAAGATGCACTGTCTATTGGTGAACTAACGATAGAAAATCGTCTGGACAAAGTGGCACTTTATGGCTCGCTCAATATCACTAAAGATAAAGCAGGCCTGTTATTGGCCGAGAACTTAAAAGAGTTATTGGATGCGACTGTTGCTGCATTAAAAGCGGAAACGTTGCCTGATCAAATTGCGTTACAACCAACAGATAGTGTGGATAATCCGTTCTAACGATGTCATCTAACCGAAAAGGCTTTGTACGTACAGCTCAAGGCCTTTTTAGTGTTCTCGCCTAAATATCAAACTTAACGCCTTGTGCCAACGGCAGCGTATTACCATAATTTATTGTGTTAGTAACACGACGCATATAATTCTTCCACGCATCGGAACCCGACTCGCGGCCACCACCACTGTCTTTTTCGCCGCCAAAAGCACCACCAATTTCGGCACCAGACGTTCCAGCATTGATATTGGCAATACCGCAATCTGAACCTTGCGCTGACAAAAATCTTTCGGCCTCTAACAAATTCTGTGTAAACAAAGCAGATGACAAACCTTGACTGACTGCATTGTGCATTGCGATGACTGCATCAAAATCGGCGTATGGCAACACGTACAAAATCGGTGCAAAAGTTTCGTCATGGACAATCGCCGTCTGTTGCGCCATAGCCACAATGGCAGGACGTACATAAAAGCCATTAGCAGGCACGTCTGTCATCACCCGCTCACCACCAACCAGCACTTGACCACCCTGCGCCTGTGCCGCAGCCAACGCTTGTTGCATCTGGGCAAAAGCATGTGCATCAATCAATGGGCCAACTAAAACGTCAGACAGACGAGGATCACCAACACGCAAACCAGCGTAAATAGCCTGCAACCGCGCGACTACCGAGTCGTAGACATCAACATGAATAAACAAGCGGCGTAAGCTCGTGCAACGCTGGCCACACGTCCCTGCGGCAGCAAATACGCTTGCCCGTAATGCCAACTCCAGATTAGCACTTGGCGTAATAATAGCGGCATTATTGCCTCCTAGCTCCAAGAGACAGCGCCCTAGCCTTGCAGCAACCTGCGGCGCAATGGCTTTGCCCATACGCACCGAACCCGTGGCAGACAGTAACGGCAGCCGACGATCAGCCACCAACAGCTCACCTATAGTTTGCTGACCTTGCACCATCTGCACGAGTCCCACGGGTATATCGGGGAAATCGGCCATTGCGCGCTGCACCAACAGGCAACAGGCCAACGCCGATAATGGTGTTTTTTCCGAGGGTTTCCAAATGGTGCTATCACCACAAACTAGTGCCAGCATGGCATTCCAAGCCCACACCGCCACCGGAAAATTAAAGGCGGTGATAATGCCAATCGGCCCCAGCGGATGCCATTGCTCCTGCAAACGATGCCAAGGGCGTTCAGACGCCATCGTCAAACCATACAATTGCCGCGACAAACCAACGGCAAAATCACAAATATCAAGCCACTCTTGCACTTCGCCTAATGACTCGCTAAGAATCTTGCCGCTTTCAAGAGTGATGAGTTCGGCAAGCGCTGTTTTATGTTGCTGAACTTGCACGGCAATAGCTCGTACCAGTTCACCCCGTCTAGGTGCAGGTATTATTCGCCACTCTTTAAACGCCTGTTCTGCTTTTGTCACGGCATCGGCAACTAGCTGCGGTGAAGCGGAACTATACCCACATAACGAACTGCCATTGATCGGTGAACGATGATCGCACACATTATCAGCAGCGTAATGTAGTTGCTGGTTAATGAAAGCGCACGGCCAGCGACCATCCTGCACTAACGGTATTAAACCCAGCGTCTCTAAACAGGCTGATTCCATGATGGTTATCCAATCGTGGCAATACGTTTAGCATAGTGGAGGATTGACTGGTTTTCAGGATTACGACATCTATTAAACATGCCTGAACATAGTGAAATCGCGCTGCGACTAATAATCAACTTACCAAAAACTCATTTGATGGATAGGTACTCTCGCTCTAGACTGATTTTCATATTGCATAAAAACAGTAACAAGGAGCGAACCATGTCAAACGAAGCCCAATGCCCTTTCTCGGCTGGCAAACATACTGTCGCCGCAGCACCATCTAATGCCGACTGGTGGCCCAATCAACTTAAACTAAACATCCTGCATCAGCACTCAGCCAAATCCAACCCAATGGGCGAGCAGTTCAACTACGCCCAAGAGTTCAATAGCCTAGACCTGAATGCCGTGGTCAAGGATTTGCACGTATTGATGACCGATTCACAGGACTGGTGGCCAGCAGATTGGGGACATTATGGCGGCTTGATGGTGCGTATGGCTTGGCATTCTGCCGGCACTTACCGCATTAGCGATGGTCGCGGCGGTGCAGGCACTGGCAACCAGCGTTTTGCGCCCCTGAACAGTTGGCCTGACAACGGCAACCTTGATAAAGCGCGCCGCCTGTTGTGGCCGATCAAACAGAAATATGGCCGTAAGATTTCTTGGGCTGATCTGATTATTTTGGCGGGTAACGTCGCGTTAGAATCAATGGGCTTTAAGACCTTTGGCTTCGCTGGTGGTCGTCAGGATATTTGGGAGCCGGAAGAAGATATTTATTGGGGTTCTGAAAGTACATGGCTCGGCGATCAGCGTTATTCAGGCGATCATGAGCTTGAAAACCCGCTCGGCGCGGTACAAATGGGGCTTATCTATGTCAATCCTGAAGGCCCGAATGGCAACCCAGATCCTGTTGCTTCTGGCCGTGATGTCCGCGAGACGTTTGCGCGCATGGCTATGAACGACGAAGAAACTGTGGCGCTGGTTGCTGGCGGCCACACCTTCGGTAAAGCGCATGGTGCGGGCGATCCTAAATTGGTCGGCCCCGAACCCGAAGGCGCGCCGATTGAGCAACAAGGTTTGGGCTGGATCAATAAACTGGGTAGTGGCAAAGGCGTACATGCCACTACCAGCGGCATTGAGGGCGCATGGAAACCTAACCCTACGACATGGGACAATGGCTATTTCGACACACTATTTGGTTACGAATGGGAATTAACCAAAAGTCCAGCGGGCGCTCATCAATGGGTCGCTAAAAACGTCCAACCAGAAGACATGATTCCAGACGCACACGACCCAACGAAAAAACACCCGCCTATGATGACCACCGCCGACATGTCACTGCGTCTAGACCCTGCCTACGAAAAGATTTCACGCCGCTTCCACCAAAATCCGCAAGAGTTTGCCGACACCTTTGCCCGCGCTTGGTTTAAGCTGACGCACCGAGATATGGGTCCACGCGCACGTTATCTTGGCCCATTAACGCCAACGGAAGTACTGATTTGGCAAGACCCTATTCCCGCTGTTGATCATCCACTGGTCGATGAGCAGGATATTGCTAACTTAAAGGTCAAAATTCTCGCCTCGGGCCTTTCCATTGCCAAACTGGTGGCTACAGCGTGGGCCTCGGCGTCAACCTTTCGTGGCAGTGACAAACGTGGCGGAGCTAACGGCGCGCGCATTCATCTTGCACCGCAAAAGAACTGGGCCGTCAATCACCCCATTGAACTGAGCAAGGTATTATCAAAACTGGAAACCATCCATAAGGACTTCAACGGCGCCCAGTCTGACGGCAAAAAAATCTCGCTGGCCGATCTGATTGTGCTCGGTGGTTGTGCCGCTATTGAAGCTGCCGCGAAAAATGCTGGTCACGACGTTAAAGTGCCGTTCCAGCCCGGCCGAATGGATGCCTCGCAAGCCCAAACTGATGTCGAGTCGTTTGCCGTACTAGAACCAGCCGCAGATGGCTTTCGCAATTATGCCCGCAAGGGATTGGAAGAGTCGGCAGCGGCATTATTGATCGATAAAGCGCAGTTACTGACTTTAACCGCACCTGAAATGACGGTACTGATTGGAGGAATGCGTGCGCTGAATGCCAACTTCGACCACTCTGCTCATGGTGTATTCACCAAACGGCCCGAGACACTAACGAATGATTTTTTTGTAAATCTTTTGGATATGGCTACCAAATGGCAAAAGTCGGCTACGTCTGACGGTGTTTTCGAAGGACGTGATCGCGCTACGGGCGATCTGAAGTGGACAGGCACTGTTGTTGATTTGGTGTTTGGCTCCAACTCGCAACTCCGGGCGCTTGCTGAGGTTTATGCCTGTAGCGACTCGCAGCAGAAATTCGTCAATGAATTCGTCGCGGCTTGGCACAAGGTGATGAGTCTGGATCGTTTTGATTTGAAGTAGGCGTTCAAATTGGCATGGGGGCAACTCAAAATAGAAGCAATGATGTATTGCCCCCAGATGTGTTTGATTAATAGCTTTTTAAATTCCTAACCGACAATAAAAAAGCCCTGAACCATTACAGTTCAAGGCTTTCTTGATTGTCCTAGACGATGCTAGAACGGTATCTGGTGC
>CANBZV010000153.1 GCA_947373945.1 Moraxellaceae bacterium
GGTAATATCTTCGTAGCTATCGCCCACTTTTAAAATATGGGTTTCGCCGTCGATTTTCATCATCGCTCGATCCGCTAGCAAGCCCAAGACAACAATGTCTTGCGCCCACAGTGGCGAAGTCATCGTGACTAAGGCAAGAGTGCCAACCAGCCGTTGTACGTAATGAGCCATAAAACGCCACCTGCGGCAATACCCGCCAAAATATCGTCAAACATAATACCAAAGCCACCTTTCAAGTTGTTATCACACCAAGAAATCGGCCACGGCTTGAGAATATCAAATACTCTAAACAAGATAAAACCAACAACAACCTCAAGATACGTCTGTGGTCGCCATGCCGCTGTACTAATAATAGGCAATAATGTCAGCCATTGGCCAACAAACTCATCCCAAACAATCGCTTCGTGGTCATGAACTTTTAAAATATCAGCTGCTGCACCACATAACCAGACACCGATAATACTGGCAACAATAATAACACCGACACTACCCCATAGCCCCAAACACACTAACAGCGGGAAAAACACTAGTGACAAAGCAGAACCTGCGGTGCCTGGCGCTTTTGGTGATAAGCCCGATCCCAGACCAAAGGCAAAAAAGATAATTGGATTTTTAATCGGATACGGTGTCATGGTGCTACCTGAGTTTTCTTTTAAAAATAGGGGCTTAGACTTCGCTAACTGCATACACCCTAAAAATGTTGATAGCCGGTCATATCAATGTCCTGTGGCTGACCTTGATAGAACAAACGCAAACCAAGTGCTTGGCTAACTGTACCAATGCGTGTCATCGGAACATCTACTGCTACCAGTTTAGCGAAGTTTTCATCTGAAAGGGTAAAACATAGCTCGTAATCATCGCCCGCGGCCAATGCCAGTTGCCAAGTGTCTGCGGGTGGCAGGGTTTTTAGCGGCGAAGATAGCGGCAATTGATCTAACGCTAGATCGGCACCGACGTTTGAGAGCTGTAAAATATGACCTAAATCTTGTGCCAAACCATCCGAAATATCTAAACACGCTGACGCCAAACCACGTAATGCCAGACCTAAACTTAGACGAGGCTGCGGAAAATCTAATCGCGCTTGGCAATAGGCAGCTTGCTCAGTCGTCAAAGTAACTGTTTTTCCTAGAGCGACTTGTAGTCCCAAACCGGCATCACCGACCGTCCCCGAAACATAAATACCATCACCAACTTGTGCGCCATGCCGTGTCAGCGCTTGTTGCCGTGGTACTGTCCCTAACGCAGTAATGGTGATGCTTAACGCTCCTTTGGTCGTATCGCCACCGACGACGGTTACGCCATGCTCATCCGCTAACGCAAACAAACCCGCGCTAAACTCCCGCAAAAAATCTTCATTACTATCGGGCAAGCTAATTGCCAATAAAACCCAGCGTGGTCTGGCGCCCATCGCCGCCAAATCAGATAAGTTTACGGCTAAGGCTTTGTGGCCAATGGCATAAGCAGAGGTACGCTCAGGGCAATGCCGACCGACAATAAAGGTATCGGTTGTCGCAACTAAAACTTCTTTTTCAGGAATTTGTAGTAACGCGGCATCATCACCAATACCCAAGATTACACTGTCATCTTGACGTTGACGGTGAAAGTATTGACTGATGAGTTGGAATTCGGAGGGCATAGTGAGTCTAAAATAGAGTGGTGGCTAATCATAAATTAGCACTATCGCTCTCCCAGCCCTCGCCCTGCATGGCTCGGTCGCTTCGGTGGGCAAAGCAATGCTTTGCTTATCCACCTTCGCCCCTCAGGGAGAGAGGACTTTATGCCCCCTCTCCCTGAGGGAAAGGGTTGGGGAGAGGGTTGGCCTTAAGCCTGTCTTTCTGCCAAGCGCGCTTTTTTTGATACTTCATCCAAGATGCTATTCACATACTTATAGGAATCCGTCGCGC
This sequence comes from Moraxellaceae bacterium, assembly GCA_947373945.1. Lineage (GTDB taxonomy): Bacteria > Pseudomonadota > Gammaproteobacteria > Pseudomonadales > Moraxellaceae > Agitococcus. Next base: position 1,905 of record CANBZV010000153.1, read on the forward strand.
CAAAGTCTTTGGCTAACTCAACCGCTTCGTTCAACACCACACGATAAGGAATCTCAATATGGTGCAATAACTCATAACAACCAATGCGTAGAATATTACGTTCTACTGGGTCGAGTTGAGTCATTTTGCGATCAAGAAATGGCTCATAGACTTCATCCAGCGTTGCAGCACGTACAGAAGCTTGCTGCAATAACTCGTGAAAATAAGCCAAATCAACTTTGTGCATGGCATTTTCGACACGATACCGTGCCTCGATTTCAAAGGTCGGATTACCCGATAGCTGCCACTCGTATAAACCTTGCAAGGCAAAACGACGCGCTTTATGACGGGATGCCGGAGTATTCGCTTGTTGCTTGTGCATTATAACGCCTTCAACAAGGAAACCATTTCCATCGCGGTCATGGCGGCATCAACGCCTTTGTTGCCAGCTTTAGTGCCTGAACGCTCAATGGCTTGTTCGATGCTGTCGGTAGTTAAAATACCAAACGCTACCGGAATACCAGCATCCAAACCAACAACACCCAAACCTTTCGCACATTCACCTGCAACATAATCAAAATGCGGGGTGCCGCCACGAATCACAGCACCGAGGGCAATAATGGCATCATACTTCGTGCTGGCAGCCAGCTTTTTGGCTACCAATGGCAATTCCCACGCACCTGGTGCACGCACGATAGTAATATTGGCTTCTTGAACACCATGACGTTTGAGCGTGTCGATAGCACCGAGCAACAATGACTCAACGACAAAACTATTAAAACGGCCCACTAAAATGGCATATTGGCCGTCAGCGCCCTGAAAATTACCTTCAATCGTTTTCATCACATTGTGCTCCAATTAATCTGTACCTAGGTATTCAACAATTTCTAAACCAAAACCCGATAACGCGTTAAAACGCATCGGTGAACTGAGCAGACGCATTTTCGTCACACCCAAGTCGCGTAAAATTTGCGAGCCGACGCCAATCGTGCGGTACATACCGGCACCATCGTTGGCACGCGGACGTGAGCCAAAGAAGTTGGCAATATGCTCGACCATATCAGCAGAAGCATAGTTTTGACCCAATAACACTAAAACGCCGGAGCCTTGTTTAGCGATTTCGGCCAAGCTTTTTTGCATGCTCCAGCCTGTACGCCCTTGATATTGCGCATGTAATAAATCACGCAACGGGTTCACGGCATGAACACGAACCACCGGCGCATCTTTAGTGATATCGCCTTTAATCAATGCCATGTGAATATCGGTACCCGCTTGCTCTTGATAGGCGATTAAACGGAAATCACCATATTCGGTCGGCAGGATGTTTTCACTGACCCGTTTGACGGTTTGTTCATTGACCATGCGGTAATGAATCAAATCGGCAATAGTGCCAATTTTGATATTGTGCTGTTCGGCAAATTTTTCGAGGTCGGGACGACGTGCCATCGTGCCATCTTCGTTCATGATTTCCACGATCACCGCTGCTGGCTCTAAACCCGCCAAACGCGCTAAATCACAACCGGCTTCGGTATGACCTGCGCGATGCAAAACGCCACCAGGTTGTGCCATCAGTGGGAAAATATGACCAGGTTGAACAATATCCGTCGGTTTTGCATCGCGTGCAACGGCAACTTGGACCGTATGAGCACGGTCATGCGCCGAGATACCGGTCGTGACGCCGGTAGCGGCTTCAATAGAGAGCGTAAAGTTAGTACCGTGACTCGCGCCATTACGCGTCACCATCAACGGCAAATCCAGTTGTTGGCAACGTGAACGGGTCAGCGTCAAACAAATCAGGCCACGAGCATGTTTGGCCATGAAATTAATATCTTCGGGACGGACATGGCTCGCCGCCATGACGATATCACCTTCGTTTTCACGGTCTTCGTCATCCATCAGAATGACCATTTTCCCTAAACGAATATCGGTAATCAGCTCTTCTACAGTGTTCAAAGGCATAACAGCATCTCGCAGACGTGCCGAAAAAAGTGAGTTATTGTAACGCAAGACAGCCGTAAAGACGATTAGCGCATAAAACCATGTTTAGCCAAAAACTCAAGGCTAATATCGGGCTTCGCCGACGATTGGGCGGCTTTGTCACCCATTAATAACCGTTCCAGATAACGCGCAATCAAATCCACTTCCAAATTGACGATACTGCCCGTTTGCCATGAGCCGACATTGGTTTCCTGCACGGTATGCGGCACGATGTTCAAACTAAACACCGCACCATCAATAGCGTTAACAGTCAAACTGATGCCATCGACGGTAATAGAGCCTTTTTCGGAAATATATTTGGCTAATTCATCGGGAGCGCGTAGTTGATAATGTAACGAGCGCGCATCCTGTTTAAAGCTGATGATCTCACCTAAACCATCGACATGACCACTGACAATATGACCACCTAAACGGCTAGTCGGCATTAATGCTTTTTCCAAATTCACGGGCGTACCGATTTGCCATGTTTTTAAGCAAGTACGGCGCAAGGTTTCGTTAGAGACATCAGCGGCAAAGCCCTGCCCTGTTAGCTCAATAACCGTCAGGCAAATGCCGTTAGTAGCAATCGAGTCACCCAGTTTGACGTCACTCAGCGCTAATTTTCCGGTCGCGATGGTTAAACGCACATCGCCACCACGCGGTGTAATGTGCTGCACCCGGCCAACGGCCTCAATGATTCCAGTGAACATAATGGGTCTTTAATAGGTAAAAGAAACAAGGGGCAAGCATAACGAAAAAGAACCAGCGTGTCGCTAACTGAGTCGTGCCAGCACGCGGATATCCTTGCCCACCATGCGCAGATCACTGATTTGTAGCGACTGTTGCTGTGCCATTTTTGTCAATGCTAACTCAAACATAGGTCGTGCGGCGCTGCCTAATAATGTGGGCGCTAAATACATGATCAATTCATCCACTAATTTGGCGTGCACAAATGCGCCCGCTAGTGTTGCGCCCGCTTCGACCAGCACCTCATTAATACCGTGTTGAGCGAGTTGTTCTAAGACTAGGCGTAAGTCAATTCTCTCCACGCCTTGATGCCAGACTTCTACCCCCAAGGCTTGTAATTGCGCGATTTTTGGATGATGTTGACCTTGTGTCGTGACCACGATCAAGCCAGCCGTTTGTAGCATCAGGGCATCCAAGGACATACGCAATTGTGAATCTAATACCACACGCTTAGGCTGCACAACATCGCCGTAATGCCAGTCTGTCCATTCTTCGGGACGCACCGTTAACGACGGATCATCCGCTAAGACCGTACCAATGCCAGTAATAATAGCCGTACTTTGGGCGCGTAGCTTTTGCACATCACGACGAGCATCAGCGCCGGTAATCCATTTTGACTCACCCGATTGCATCGCCGTTCGACCATCCAGACTTGCCGCCACTTTGACGCGTACATAAGGTAAGCCACCCTGCATACGGCGAAAAAAGCCTTGATTTAAGGCTTTTGCTTCTGCCTCAAATATGCCGACTGTAGTGCTAATTCCAGCCGCTTCAAGCAGAGCCTGACCTTTGCCAGCTACTAGTGGATTACTATCGAGTGACGCCATAACTACATGCGCAACTTGAGCTTGAATCAAGGCGTTGGCACACGGTGGTGTACGACCATAATGGGCACATGGCTCTAAGGTGACGTAAGCCGTTGCGCCTTTTGCGCGCTCACCCGCCTGTAGCAAGGCATGCACTTCAGCGTGGCCTTGTCCGGCACGCGCATGAAAACCCTCACCAACAATTTGGCCATCGTTGACGATGACACAGCCAACACGCGGATTCGGATGCGTGGTGTACAACCCTTCGCGGGCCAGTTGTAAGGCGCGGGCCATATAGACGCTATCGGTAGTCATAGTGCTTACTGCGGAATATTAAGTTTGTCGATTTCGGCTTTGAATTCATCTACCGCCTGAAAGTCCAAATACACCGACGCAAAACGCACATAAGCAACTTGGTCAAGTTGGCGCAAAGCACTCATCACCAGTTCACCAATCAGCCGCGACTTGACTTCACGCTCACCCATCGCTCGTAGCGTATGCATGATATGTTGAATCGCACTTTCGACTTGTTCGGTACTAACAGGGCGTTTTTGCAAGGCGTGCATCATACTGCGGCGTAATTTATTATCATCAAAAGGCTCACGATTACCATTCGATTTAACCACGCGCGGCGTCACTAATTCGGCACTTTCAAAGGTGGTAAAACGCTCACTGCAGACGACACATTCACGGCGGCGACGCACCTGCTCCCCTTCGCCCACTAAACGCGAATCAATGACTTTAGTATCAGGCGCACGACAAAAAGGGCAATACATGATTTATCTCTATTATTTTGTATGATTTACAAACGACTCACCAGCAACTGGTCGATACGATAACTATCTATATCAACGACTTCAAATTTATAACCGGCGTATTCGACAAA
>CANBZV010000154.1 GCA_947373945.1 Moraxellaceae bacterium
GCCGTTAGCCGGACTGTTTGATAAATTTGGAGCCTTGACGAATAAATTTGCCCCAACGGGCAATTGATCGACAGAGTTGGACATAAGCATCATCTTATCGCACACTTAATCATTCTCTTACTTCTTAGACTACCGACTATGTCAGGCACTCTTTTTATTGTTTCCGCCGCCTCAGGCACAGGCAAAACCACCCTAGTAAAAGCCTTATTAGAAAATAGCCCGAATCTCAGCGTTTCCACCTCCCACACCACGCGCACTATTCGTGCAGGAGAGCTAGATGGCGTGCATTATCATTTTATTGATAAAGCAACGTTTATTGAGCGGGCGGGCAATGGCGAGTTTCTGGAACACGCCGAAGTCTTTGGTAACTTCTATGGTACTGCACGCTCAACGGTAGAAACGGCGCTTAGCCTGGATCGCGATATTATTTTGGAAATTGATTGGCAAGGCGCACAGCAAATACGCCAGATTCACCCCAATGCTGTGTCGATTTTTATTCTGCCACCATCGCGCGATGCGTTACGCCAACGTTTGCAAAATCGGGGGCAGGATAGCGAAGACGTCATTACTCAGCGCTTAAATGGAGCGATTGCCGACATTAGTCATTTCGTTGAGTTTGATTTCGTCGTCATTAACGATGACTTTGATACCGCGCTTGAAGAATTACATTCAATTGTCCAAGCATCGCGCCTAAGACAGTCGGTACAAGTCATTCGTCACTTAAGTCGCATAGAAAGCTTGTTGTCTGAGTAAACCTTCCCTACAATCAAAGGTTCGCTGTTATTTACCGAATTTAGAGGTTAGCATGGCTCGTGTTACTGTAGAAGATTGTTTGGGCGCGGTAGAAAACCGCTTTGAATTGGTATTAGTAGCGGCTAAACGCGCACGCCAGTTGGCAACAGGCAATAAAGAGCCTTTGTTACCGTGGGAAAATGATAAACCGACGGTCATGGCATTACGCGAGATTGCTGCGGGTCATGTTGACCGCCATATTCTGACGCAAAAAGTCGAAGATGATCATGAAGACGACATGCTAATGGCTTTGGAACAACCTAGCTTCTAAGCACAAGGGGTGATATACACTACATGGAATCACCCCTCCACCTTTTGAGTGCCGTATGACTGCCGGACTGGATGTTCTGTGCCAACATCTCAACAGCTATCTTGCTCCTGAACAAATAGCTGAGGTTCGTGCCGCGTATACTTTTGCTGAACGCGCTCATGGCAGCCAAATTCGCCGTGATGGTGCGCCGTATATTACCCATCCCCTCGCCGTCGCCGAAATTCTTAGCGCCATGCACATGGATCATCAAAGTTTGATGGCCGCCATGCTTCATGATGTCATCGAAGACACAGGCATTAGTAAAGAAGAAATCAGCCAACGCTTTGGTAGTGAAGTCGCCAAACTCGTCGATGGTGTCACCAAACTCGAAAAAGTCGGCCATATTTCCAAAGCCGAAGCACAAGCTGAAAATCTGCGTAAAATGATGTTGGCAATGACGCAGGATATTCGGGTCATTATCGTCAAACTGGCTGATCGCCTACACAATATGCGCACGCTGGATGTGCTCAAACCCGAAAAGCGCAAACGAATCGCCCAAGAAACACTCGATATTTATGCCCCGTTAGCGAATCGCTTAGGCATGAATGAAGTACGAGTTGAACTAGAAGATTTGTGTTTTTATGCCTTGTTTCCCATGCGCGCACCACTGATTCAAAAAGCAGTCAAAGTAGCGCACGGCAATCGCAAAGAATTAGTTAACAATATTAAGTCTACGCTCGAAAAACGTTTATTGGACGGCGGTATTTCTGCCCGCGTCATTGGCCGTGAAAAGCATCTCTTTAGCATCTACCAAAAGATGAAAGACAAACAAAAGTCATTCACCGAAATTATGGATGTCTATGGTTTTCGAATTATTGTTGATTCGGTCGATACGTGTTACCGCACGCTGGGTGTCGCGCATAATCTCTATAAACCCATTCCCGGTAAATTCAAAGACTATATCGCCATTCCCAAAGCCAATGGATATCAATCCTTACATAGTGTACTCAAAGGCCATCGCGGTGTGCCGATTGAAATTCAGATACGTACCGAAGCGATGGAAGCGATGGCCAATAACGGTATTGCCGCGCACTGGCTATATAAAGATGGCTTTAATAACACCTCACAAACGCGTGCCCGTGAGTGGATGTCGTCATTATTAGAATTACAAAAGAATGCGGGTAACTCCTTAGACTTTATCGAAAACGTCAAAATTGATTTATTCCCCGATGAAGTTTATGTTTTTACCCCTAAAGGTCGGATTCTAACGCTGCCTAAAGGTGCGACACCGGTTGATTTTGCCTATGCCGTGCATTCAGATGTCGGCAATAGTTGTATCGCCGCCAAAGTGGATGCTCGCCTAGCACCACTGAGTTTAGCGCTGACGACCGGCCAAACCGTTGAAATCGTTACCGCCGCTGGCGCATCGCCGAATCCGCACTGGCTCAATTTTGTTATCACTAGCCGCGCACGCACCAATATTCGCAACTTTCTGAAAGATCAGCAGGTCTCGCAATCGGTCGATTTGGGTAAGCGTTTGCTTGATAAGTCGTTGTCTGTTTATGGCACGCGCTTAAATACCATTAATCCGAATATGATTCAGCAAGCGTTGGCCGAGCTTAACTTTGTTTCGCTTGATGCGTTACTGGAAGATATTGGTCTTGGCAATCGGGCACCACAATTAGTGGCGCGGCGCTTATTACCTGAAGACACCAAAGAGCCGACCCGCCCTCATTCACGCCATTTGGCGATTAGTGGCACAGAAGGTTTGGTAGTGTCTTATGCTCGTTGTTGTCGCCCTTTACCCGGTGACAGTATTATTGGTCATTTGAGCGCTGGCCGAGGTATCGTTATTCATCGTGATGTCTGCCATAACTTAGTGGCTGAGCTTAGAGACAACCCCGACAAATGCATGCCGTTGCAATGGTCCAAAGATATTAGCCGCGAATTCCAAAGTGAGCTGCGCATCGAACTGGCCAATCAACGCGGGATGTTGGCCGAAATCGCTCGTGAAGTCACCATTAGTGAAGCCAATATCGAAAATATCAGCATGCAAGAAAAAGGCTCACACCATGCCGTTATCAGTATGAGTCTTACCGTTAAAGATCGTGTCCATTTGGCACAAATCATCAAACGTATTCGTATTTTATCGGGTGTCGAAAAAGTCACTCGTGTGCGCGCCTAATATTTCTTATGTTCACACTCAATTAAGGACTGCCACTATGTCTCGCACTATTGTTAGCACCGACAAAGCCCCAGCCGCTATAGGCACTTATTCGCAAGCCGTTAAAGTCGGTAATACCGTGTATTTGTCTGGTCAAATTGCCCTTGACCCACAAACCATGCAATTAAAAGACACGATTGAAGCACAGGTTGTGCAAGTATTTGAGAATTTAAAAGCCGTGTGCGAAGCTGCAGGTGGCAGCTTGCAAGATATCGCTAAATTGAATATTTTCTTGATTGATTTGGGCAATTTTGCCCTCGTTAATGAAATCATGGCGCGTTATTTTACCCAGCCCTACCCTGCACGCGCTGCGGTCGGTGTAGCGTCGTTGCCACGTGGTGCGCAGGTGGAAATGGACGGAGTGATGGCATTAGCCTAAGTCATCATGTGGTGGGATTACTGCCGCATAACCTTCTTTAAAGCTGGGATATATAAACTGATAGCCCAGCATTTTAAGTCGTTGATTACTAATTCGTTTATTACTATCACCGGTGCTGGCCACTTTAGGCACTGGTGATAGACTCAGCTCATCCGCCAGCCAATCCAAGACCTCATCCTGCACACACGGATAATCATCAACACCCACATAACACTCAGCCAACTCACGCCCTTGCTGATGTTGATTAGCTAGGAATGCCAATAATCTGGCGGCATCGGTGGCATGAATACGATTCGTCCATTGCCCTAAAGTGACTGCTTTACCCGACTCGACCCAACGAATTAACCGTAAACGCCCTTCGCCGTAGATGCCGCCGAAACGGACAATCGTCGTTGGCCAATAGCGTTTCGCCAAGCTCTCGGCAGCAATCAATACTTGACCATTAAAGCCGCTGGCCTTAGGGACTGTTTCTTCGCTCACCCACTCGCCATTATCTTCACCATAAACGCTCGTAGAAGAGATAAAAAAGACGCGTTTTAAGTTATACGGCTCCAATGCCCGTTGCAGACTGTCAAGACTATTGATAAATGTCTGTTCATACGCAGCTTGGCTACTACTGTCTGGACTTAAAATAATAAAGACATAATCCAACGTAGCCATCGGCAGTTGCAAAGGCTGACTAACATCCGCCTGCAACATGGTCACGCCCGTTAAAGCGTGCGCCGAACGACGGACACCGTAAACACAATGACCGTCACTAGCCAATAACAACGCCAAACGACTGCCGACATCACCACAACCAATCACTAAGATATTTGCCATTTTTCTCTATCAATCATAAGCTTATTGCATTCAGAGGGTTTTGCACCCTTTCAGGGATAGTATTAAACCATGACCCTCACCGATTTACGCTATTTAGTGGCCCTTGCCGACGTTCGGCATTTTGCTAAAGCTGCTGCCGCCTGTTTTGTCTCGCAGCCGACGCTCAGTATCGCCATTAAAAAACTGGAAGAAGAGTTGGGCTTAATACTGTTTGAACGCCATCGTCACGATGTCTTAGTCACACCTGCGGGCGAGCGTATCATCGAACAAGCAAAAGTAGTATTGCACGAAGCCGAACATCTGAAACAACTTGCGCAAGCACAACATGATCAATTTGCCCAACCATTACGCTTGGGCGCTATTTTTACCGTAGCGCCATATATTTTTCCGACCCTTATTCCGGCGTTACATCAAACCGCACCGTCACTGTTACTGTATTTGGAAGAAAACTACACCGCTGTTTTAGCGGAGAAACTAGCCTCTGGCGAACTGGATGTCATTTTGGTCGCCGCGCCTTTTGAGCAAATAGAAACGCAAACACAACTACTGTTTCAAGAAGATTTTCGCCTGTTATTGCCGAAAAATCATGCCTGGGCAAACGAGCCGACTATTGCCGCCTGTGACTTAGCCAGCGCGCCGATGCTGATGTTAGGCGAAGGCCATTGTTTCCGTGACCAGATTTTAGCCTCATGCCCGATGAGTCAACCTAAACTGAACAATGGCAACTCATTGGAAACATTACGCTTTATGGTCGCCAACGGTTTAGGGCTGACGCTAATTCCTGCTATTAGTGTGCCTTATTTAGTTAACGACAGTCTTATGACTAAAACCATTGCTCCTGCACCCACGCGACAAATCATGGCGGTTTGGCGTCGACGATTCCCCCGCCTACAAGCGATTCGCGTGTTAATAGCAAGCTTACAACAGTTAAATTTGGTCGGAAGCCAACCGTTATGACCCAACAATTGGCACACATCTCAGTACAACATCTTAAAGGTGTAGGCACGGCATTGGCCGAGAAACTTGCCAAGCTTGGCCTAACCAATTTGCAAGATATGTTGTTTCATTTACCACGTGATTATGAAGACCGCAGCCATATCAGCCCAATTTGTAGCGCCCATACTGGCGCCACGTTGCTTTTTGAAGGTGACGTGCTGGACATGACTGTCGCCCAAGGCAAACGACAATCGTTAGCGGTACGTTTTGGTGATGGTACAGGTGTGATTACCTTGCGTTTTTATCACTTTTACCCGCAACAAAAAGAACATTTCAAACGCGGGACTCGGATGCGCGTTTTTGGTGAAATCCGCTTAGGCACCAGCGGCATGGAAATCTATCACCCTGAATATAAAGCCATTAAAGGCGACGAGCCGCTACCAGACGCCAACCTCACCGCGATTTATCCCAATACCGAAGGCTTAACGCAAGTACGATTACGGCAACTGGTCAACGAAGCGCTTAGCTTAGCTAATTCGCAATCGCTACCTGAACTGATGCCTGCTTATGCCAGTAGTCGTTACAGCCTATTGCAGGCGCTGCATACCGTTCATAACCCTCCCAATAACAGTAACCGAGAACTATTGCTGATGCGTGCGCATCCCGCGCAACAACGACTAGCGTTTGAAGAACTAACCGCCCACCAAATTAGCTTGGCGCAACGTCGCCAACATATCCAAGCACTGCAAGCCCCTGTCTTTAAAGCTGAATCGCCTTTGGCACAGCAACTACTAGCCAAACTCCCCTTTGCGCTAACCAATGCCCAACGCCGCGTGTGGTCAGAAATAGCCAATGATTTGACGCACAACAAACCGATGTTAAGACTGGTACAGGG
>CANBZV010000155.1 GCA_947373945.1 Moraxellaceae bacterium
TTTTCACCTTTGGTTAAGGTCATGCCCATATTCGACAGAATACGCATCATCGTTTTAATATCATGCAAATCAGGGACATTGTTCAAAGTCACAGGCGTAGACGCTAGAATCGTACCCGCCAACAACGGCAAGGCCGAGTTTTTCGCGCCCGAAATGCGCACTTCACCTTCCAGACGCGTACCACCTGTAATCGCTAACTTATCCATGATTTATTCTCTTTATCTGTGGGAGGCTTAACCAAAAAGTTTTGCTTTACGCCATTCTTCAGGCGTTAATGTCCGCATCGTCACGGCGTGAATGGCGCCACTGGCGATATAGCTATTTAAAGGAGCATAAACACGTTGCTGTTTGGCAACTGGGCGTAAACTGGCAAACTCTTCACTAACGACTGTGACTTGGAATTTTCCACCTTCACCGCTCACACTAACTTCTACCGCATCAGGAAAGGCGGCAATTAACACCGATTTAATTTCTTCAGGATTCATTTGATAGTCCTAGCGTAGTTCAGGAAGCGCTTCAGTCAAACCACTGACGCTAATAATGGCGCGTAGTTTGTCGGGCATATGGGCAATATGCAAGGTTTGTTGCGCCGCTCGCGCAATTCTTGTCCATGATACTAAGATTGCTACGACAACACTATGGCTGCTTTCCAGTTCCTGTACGTCTACCACGACCGTTTTGCCGGCTTGCTGGAGTAATTTTATGCCTTCAGCACAGACTTTTTCGGCATTATCAAAATGCACAACGCCTCCCAAATGGAGGCGTGAGTCTTGCAGCGTTAATTTTGCTACAGAATTTGTCATTTAATATCCTTTTTTACCTCACCTGCGGAAGGCACAAAATTGGCAATCGCTTTATCGAGATTGTTGTGATTGGCTTCGACAGTAGAGGAAAACTGATTTCGGAACGTTAAACCCAAGTTAATGCCATTCAAAATCAAATTACGCACGCGCCATTGGCCTTGCGTATCTTGCACCATTTGATAGGTCACCGGAACGATTGAACCGCTACTGGTTTGAATATCCATATCAACTTGTGCTTTTTTCGGATCATCGCCAGCAACATACGGCTTAACGGTAAACTTTTCATTTTCATACGCGCCTAAACCATTGGCGTAGGTACGAATCAAGCTTTGTTTAAAGGTCGCGGTAAAATCGGTACGCTGCTTATCCGTTGCTTGACGATAGAACTGCCCCATAACGCCTTTGGCAAAGCCTGTAAAATCAACATAAGGCTCAATGTTTTCCTGCACGATCGAGTACAACAATTGCGGGTCTTTTTTATAGGCCGCACGCTCTTTGACCAAACGGGTCGTCAACTCGGTCGAAATCCGCTGTACAAAATCTTTTGGATTTTCGGCAGCCGCCTGTGCCCATGACGTTGCTAAGAGCAAAAGGGTCATCGACAAAGCCGTAAAAGTGCGTTGTATCAATTTTAACATCATCATTATCCTCGGTTAGAAGTCATCCGCTTTAGCTGGGGCGGCAGGTGCAGGAGCTGGTGCTTCTGTACTTTTATTTTCCGTCGCTTTGTTAAAGAGGAATTTACCTATCAAATCTTCTAACACAAGAGAGGATTGTGTCTGTTCGATTTCGTCACCGTCCTTTACAAATGTGTCATCAGCTCCGGGGACAATACCAATGTATTTTTCGCCTAATAAACCAGCAGTCAAGATACTAGCCACCGAGTCAGTACTAATCTCTTTAACATCCTTATCGATCTCTAAAGTCACTTTGGCATTTAGGCGTTTTTTATCCAACTCAATCGAGGCGACACGGCCAATAGTAACGCCCGACATTGTCACTTTAGAACGTGGCGTCAAACCAGCAATGTTCTGAAAATGGGCATAAACTTTATAGCTCGGCTGGCTCATTTCTGCACTTAAGCCACTGACTTTAATAGCTAAAAAGAACAATGCCGCTATGCCAGCCACTAAAAACAGCCCAACGGCGAGTTCTAGGGTGCGAGTACGCATTTACAAACCTCCAAACATAACGGCAGTCAAAATAAAATCCAAAGCCAACACAGCCAAAGACCCATAAACAACAGTGCGTGTAGTCGCCACAGAAATACCTTCAGAGGTTGGAATGCAGCTATAACCTTGGAACAAAGCAATCCATGTAACTACCCCACCAAACACCACGCTCTTGATAACACCATTTACGACATCATCACTAAACCTTACAGAATGTTGCATATTCGCCCAGAAAGAGCCGGAATAAATTCCCAACCAATCCACACCTACCAACATCCCGCCGACAATACCCACCGCAGAGAAAATCAATGCTAACAATGGCATACTGATAAACCCCGCCCAAAAACGCGGAGCAATGATGCGACGCAACGGGTCAACACCTATCATTTCCATACTGGCTAATTGCTCGGTCGCTTTCATCAAGCCTATTTCAGCCGTCAAAGCTGACCCTGCCCGACCAGCAAACAGTAGAGCCGTCACCACAGGTCCCAACTCGCGTACTAAGGTTAATGCCACCATCGTACCTAACGCCTGCTCACTGCCATAGGTAATTAAGATGTTATAGCCCTGTAGCCCCAACACCAAACCGATAAATAAGCCCGAGACAACAATAATTGCCAACGACAAAACACCAACAGCATATAACTGTTTAATTAACAGAGGAAATGCCATACGCGGCTGAGGAATAGCAACCAATGTTTGCCAGAGAAACACACCGGCTTCACCAATCGCTTGTAGTTTGAATAAGGCACTTTCGCCTAAACGACGGACTGACTCGACAATCACACAGCCACTCCTAATTCTTCAGCATAGTTTTTGGCAGGATAATGAAAATGTACAGGGCCGTCAGGACTACCATTGAGAAACTGCTGTACAAAGGGGGAGTCCGACTGACGTAATTCATCGGGTGTTCCTGATGCAATAATCTGACGATTAGCAATAAGATAAATATAATCAGCGATATGTAATGTTTCGGGGACATCATGCGACACAATAACAGTCGTTAGCCCCAATGCCTCACGCAAAGTACGTATTAATGTCACGAGCACGCCTTTTACCATCGGGTCTTGGCCCGCAAATGGCTCATCATACATAATTAAATCAGGGTCCAAGGCAATCGCTCGAGCTAACGCTGCGCGTCGTTGCATGCCTCCAGACAACTCAGCAGGCATGAGCGTAGCTGCCCCACGCAAGCCGACCGCCTCTAACTTCAATAACACCAACTCGTGTATTAGAGATTCAGATAACTGAGTATGAGCGCGTAAGGGGAAAGCAACATTCTCATAAACGGATAAGTCCGAAAATAAAGCTCCGCTTTGAAATAGCATGCCCATTTTAGCGCGAGCGGCAAAAAGCTCACGACGCCCCATTTCCGGTACGTTAGCGCCATTAACTAGCACTTGCCCCTCATCAGGAAGTAACTGCCCACCAATAAAGCGCAGCAAAGTCGTTTTACCACAGCCAGATGGCCCCATAATGGCAGTAACATTTCCTCGAACGACATCTAAATTAATATTTTCAAATATCGGTCGATTACCACGACTAAAACTCAGATTACGAATAGAAACTAATGGTGCAGTACTCTCAGACTTCATTATCATCGGCCTTTAACGAGCGCAGACACGCTCTTTCATTGACAGGGCGCTGCTTCACGCCTAATTTTTGGACTTCCTACAAGTATTCTATCTACTTGCGTTTTTGCAACGTTGCCAATATTTAGCAATAGTAACCATTGCTCATCCCGAGTTGAGCTGATACTTTTTGACTCTGCACGAAAACCTAAATCCATCAGGCGTGTTTTTAAAGCTTCTGCCGCGTCAAGGCTAGCCACGTTACCTAAAGAAATAGCATTAGCAAATTGCGGATCTGTAACTACGGAGCCATCGACGCCCCCTTTTTGTAACTCGGCTAACACCACCTGTGCTTTTTCAGCAGAGTTTAACGGCGGTATATAAACCCAATATCGTGAAGACTCGCTATTAATAGTAACAACTTTTACATCAAAACCTGATTTTTCAAACGTTTTACGAACCTGTTTAACCAACCCACTATCAATAAACGGTCCAACACGGTAGCAGCTCGTCTGATCTTCTTTCATCTGAGGAAAAACACTTTCATCAGATGTTTCTGCTGAAGGATTTAAAGTCGCTAATAAATCTGCTCTTTCTGCTAAAAGCTGAATACGCTTACCTTGCTGTTCCTCGACAACGACAATAGAGTTTTGAGCGCGATTTTGCTGTTCGAAAAACTGCCAAGCTAAAAAAACCGCATTAAAAACGACTAGTAGCCCAAAAACTAAAGGCATATCCATTCCTCTTATAATATTGGCTTATGATGAATGGCCAAAATAACGTTGCAAACCCAAAAGCAACAATTCAGGCATAATATCATGGTCAATTTGCAAATGTGGGCTTAAATTTTCGGCATCCCCTCCAGTTAAAACTAAGCCCACGCGCTGATCACTCATCAGCGTTGCTCGGGTATAAGCCTTTTCAATCGCGGCGATACTCATGAATAGAATCCCATGATAAACAGCCTCACTCGTACTTTTCCCCAACGCCAAGGAAGTTTGTTTTATAGCATGAGGACGAACTCGTTGTGTACCTTGGATTAAAGAAGATAGCTGTAATTTCATACCAGGTAAAATGTAACCACCTAGATGCTGATTATTATTCACGACATCAATTGTTAATGCCGTGCCACAGCTCACAACACATACTGGTTGTTTACGAGCAACGGCTAAGACATTAAGCCAACGATCAATACCCAGCAAGTTTGGCTCGTCATAAGCACATTTAACCCCTAATGACGTAAAATCCGTAGTGGCAAAACTAGGCACAACTTGCCATAACGATACACATATCTCAATTAATTGCTGATTAACCAAGTCACCTAATACTGAGGACACTCCAATAAAATCAATAGGCTGATAAAAAGCTGTCGGCAAATCTGTCCACAATATAGTTAATGATTGCTGATGCCAAACGGCGTGGCTTGCAATTACCTTTAGCCCTTCGCATAGCCATAACTTAATTCGTGAGTTGCCTATATCTATATAACATGAGCTCATCTCTTAGATATCCACTGTCGATAATGAAACCTCACCACCATAGATAGAGATTAAACCTTCTGTCGTTTGCAAAAGAAGCGCACCTCGTTTATCAACACCCTTTGCTATACCCTTTGTTGGTTGCTGTAACCCGGTTATAGTGACTTGCTTATTTCTAAATGCATCACAACTTAACCATAGATGATGCCAGCGTGCAAAACCAGTTTCTTGGTAACTTCTTAATAGTAAAATCAACTCTGAAATCACTGCAACGGTGAGTTTCTGTCTATCGACCCCATAGCCACAGATGGTATTGAGATCGACTACAGGCTGTAAAATTTGTTCTTTAATTTTTGCTGAGATTTGTAAGTTAATACCAACGCCAACAACTACCTGACAAGGCCCACTCACTTCACCAGACATCTCTATTAAGATGCCACCTAGTTTTTGTCCTTGCCATAAAATGTCATTAGGCCATTTTAACTGCAGGCCCTGAACGCCTATTGACTCTAGCGCCTTAATAACAGCAACACCTGCTGCCAAACTTAATCCCTCTACCGCCGAAAAGCCGTCCATAAAAATCCAGCCAAATGAGCCATAAAAATTCCCACCTGGGGGCGACATCCACACCCGTCCACGACGACCGCGCCCTGCTTCCTGCATCTCCGAGACACAAACTACACCAGAATGGTTATGCTCACGTAAAAACTCCGCAACAACATCATTAGTGGAAGTAACAAGCATCGGGATGGATAATGAATAAAGATGCTGCCGTACATCAGCAGGTATTTGAGACAGTACTATCTGCTGATCAAGCCACTGTATAGGTGTCTGTAGGCGATAACCTTTGCCAGTTACGGAGTCGATATCTAGACCTCGTTCGACCCACTTTGAGATATGATTTGAAATAGTCGTCCGGCTGACATTTAGCTTTTCTGCAAGCTGAACACCAGAATGGAATTGACCATCCGACAATAGACGAAGAATATCCATGAGAAATATAAAATAAATTATTAATTTCAGTAAGGATACTCTGAATAAGCGTATATTCCCAGCCTACGGCTTCGATATAACGCCACAGAAAGCCAAAAACCCCCAGTCATAACTGACTGAGGGTTTTTGGTATTGATTGGTGTCTGGCGATGACCTACTTTCACATGGCGAATGCCACACTATCATCGGCGCGGAGCGG
>CANBZV010000156.1 GCA_947373945.1 Moraxellaceae bacterium
GATTTCGATTAAGCGACTACGTGAGCTAGGATTGATCATCTTGGTTACTCGCTACGGGTACAAAATTCGGCAACGATCGCCGTTGCTTCAGGCTGCGCAAGTTTACGGGCTACCATCGCCATTTGCAGCAATTTTGGTCGAGATAATAGTGGTTTTAACGTTTCTACTAAGGATTCTGGGGTCATGGTTGATTGCGGACACAAAACCGCAGCATTTGCATCACTTAAATAGCGTCCATTGGCCGTTTGATGGTCATCGACTGCAAAAGGGTAAGGTACCAATACCGATGCGACCCCAGCTGCCGCCAACTCACTAACCGTTAACGCACCCGAACGACAAATGACTAAATCGGCCCAGCCATAGGCTTCGGCCATATCACTGATAAACGGCTGTACATCTGCCGACAGGCCTAAATCGGCATAGCGCTTTTGCGTCGCCTCAACTTGTTTTTTTCCTGTTTGATGACGAATCTGTGGCCGTTGCTCCACTGGTAAAAGAGCCAGACCTTGAGGCAGTAATTCATTTAAGGCCACCGCACCTTGGCTACCGCCCAGCACCAATATCCGCAATGCGCCGGTACGCTCTTGATAACGCAGCTCTGGATTGGGTAAATTGGCGATTACAGGACGAACAGGATTACCTGTTGTCACTACTTTTGGACTTGCAGGAAAAGCGGCGGGGAAAGCTTGCAGCACCGTATTGGCGATTTTCGCTAACTGTTTATTGGTAAAGCCAGCAACCGCATTTTGTTCATGAATCACCAATCGCTTACCCAATAAACGCGCAGCGACACCACCTGGGCCTGTCACATAGCCGCCTAGTCCAATAACACAATCTGCTTCAACTGCTTGTAAAACACGCATCGCGGCAATAACAGCGCCAAGAATCTTGAAGGGTGCCAGCAACAAGCGCGCCAAGCCTTGGCCACGCACGCCTTTAACATCCAAGTAGGTAATAGCAAAGCCATTTTTCGGTACAACCTCTGCCTCAATGCCGCTTGCCGTACCCAACCAATGAATACGCACCCCCTGCTGAGCCAAATGCTGCGCGACTGCCAACGCGGGAAAGACATGCCCACCCGTACCGCCCGCCATGACTACTACCGACTTTACTGCCACCGTTATGCTCCTTGCTGACGCGCTGCGGTCGTTTCACTATCAATACTTAATAAAATACCCAACATGGTAAACACCACCACGAGGCTACTACCGCCATAACTAATAAACGGCAACGTTAAGCCCTTGGTTGGAAACAAACCCGTGCACACCGAAATATTAATAATTGCCTGCATAAGAATGAGGAAAATCATGCCATAGGCCATATATGCCTCTTGCAGCTTGCCGACTGCCGCAGCATTGCGACCAATACGAATCGCTGCTTGTACCAAGGTATAAAACGTCAGCATCAACAGCAATACGCCCACCAAACCAAACTCTTCCGCATAGATAGCGAACACAAAATCGGTATGCGCTTCAGGGAGATAAAACAGTTTTTGCACACTGTGGCCTAAACCAACACCAAACCAGTCGCCACGACCAAAGGCAATCAGACTTTGAGATAATTGATAGTCCGAACCATAGGCATCATCCCACGGCTCCCAAAATGACATCAGTCGTTTCACGCGATAATCCGCGGATAAAGCCAACGCAATCCCACCACCAATCACCCCCGCTAGCAACAAACCAAATTGCCGCAATGGTGCGCCCGCGAGAAACAACATGCCCAAAATGGACGACATCAATACCAGACTGGCACCAAAGTCAGGCTCACCCATAAATAATGCAATCGCCAAACCAATAATAATCATGGCGCGCACAATACCCGCGACATAGGTGGTTCGTACCTCTTGTTGGCGGCGCACCAAATAGCCTGACATAAACAAGACAACCGCAAACTTGCCAATTTCTGAAGGTTGAATGGTGATACCCGCCGCACCCAACCAGCGTGCACTACCGTTGATACGACGACCAACACCGGGGATTAACACCAAAATCAGTAACATAAATGCCGCCAGCAAGATATGCCAACTCCAGCGCTGCCAAAAACTCATCGGGATGTTCGCCGCCACTGTTGCCGCAGTCACACCCAACAGCACATACACCAAGTGACGAACAAAAAAGTAAAACGGATTATTAAAATCGGCTGAAGCAATACCCATCGACGCAGACGCCACCATAATCACGCCGATACACGCCAAAATACCTGCCGCTAACATCAACATACGGCGAGGTGTAATTTCTTGCTGCCAATCAGGTACCACCCAATGGCGCGGAATGGAAAACGTGATTGAAGGCTTTTTGACTGCAACTTTCATAATTATTAACCCACCAACGCGGTGACGGCGGCCATAAATTGCTCACCACGATCTTCATAATGCTTAAACATGTCAAAACTCGCACACGCTGGTGATAATAGAATCGCATCGCCTGTGCTTGCTTGCGCTTGCGCTTCTTTTACTGCTTCTATCAATGTTGATGCGTAGCGCTTTTGTATGAAGGAATTAACTGCAGCGTCAATTTTGGGGGCATCTTCACCTATTAAAACAAGCGCCTTACCATATTGGGCTAATGCTGGTGACAACGGTTTGAAATCCTGCCCCTTACCCACGCCACCAGCAATCAAAATCACTTTACCGGGAATCGCAGCACCCAAACCATTGATTGCCGCTAAGGTCGCACCAACATTCGTACCTTTGGAGTCGTTATACCAAGCAATACCCGCTTGTTTAGTCACTAACTGACATCGATGGGGCAAACCCGTAAAGTCTTTTAAGGTCTGCAACATGGCAGCCATAGGAATATGCACCGCTTCGCCCAACGCCAAAGCCGCTAGCGCATTGGCCACATTATGCTCACCAAAAATGCCCATCTCATTGGCTGGCATTAACTTCTCGCGCCCCTTAGCTAAATAGCTCACACCCTGCTCGCGAATCACGCCATAAGCATTCAAATCGGGCGTATCCAGACCAAAGCTAGTATGCAGCCATGAGTCCGGCAATAACGGCACTGTTAAGCGGTCTTGGCGATTGGTGATATAAAATTGGCAATTCCGATATATACGATGCTTGGCCTTATGGTATTCCAGCATATTAGCGTAACGATCCATGTGATCCTCGCTAATATTCAATACGGTAGCCGCAGCCGCTTTTAAACTATGCGTCGTTTCCAACTGGAAGCTAGACAGTTCTAAAACATACAAGTCCGCATTGTCAGCCAACAACTCTAAAACCGGCGTGCCCAGATTACCGCCGACAGCTACATGAATACCTGCACGCTCCGCCATTAAACCCACCAACGTAGTCACGGTACTTTTGGCATTTGAACCGGTAATGGCAACAATGGGTTTATCTGTCGCACGGCAAAACAGTTCAATATCACCAATAATGGCAATACCAGCATTTAATCGCGCCGATAATAACTCTGGCTCGTTAATCGAAATACCTGGGCTGGTAATAATCTCATGCGCGCGCAATAATAATTGTTCGTCTAATTTACCTAAACTTAATTCAACTTCAGGAAACTCGGCTTTTAACTCGGCTAATCCAGGGGGATTATCACGGGTATCATTAACCGCCACAGCATAGCCCGCGCTGCGCAAATAACGCACACACGATAATCCTGTTTTACCCAAACCGACCACGACTCTTAAGCCTTCACGCTGAATCAAGCCTGCCATATCCGCCCCAAAACTATATTTCTTTGATAAGCAAAATCCCCCAATCATGTTTCCACATGAAATTGGGGGATTAGTATGGGTAATTATCAACTACCCTTTCGACTAAGATCGCACTTAACGAATCTTTAACGTCGTCAAACCTAACAATACCAACATAAAGCTGATGATCCAAAAACGGACAACGACCTTGGTTTCAGGCCAGCCTTTTAACTCATAATGATGATGAATCGGAGCCATGCGGAAAATACGCTTACCGGTCAACTTAAACGAACCCACTTGCAACATCACCGATACGGTTTCCATGACAAAAACACCGCCCATAATAAATAGGACAATTTCTTGGCGAACAATAACAGCAATTACACCCAAGACTGCACCCAAGGCTAATGCGCCCACATCACCCATAAATACCTGCGCAGGATACGCATTAAACCATAAAAACCCTAAACCTGCGCCAATAATAGAACCACAAATAACAATTAATTCCCCACAACCTGAGACATATGGAATATGCAAATACTCGGCAAATTTAATATTACCAGACAAATAAGCAAATATTGCCAATGCGCCTGCAACCATTACTGTTGGCATAATAGCCAAACCATCTAAACCATCGGTTAAATTAACCGCATTACTACTGCCAACAATAACTAAATAAGTCAATAAGATATAAAACACACCTAAAGGAATAACTAAACTTTTAAAAAACGGAAAAATCAAACTAGTTTCAATCGGCGTTTTGGCCAGAAAGAATAAACAAACTGCTGCCAAGATACCGCCAACTGATTGCCACAAGTATTTCCATTTGGCCGGCAAGCCTCGTGGATTTTTTTCCACTACTTTACGATAGTCATCGACCCAGCCTACTGCACCAAAAACCACCATCACCCCTAAAACTATCCAGATATACGGATTTTTCAAGTTCGCCCATAACAACGTACTGACCGCAATCGCCACTAAAATCAGCGCGCCACCCATTGTCGGCGTACCCGATTTGACCAAATGCGTTTGGGGGCCATCCGTACGAACAGCCTGACCAAATTTGAGCGTACGTAAATGCTCAATCATCCACGGCCCAAACCACAAGGCAATGCCCAAGGCGGTGAGAATACTGAGCATGGCCCTTAGGGTTAAATAACTAAACACATGAAAAGCTTTATAATATTGAGTAAGAAACTCCGCTAACCATAGCAACATTGACGTTGCTCCTTATAAAATATTTAATTTAATAATGCGTGGACGACGTTTTCCATACGCGCACTACGCGAACCTTTAACCAATATCGTGACTTCCGAACCTAACTCTACCCGTAACGCGTCAATAAGCGCTGTTTGCTCAGCAAACACCTTAGCTTGTGCGCCATAACCGCTCGCCGTTGCTGTGCTAAAATTGCCGACACAATACAGGGCATCAAGCAGTTTAGCTTGGGCATATTCACCCACTTGCCGATGCAATGCTTCTGCATCTGCACCTAACTCACCCATTGCGCCCAACACCACAATACGCCGCCCTGAACACAGAGCCAACTCGTCGATTGCCGCCTGCACCGAGCTGGGATTGGCGTTGTATGTATCGTCAATCACCGTCACCTGACCTCGCTGATGCATAACCATACGCCCCGCTGCCGCTTGTGCTTGATTCAAGCCTTGCTGGATCTGTTGCAATGACAAGCCACAAGCCCATGCCAAGCCTGCCGCAGCCAGCGCATTGGCGACGTTATGTTGCCCGATCAACTGTAATGTAATAGGTGTCGATTGTTCGGCAATATGTAAATTAAATGCCCAAACGCCACCCGCTAGTCGGCGCGCATCACTGGCGTAAATATCCGCGTTATTATTATGGGTTGAAAACGTTAGTATTTTATTCTTTGCGCATAATGCTACATGATATTGGGCGAACTCGTCATCCAAATTAATAATCGCTGTACCATCTGCTAATAAGCCGCTAAAAATTTCGCCTTTGGCTTTGGCGATGCCTTCCCGCCCCCCAAATCCTTCTAAATGTGCCGTACCAATATTATTAATCACCACGGCATGAGGTTGCACCAAGCCACAGGTATAGGCAATTTCACCTTGATGATTAGCACCCAGCTCAAAGACACCATAACGATGACTGGCATTTAAACGTAACAGCGTTAAGGGCACGCCAATTTCATTATTTTTATTCCCCAAGGTCGCCAGCGTTTCTCCCGCCTGACGAAAGATACTCGCGGTTAACTCTTTGGTCGTCGTCTTACCACTACTCCCCGTAATCGCCACACGCACTAACTCAAACTGCTCACGCCAAGCACGCGCTAATTGTCCTAACGCCAGTTGAGTATTAGTCACCACTATTTGTGGCAGCAAACTGTCACTATCACGCTGCGAGACTATTGCCGCTGCCGCACTGCGCTCTTCTGCCGTTTTAATAAAGGCATTGGCATCAAAATTTGCACCACTTAGAGCAACAAAGACATCACCCGCTTGAATGCTACGTGTATCGGTAGAAAATTGTTGTACGTCTA
>CANBZV010000157.1 GCA_947373945.1 Moraxellaceae bacterium
TAAACGCGAATTGAATGCGAATATAGTTTCGCATTATTGTCGGGACTATCCTAGTCACCGTACCGAGAAAATTCCATGAATTCTGCCGTCGTTGAACGCCGTACCGCGCCTAAACGGGCAAGACCCTTTGCTAAAGCCCATAAACATACTCCGCGCTTGCTCAAATTGTTTCTGGGGCGGGAGTTATCACCGAGTAGAGACGAATATGATCGCGTCGTCGACGCCTTATGGGATGGCGATGTAGAAATGGATGCATTGGTGGCATGGATGTACGACAGTGATACCGCTGCCGCCCGCAAAATGTTCAAGCAGGCGATGGAGCAGGGCGTAGACAGTATCGCTGATGCCCCCGAACCGTTACGCCATTTTTTTAACACCATCGAAAAAACACCCGCATGGTTAGACAAAGCATTATTAAACGAAGGCATGTTGTTTATTCACGGCACCGGTTTAGCGTCAACGTATGTGTTGCGTGATTTAGCGTTAATGGGCGGTTATTTGCTGTCGGGTTTTAATCAGTCGTTGGTGATGACGGGGGCATTAAATCGCGGCACCAAACAACGGGTCGCAGAAACAGGTAAATGGTGGATGGACTGCACGACACCCAATGGCTTGGAGCGCTTTGGCGATGGTTTCAAAACCACGCTCCATGTGCGTATGGTTCATGCCTTAGTCAGACGTAATCTTGCGGCCCGACCCGATTGGGATAGCAGTGAATGGGCTTTACCGATTAGCCAAATTGATATGGTGGCCACCTATTTAGGCTTTAGTGTGGTGATGCTGGGTGGTTTGCGGATGTTGGGGATTCCAGTCACTCCCCGCGAATCTAAAGCGGTGATGCACCTTTGGAGCTATGCCTGTTGGTTAATGGGTGTCGAAGAAAAATGGCTCGTCTTCACGGAGCGTGAGGCGATGGTATTGTTGTATCACACCTTTATGACACAAAGTAAACCCGATGCTAGTAGTCGGGAATTGGCGCAAGCCTTGGCGCAAGAGCCACTGGAGCGCAGTTTTCCCACGATGCAGACGTTGCGCCGTCAGTTGAATTACCACCAACATCTCAGCATTAGCCAGTATTTTTTAGGCAATGAAAAAATGGCACAACTAGGTTTACCTGACCATATTTTACCGTGGTTTCCAGCGCTGACCTTTGCCCCTCGTTTGGCACAGTATAGCTTGCAGCATTGGCTACCGAAGCAACGCCAGAAGCAGCAGCGAGAAGGCCGAAAACTGCAGCAGGAGTCCTTAAATTCGCTGTTTGGTGATAAAGAACAACGGGTGATTCAGCCTGCGGTAAATCATCCGGCGCATTAAGGAGAGCCTAACGTGATTTTAATATTAATTTGGCTATATCGACGTTATGGCGGTATGCGCTAATGACGACTTTACCTTCCTTACGTTTGGATGGCAAAGTTGCCTTAGTGACCGGCGCATCCAGTGGTTTGGGCTTGGATTTCGCCCACTTGTTAGCTGCGGCAGGCGCAGAAGTCGTTTTAGCAGCGCGCAGCTTGGATAAATTACAAGCAACCGTGCAAGAGCTACGCAACGCAGGGCATCACGCACATGCCGTGGTAATGGATGTGACCGACAAAACCTCCGTACAACGTGCTTTTGTTGACGCGGAACAGTTGTTGGCTGGCCGAAGCATTCAATTATTAGTCAACAATGCCGGCTGGTGTGGCCGTAGTTTTTTTCTCAATGTTGAAGAGGAAGAATGGGACACGGTGATTGATACTAGCCTTAAAGGGGCCTATTTAGTGGCGCAAGAAATGTCTCGTCGTTTAGTTGCCGCTCAACACGCAGGTAGCATCGTCAATATCGCCTCTATTTTGGGGCAACGGGTGACCAGTGCCGTATCGCCTTATTGTGCCGCCAAAGCTGGGTTAATCCATTTTAGTCAAGCAATGGCGGTGGAGTTGGCGCGTTATCAAATTCGCGTTAATGTTCTTGCACCGGGTTATATCGCCACCGATATGAATCGTGATTTCTGGCTCACCGAGGCCGGACAGCAGATGATAAAACGTATCCCCCAACGTCGTTTAGGCCAAACCGATGATTTAGCCGCACCGTTGCTGTTATTGCTATCAGAGGCAGGGCGTTATCTAACCGGCAGCACCATCACCGTTGATGGTGGTCATATTTGTAATAGTATTTGAGGAAACAAACGCATGGACTTTTCCCTATCGCCGGAAATAGAAGATTACCGTTTACGCGTGCGTGCTTTTGTCGAGCAACACGTGATGCCTTTGGAAAAAGATAAGAGCGCTTTTGATGATCATGAAAACATTCGGGAAGATAGAGTAGCCGCAATCCGCGCCCTCGCCAAAGCCCAAGGTTTGTGGGCCTTCCAAATGCCTAAAGAACGCGGCGGTGCGGGTTTAAGTGTCGTTGGTATGGCCGCCGTTTACGAAGAAGCCGCGCGTTCGCCGTTTGGCCCAGTGATGTTTAATGCCGCGCCTCCCGATGACGGCAATATGATTCTGCTCAACAAAATCTTAGCGACCGAGGAGCTGAAACAACGCTGGTTGCAGCCCATTATCGACGGCACTGTCCGTTCAGCATTTGCGATGACCGAGCCACAAGGTTGCGGTTCTGATCCGTCTTTGACGTACACGACGGCGACCAAGCAGGGTGATAAATGGCTGATCTATGGTCGCAAATGGTTTATTACTGGTGCTGAAGGCGCACAGCATTTCATTCTGTTGGCGCGTACCAGCGATGACGAGCGCAAAGGCTTAACCGCGTTTTTGTTTGATGCGTCGCAACCGGGCTGGCGTATTGAACGACGTATTCCAATTATGGGGCCAGAAGAACACGGCGGCCATTGCGAGATTGTCTTCGATGGACTGGAAATCCCTGATGAAAATCGTTTGCTCGGAGTCGGTGATGGGTTGAAGGTGACACAAATTCGTCTAGGCACAGCACGGCTAACGCACTGTATGCGCTGGTTAGGCTTGAGCAAACGCTGTCTAGAAGAAGCAGCGGCGTATACTTCAAAACGGATGAGTTTTGGCCACACGCTTGCCGAACATGAAGGTGTGCAATGGATGCTCGGCGATGCTGCCAAAGACATTCATATTGGTCGACTGCTGACCATGCAAGCGGCATGGAAACTGGATCAAGGCGATTTTGCTCGTACCGATATTTCCATCGCTAAAATTCATGTCGCCGATACGCTGCATAAATCCGCCGATACCGCGATTCAATTGCTTGGTGCGCGCGGTTATTCCAAAGATACCATTGTCGAGTGGGTTTACCGTTATGCCCGACAAGCGCGGCTGGTGGATGGTGCCAGTGAAATTCATAAAATGGTGTTGTCGCGCGCGTATTTGAGCGACGGCATGGACTTTTTTCACTGGGGCGTATGATGTCGTCAATCACGGTCATGGCACTGGGGCAACAACAGGCCATCGCGGCGTTTATCTGCCGCATGACGGCGGCTGAACAGGTGCAGATTGTTGCCGTCAAACTGCTCACCGGCGGCGCGATTCAAGAAAATTGGCTGCTTGATTTAGCCATCATCGGCGGAGATTACGCAGGCAATTTATCAGTGGTATTACGCTCTGATGCCGCCTCGGTAGTGTCTTCTTCCCATAGTCGTGCGCAGGAGTTTGCGTTGTTGCAAGCGGCGTTTGCCGTTGGTGTTACTGTGCCTGAACCGTTATGGCTGGGAACGCGCGATGTTTTTGGTCGTGACTTTTTCGTGATGCGTAAAGCCGAAGGGCTGGCGGCGGGTTATCGCGTCGTCAAAGACTTAAGCTTGGGTGGCGATCGTGAGTTATTAACCGAGCGTATGGGCGAAGAGTTGGCGCGCTTGCATCGTATCCAACCGCCACACGCTGGTCTGGATTTTCTGCCGTTGCCTGAGCTATCGCCAGCATTACAAGGCGTACAGGCTTTTCGTCGTTTTCTCGATAGCCATCACACGCCTTTTCCGGCGTTGGAGTGGGGTATCCGCTGGTTAGAGAAACACGCGCCAGTGACCACAGAATTAGTGCTGGCGCATCGTGACTGGCGCACCGGTAATTATATGCTCGACGAGCACGGGCTAACGGCGGTACTCGATTGGGAATTTGCGGGCTGGTCAGATCGACTGGAAGATTTGGGCTGGTTTTGTGCGCGCTGCTGGCGTTTTGGTTGTTTTGAGCGTGAGGCAGGCGGCATAGGTTCGCGAGAGGCGTTGTATCGCGGTTATCAACGTATTTATGGTCAGCCCTTAGTGCGGGAAGCGGTATTTTATTGGGAAGTGTATGCTCATGTGCGCTGGGCGATTATTGCGATACAGCAGGGTGAGCGCCATGTCTCGGGTCAAGAGCCGTCGTTAGAGTTGGCATTGACTGCGCATATCGTCCCTGAATTGGAGTTGGAAATTTTGAGGATGACCTTGCATCATGCGTGAACAACCCGATGGTCAAGCGTTGCTGGCGATAGCACGTAGCGTCCTGCGTGAACAATTATTGCCGTTGTTACCGAAAGAGCAGCATTATCAAGCGTTGATGATTATGAACGCTATGAGCATTGCCGAGCGGCAATTGCAGTATGGTGATGCGCCGCAGCGACACGAGCGTCAGGCGCTGGCAGCACTGTTGCAGCAAGAGGGTGAGTTGCTGGCGTTGCAGCGCGAATTAGTACAACGCATTCGTGCGGGTTGGCTGGATGATCAGCCGCAAGGTCAACAATTGTTGTGGCAGATGACTGAGCAGCGGGTACGGGAGAGTGCGCCTAAGAGTTTGCGGTGGGGGTGAATTTTCCCTCACCCTAACCCTCTCCCAGTGGGAGAGGGGACACCATCGCTAAAAGTGAGGCTGCTGTAAATTTCCGTATGTTATTGAATAATATTGTATTATAGCGATAAAACTCCCTCTCCCTCAGGGAGAGGGCTGGGGTGAGGGGCTTCAAAAGGCCTTAAACCATGCTGCCACATACACCACAAGCCTTAGTCTACGCTAAACAACTCCGCCAACAACAAACAGAAGCTGAACAGAAACTCTGGTCTAAATTGCGTCATCGGCAATTGGCAGTTTAGTAGGGCGCGTCCCACGCACCATTGCACTAGGAAGCACCACTTGACACTTCCCTCATTAACCATTACATTTCGGTAAAACGCGAAGTGATTGAGAAAATGGCTCTGCCCAATACTGTCCAAAAGTTTCTTCAGGCGCTCACCAACGAGAATCGGCAGCGCATTATGCTGTTGTTTGCAGAGCAGCCGGTATTGACCGTCAGTGAGGTCGCAGAACGCACTCAATTGGGCATGTCTACCGCTTCGGAACATCTCAAGCAATTGAAAGAGGCCGGTCTGTTGCGCGCCGAAAAAAAAGGCAAAGAAGTCGAGTACCGAGCCAATGTCGCTCAAATCCAGAGCATCCTTGCTGAGTTGGGTGGTTTCTTGAAGCAATGTTGCTGATTTATTTAGTGAATACTTCGTTATTTCGCGAAGTTATGGAGTGGAAACATGATTTACGACGCAATGGTAATAGGGGCAGGGCAAGCGGGATTGGCAGCCGCTTATGCTTTGCAGCAAAGCGGTGTCAGCTTCTGTGTGCTGGAAGCCAGCGACCGTACTGTCGGCTCATGGCCGTCGTACTATGACAGCCTGACGCTTTTTTCTCCGGCGCGTTATTCGAGTTTGCTGGGCTGGGCTTTTCCGGGCGATCCCGAACGCTATCCGAGTCGGCAGGAAGTGATTGATTATCTTGACGCTTATGCCCGCCATTTTGCCTTCCCCATCATCCTCAATACCCGCGTCAGCACCATCGAGCGTGAAGGCGAGATTTTTGCTGTACACACCGACACAGGCAAATGCTGGCAAGCACGTACCGTGATTGTCGCGAGCGGCTCGTTTCGTCAGCCCAACATCCCTGATTTTCCAGGTCTTGCCCAATTCAAAGGCAAGATTCTGCATTCTGCGGATTATCATCAGCCGTCTGATATTGAAGGCAAGCGAGTAGCCATCGTCGGTGCGGGTAATTCAGCGGTGCAAATTGCCTATGAATTAAGGCACAGTCATGAGGTGATATTGACATCACGTACGCCACCAAAATTTATCAATCAACGACCTTTAGGCAAAGACGTGCATTTTTGGCTGAGTCTGACTGGTCTGGATACGCTGCCCCTTGGCAGATGGCTCAAGTCAAACAAAGCCCCGCCGGTGCTGGATCAGGG
>CANBZV010000158.1 GCA_947373945.1 Moraxellaceae bacterium
GACTTGGACGAACTGCGGCAAACCATCGTCAAACGCAAGCTCACCAACGCCGAAACCGCTGCCCAACTCACTGAAGCGGAATTACTGTCGTTTCTGTTTTTACCCAGCTTCAGCTTGCGTGATACCGTCACCGAATTCTCTGGTCGTGGTGTTGGCCTTGATGCCGTTCATCACGAGCTTCGGGAATTGCGCGGCTCGGTACAACTACTGCAAATCACCGGCAAAGGGGCGCGCTTTGCACTGGAAATGCCACTAACGTTATCTATCGTCCGCAGCTTGCTGGTGGAAATTAGCGGCGAAGCGTATGCTTTTCCTCTGGCGCATATCGAACGCATGCTGGATGTCCCACGTAGCGATATTGTCCAACTGGATGGTCGTCAGCATTTCTGGTATCAAAATACTGCCGTCGGCTTAGTAGCCACCAGTCAAATTCTCCAGCGCCCTGACGTTGCTCTTGACCGCGACAGCGTGCCCGTTGTTGTTGTCCGCGAACGTGACAATGTCCATGGCCTCGCCGTCGACAAATTACTGGGCGAACAAACACTGGTGGTGCTACCCCTAGACCCGCGCCTCGGTAAAATTCAGGATGTATCGGCTGGTGCCCTGCTCGACAACGGCGTACCTGTACTCATTCTCGATGTCGAAGATATGTTACGCACCGTGGAAAAATTGGTGAAAAGCAGCAGCTTGCACCGTGTTGACCAACGTGTCAGTGCCGCCAAACAAGCGACGCGCAAAAGAGTACTGGTCGTTGATGACTCGTTAACAGTACGCGAGCTGGAACGCAAACTATTACTCAATCGGGGCTACGATGTCAGTGTCGCCGTGGACGGCATGGACGGCTGGAATATGCTGCGCGCCGAACCGTTTGACTTGGTCGTCACCGACATCGATATGCCGCGCATGAACGGCATTGAACTGGTGACGTTGATTCGTCGTGACAACCGCCTGCAATCATTACCGATCATGGTAGTATCTTATAAAGATCGTGAAGAAGACCGCCGTCGTGGACTGGATGCAGGCGCAGACTACTATCTCGCCAAAGCCAGTTTTCATGATGAGGCGTTGCTCAACGCGGTCGTTGATCTTATCGGGGAAGCTCAGGGATGAAAATTGCCATCGTTAATGATCAAACCATCGCTGTCGAGGCTCTGCGCCGTGCCCTCGCTTTTGAGGCCACGCATGAAATTGTCTGGGTCGCCAACAACGGTTTGCAAGCCGTCGAATATGCCACACGTCAACGTCCCGACCTCATTCTCATGGATCTGATGATGCCGGTGATGGATGGTGTCGAAGCCACCCGTTTGATCATGCAAAAATCGCCCTGTGCCATCATCATCGTCACTAGCGACACTAACAGACATGTTAGCCGCGTCTTCGACGCAATGGGTCATGGCGCGCTTGATGTGGTTAACACGCCCGTTGTCGGCGGTGATCGAGTGGCAATAGAACCACTATTGCGCAAAATCCACAACGTCGGCTTACTTATCGGCCAACTGGAAAAACGCAACGGCACAGCATCGGCAGCCACCCACCAAACACCTACCTCAACAAAAACCTTAATTGCCATCGGCGCATCGGCTGGTGGTCCTGCAGCGCTTGCGATGCTACTCAAAGAGTTACCGAAGAATTTCAATGCCGCCATTGTGCTGGTGCAACACGTTGATCAGGTCTTCGCCGTCAGCATGGCCAATTGGCTCGCGACCCAATGCTCCTTGCCAGTTCGATTGGCTAAAGATGGCGAAGAACCTGAAATAGGCACTGTATTGCTAGCAGGGACTAATCACCATGTCAGTTTGTTACGCACAGGGCGACTGACGTATACCCGAGAGCCATTGACTCTGGTCTATCGCCCTTCGGTAGATGTCTTCTTTGAAAGCGTCGCGAGTCTCTGGAAGCATAAGGCCATTGGTGTGCTGTTAACGGGTATGGGGCGCGATGGCGCCAAAGGATTGAAAATGATGCGTGAGCAGGGTTTTCTGACTATCGCTCAAGATGAAAAAACGAGCGCGGTGTATGGCATGCCTAAAGCAGCAGCCGCTATTGGCGCAGCGATGGAAATATTGCCGCTAGAACAGATTGCGAAAAGGTTGATTCAGGTGGTTGGTTGAGTAGGACGATTTAAACGCGTTAAGTCTAAGCAAGTTGGTAGGCTACCCAATATGAGCATGTTATTTTTTATTCCAGTCATCATCGTATTAGCTGTCTTCATTTTTCGGCGAGACTGGTTAACATCGTCCCGCTCTGATGATAATAACTTTCCAAACAATAACTATTCCGGTAATACTGACTCCAGCAACTACGCTGATGTGACCGATAAAAATGATCAGCTAAATTGTGACTCGGATGCTACAGATCCTTCGGACTCTTCAGACAGTTCAGGTGATAGTAGTTGTGGGGGCAGCGATTCGTAGGGGGGGGGTTACAACCCACTACGATGGACAATACCGCGCATTGCCAACTCACGCCTTAAACGGCAACAATCCCCGCGCTTCCTTAGCATAACATCGCACCCCTTCCCTTTCCTGCGTTAAAAACTCCGCCACCGCCTCACGAAAACCTTCATGTTGCAGATAATGAAAAGAATGCGTTAACACCGGCTCAAAACCGCGTGGAATCTTATGCTCGCCCTGCGCGCCGGGGTCAAAACGTTGTAGGCCACGCTCAATACAAAACTCTATCCCTTGATATAAGCAAGCCTCAAAATGCAGGCATTCAACATCACGCAACGCACCCCAATAGCGGCCATAAAGCGTATTGTCGGAATAAAAACACAGCGCGCCACCAATGGCAGTATCACTGTCATCATAAGCCAACACCAACAGTAAATGCTGGCGCATGCTATGGTGAAGGGCAAAGAAAAAAGCCTCTGTTAAATAACCATCGTGTCCACTGCGACGCTGATAGGTATCGCGGTAAAAACGGTAAAACTGTGTCCAATGTTCTAGTGTCAGTTCATCCCCTGTCAGACGTTGCAGACGAATACCTTGATCATGGACACGCTTGCGTTCGCGGCGAATTTCTTTACGGCGTTTAGCATTGAGACCAGCGAGAAAGTCATCGAAGGTTGTGTAATCATGGTTAAGCCAATGGAACTGACAGCCGAGGCGATGTTCTAAACCCGTCTGTTGCCAGTGCAACACTTCAGCCTCTTCTGGGAAAAGGACGTGCCAACCACTCGCGCCCGTTTGACGGCATAGACTCTGCAAAACATGGACGATATGAGGGAAGATATCACTGACTTTAACCTCAGGATCAATGATCAAGCGCGCACCACTTGCTGGTGTAAACGGAATAGCGGTAACGAGCTTAGGGTAATAGACCAAGCCATGACGAGCATAAGCATTTGCCCACTCTTGATCAAAAACATATTCGCCCCAAGAGTGCGTTTTCAACCACAGCGGCATGGCAGCGATGAGGCGACCGTCATTTTCAAGAGTCATGTGCTGAGGTTGCCAACCGGTGCCAGCACCCACACTGTGACTGGTTTCGAGGGCGAGCAGGAATTCGTGGGAGAGAAAGGGATCACGAGAGCCAATAAGGGTGTTCCAGACTTCGGGGGCGATTAAAGTAATGCTGGAGAGAATGCGAGGGGTCATTGTTTACTCCATGACAGTAAGCGTCAGATTACCTGAATAGCATAGAAAAACAATTGGACCTAAGCCTGCTCGCATTTTAGGGACTTGGATACTGACAAATTGTGAAATATCCATAACAGTCTTCCCTTTGATCAGCTGTTATGGCTTATACTAAATGTACGTCATAAAGACACCTTTTTGGAGCCGTCACCATGCAAGCCCTAAGTGCCAGTGAGCGTATTAACCTGCGTACCACGCCAGAAGCCAAGCACGTTATAGAACAGGCGGCGGGTTTGCTGGGAGTGAGTGTCAGCAGCTTTATGGTGCAACAAGCCTATGAGCGCGCTATGTCCATCTTGGGTCAGCATCAAATGGTGACCGTGGGTAATGCCGATCGTGACCGTATTCTGGAAGCCCTGAACAACCCAAAACCCGCTAACCGCGCCCTTAAAGACTTATTGAAGTTGTCGGATTGATGATGGACTTTGATTGGTCTGCCATTGTTATTCAGCCCCTTACCAAACAACACCACCGCAAGGCGTTTGATTGCGGGCAACCTGACCTGAACACCTTTGTTCGCCAATACGCCATACAACAACAAAAGCAAGGATATAACCAAGGCTATGCGGCATTGTTGGATGGAGAACTTATTGGTTTCTACTGCCTGAGTGCGGCAAGCCTAGCGTTTACTGAGTTACCCGAAAATCTGCGTCGTGGGCTACCGCGTTATCCAGTGCCATGCGTTTGTATTGGTCGATTTTCGGTGGCGGCGCAATGGCAAGGTAAAGGTTTGGGACGACGCTTACTGGCTCATGCTTTACGTCGAGTACTAGATGCGTCTCAAATCATTGGCGTTAGTTTGGTGTTGGTGGATGCTAAAGATGAAACGGCGGCGCGCTTTTATGAGTCATTGGGATTTGTGCGGCTGGATGACAAGCCGTTGATGTTGTTTTTGTCAGTGAATAGGATTGGGGATGGGGTGGTGGGTTAAACTGACAGTGAACCTGGATATGTGCGCCAAGTTCTAACTACACTTTAATAAACACGCGTAGCAGTTGACTATAGGTCAACTTCTGATCGCATTACCCCTCCCCTAAAACTTAATTTTTTTGTAAAGGATGCCCTACTAATTTAAAGTTGCGTTTATATATAACGCTACATAATAGAATAACCAAACCATACAAATTGGATAGAAAAATGACCCCCACTGCTGATGGTGATAATACTATAAATCCTGAAAAAGGGCCTATCTCGTTTTATTGGTGTACATTCACTGACGAGTCTGAATCTACAATAGGATCTTTGTGTGCCCAACAGATGCAGAAGCCTGATCGAGCTGTATTATTACCAGAAACTGATTTAAGAGTTCAATACTTGCTTAATCCACCAGAAAGTAAGTGCATACAAAGACTCAGCATTGAGTCTTTTGAAGATTTGCTGATATTGGCTAATTTATTTGATAACGGGATACCAAAACCAGTATATCGAGGGCAAGGTGAGTATGATTGGCACCTTGAAACCGTTCTTGAAAGAAATACTCCTTCTTTTGTATTAAAAGAAACGGGCTTGGAAGTATATGAGTATAGAGTATTAACTGAATCACAAAGACGGCTTCAACATTTCCTACCTCAACGGCCTGATGATAATGACTTATTGTCTTGGCTGGCCTTACTGAGGCACCATGGCGTTCCTACAAGGTTGCTGGATGTGACCCGATCGATATTCATTGCTTGTTTTTTTGCATTGAAAGGGGCGAAGTCAGGCTGCGATGCAGCAATATGGATTTTTTCAAGGCATGCCCTCAATGGAGCATTTATTAAATGGGAGAACGGTGCTAATGATAGTTGGCTGCGGTCATCGCCGTTCACTGTAGCGCAATATGGGGAGCCTTACCATTCCCCAACTCCAAAGCCGAACTCAAACAATCTAACTCAACCAACAATCGATACTATTAAACACCCAGAAATCCCACATAGTTTGGATTATTATGCAACACTTGATGCTGCCTTGCGAGGGTATATCGAACGTCCTGGAATTGCTGTTGCTGAGCCATTTTGGCTTTCGAAAAGAATAGATGTCCAACAAGGCACATTTCTAATTCCTTTTAATATCAGAGAAAGCTTTGAGTCAAACTTGTTTTCGTTTATGGATATTACCCCTCACGGAGATGAAGAACGAATTGTTCCTAAAGATGAAGGAGCACTTAAACGGTTGTGGGCCTTTAGCAAAATCATAAAAGTAAGAATCCCTCCGAATCTTCACGACATTTTAAGGGTCAAACTTGAGACAATGAATATTCGGGATTTAACAATTTTCCCAGATATTGAAGGAGCTTTTGCTCATATATCATCATTTGTACCAAGGGAATAAAATGCTTTCCCATGAACTCAAATACAAACTCACATGCTCACCGCTACTTCCCTTAAACGCCGCCCAATAAAAAAGACCTGCATTGCTGCAAGTCTTTCTTTTTACTACAAATTATGGTGGCCTGGACCAGAATCGAACTGGTGACACGCGGATTTTCAATCCGAATACCACC
>CANBZV010000159.1 GCA_947373945.1 Moraxellaceae bacterium
ATTCAGATTCATACCCACATGTGTTATTCCGAGTTTAATGATTGTATAGAGCACATTGCCGCGATGGATGCCGATGTGATTACCATTGAAACGGCGCGTTCGGCGATGGAGTTACTCAAAGCGTTTGAGGATTTTGACTACCCGAATGCAATTGGCCCCGGCGTTTATGATATTCACTCACCACGTGTACCGACGATAGAGTCAATGGCGCATTTAATGGCGACCGCTGCGAAAGGTATTCCGGTACAACGCTTGTGGGTTAATCCTGACTGTGGGTTAAAAACGCGTGGCTGGCCTGAGGTTAAAGAGTCGTTAGTCAATATGGTGATCGCCACTAAGCAATTACGTGACGTGATGGCGGGTTAAGTCTTTAGCGCAGTGAGTAAGAAAAAGGGACGCATCTGCGTCCCTTTTGTGTCAAACGTAGTTACTTGTTAGCATCTGCGGGTGCTGACGAGTCACTTGCTGCAGCAGGAGCAGCAATAATAGCAGCTTGAACATAACCTTGTTGCGATAACCATGCTAAGTTGGCTTTTGCCGTCATATCGCCTTGGTCGGCAGCCTTAGTTAACCATTTAACGCCTTCAGGCAGGTTCTGGCGGATGCCTCGACCACTGATGTACATCATGCCTAAGTTAAGTTGGGCGCTGATTTTGCCTTGTTCAGCGGCTTTTCTATACCATCTTGCCGCTTCAGCGAAGTCTTGTTTGGTGCCGGTACCCGCAGCATACATCATGCCGACATTAAACTGAGCGCTTGGCTCGCCCAAGTTAGCGGCTTTTTGGAACCATTTAAAGGATTCTTCATAGTCACGTGGCACACCATCACCTTGGTAATAATGTACACCCATAATATTTTGTGCTTCAGCAAGGCCACGAGTAATGGATTTGGGGGCAGGTTTGGCTTCGGCTTTCTCTTCGACGGGTACCGCATCTTTTTTCGCAGTATTGGCGGCTGGAGAAGTAGCTGCGACTGGTGCAGTAGCTGTCTTTGTGTCTGTTGGTGCGGCGGCCGTATCAGAAGCAATAGCCATGTCAGAGCCTGCGGCATCGGGAGTGGCAACGCTCGGTGTGACGGCAGTCTTTTTCGCGGGTTTTTCTTTACTGACGCGGGAAACCGAGCTGGCGCCCGTGCCTGATAATAAGACACTGTCCTCAGCTCGGTCTTTTTTCGATTTGACGGCAGCTACTTCAGGAGTTTTGACACTGGTTGCTTCATTGAGTAGGGCAATATTCGCGGCGGCAGCTTCATCGCGTGGTGTTGTTTCTGGCGGTGCCGCTTCAGTTGTCATGCTATCAGCAGGCGGCGCTTCTGGCGCCGTTTCGGTCGTTGGAGCAGTTGCTTCGACAGGAGTTTCAGTAGTGGCAACGGCGGCAACAGGTGCCGGAGTTTCGCCTTCATGGAAGTCAGTAGTCAGCAGAAAATAACCCACTTGGAACGCGACAATGGCAGCAATAACTGCCCATTTGTTGAGCTCCATAGAGTCGTCTTTATCTTCACCTTTCACTGTCTCTGGAGCAGCAGGCGCTTCAACCACAGGCGTAGGTTTGATCAGTTCGACCACAGGTGCAGGTGTAACGGCTACTAATGGCTCACTGACAACTTCTACTGCTATCTCAGCCACGGTAGCTACAGGCTCATTGAGCATTGCAGACTCATCGGCTACCACGGGTTCTGGGTGAACTGGCACATTAAGCGTTACGAGTTCTTCTTCAAGTAGTGGCGCGGCAGCAACGATGGGTTCATTAATAATCGGTGCAGCTTCAATGACGGGTTCATCAAGGACAGGAACCGCTGCAAATGAAGCAATAGTCACGGCCGCAGGAGAGACAGCGGGCACCATGGTTTCAGGCATGATTACGGCTGGAGTAACTGAAGGAGCTGGTGCAACAATATCAAACGCGGGAACATCTGTAACGGGGGTAGTTGGCTCAATAATGATTGGGCGATATTTAGGCATCGCTTTAGGTGTAAACAATTTAGTCGCGCAAGCAAACAAGACGCCAATAACCAGTATCAGGCTCATGGATGACAAAATGTCCAGATTGAGATTATCACCTTCGGTATAGGTGAAAAACATGACCTGACCAGTAATCAACAAGGTGATGACAATGCCTTTATCCAGTTCGACATAAGATGCGGGGTCTTCGACTTCTTCCGTTTTTGTGTGAGCGGGCTGTACATGAGCTTCATGTGTTTGAGTCTCGTGTACTTGTGGTGCGGGAACACTATCATCGTCACTGTTCATGAAGAGCGCGGCGCTATTGGCAACGAGCACGGGAGCAGCCTTGGCGGAAGCGGGGTTGGCCTCTAGGGTCGGTATATCCAACAGGCTTGACTGTGGTTTAGTGGCAGCTCTGGGCGACATAACAAAAATGCCCGCTGCAATCGCCAGTCCTATCGCTAGCGTCAGCAGAAGCGAAGGCAGAATATCCAATGACAATTCATCACCAGCGGTATAGATGAAGAACATCGCCTGAAAGGTAATAATGAGAGAGATAACAATCCCTTTATTAATTTCCATATAAGAGCCTTCTTCGTAAGACTCGCTCAAGGTATTGTTGGAAATACCATTATTTGAGTTGTTATCAACAGTCATTGTTACGGTCTCTGCGTCTAATAAACCCGTGTCAGAAGGAAACAACAAGTCATCTTCTAAAAATTGGGCAGGGTCAAGGGTTAATAGCTGGGCGTCAGCATTAATTGCTTTGATATCTAGCGATAACAGGTAATCTAGATGTTTTAGATAACCATCGTGGGGAAGCAAATGGAGATACTTCATTTTGACGGCGTCTGGTACGCCGTTATCGTAGTTTTTTAATTCGGCGATGAAGTTGTGAATTTCCATCGATAATTCAGCATGTAAATGGTCAGGGTACGCCAAGTCTTGCTGAAAAATCTGATCAAGAATAAACCCCAAGGCATATAAATCAACACTGTAATCAATGCGTTGACTGCGATCCGTATTGCGATTTTTGCGATCTTCATCCAATGCATTAATCAGCAATGTCGATTGTGTTGATGGAATTGGTGAGCTAAGTATGGGTAACGGTCGGCTGAGTTTCAGTGTGCTGCTAATGGCAAACATGAAATCAATGAGCGCTAGGTTCTCGTAGTCGATTTTTAATTCAGTATTAAATTCATAGGGGCAGGGAGCGTAAGGTATACAAATATTGTCGGGACGCAAATTGGCGTGAATAACACCGGCTTGATGAATGTTTTTCAACGCCAGAATACAGTGTTTAGCCAAACTTAAAAAAGCGCCAACATTTTCAAACGGATGTTTTAGTGGTTGATGATAGGCTTCAATCGTTGGTTTGGTGCGTAGCCAATGGGCTAAAGTAATACCCGCATCTTTGGTTTTTACCGTTTGATAGGAACTTTCGGTTTTTTCTTCTTCTTTACGCAAACGCACTACATAGGGCGTTTTTTTTAGCAACATTAAAATGTTTTTTTCGCGCGCAATCCAATATTCATTTTGAGCCAACCCTTCAACACTTTTGACAAAGCTGCAAAAGCCATCGTCGTCAGGTGGATAACGCTCAATGGTAATAAAATGCCGATCTTTTTGCTGATCTGCCCCTAATACGGCATGAGTAGTAGCAAATAAGTTCGCAACAGTTTTCATCAGCAGGCATCCTTGGAGGATTATTATTGTTAGAGTCGAGCCAATGCGTTGTTTGCTCAGCAGAGCTTAGCCGATTGACCAGCCTAAGTTCTGCAATTGTAGCGCAAAATAATGCGCTAGCTTACAACGAGTCGGATTGTTGTACCAGTTTTTCGTGAATGGTCAAGACTCAAACGATGAATGTCAGATGATAGATTTTTCATGTCGGTTTAAAACCAATGTCATCCCAGAAACGGCGCATTTCTTTGAGATAGTCACTTTTGCCCCAATGCAAAATATGGCCGCCCGCAAACCAGTGTACTCTGGGCTGTTGCCAGTGCTCCCACAATAGTTTGGTATGTTTGGCAAAGGTGATACGGTCATCCAAACCACCAATCAACATCAAACGTTCTTTAGGCAATAAAGGCTTCCACGTCAACGGGGAGTTAACCGCTAAAGTATGACGTGCCTCTTGAATCGGAATGCCCACGGCTTTCAGCGACCCTTTAATTAGATGGCCAAGCACCGGCCATTCAAAGACCATATCGACGAGGTTGGCTGGCGGGACAATGGGAGTCGAAAACGCCAAACGGTCATCAGCGCAGGCTAATAAGGCTGAGGCATAACCCCCCATCGAGATTCCCGTGACACCTGCCGCAGGGACATCATGAGCAAACAGCCAATTCAGAAATACGCGGAAATCATGTACAGCGTGGGCATGAACCTCATTCATGTGTAGTGGGCCGTGCGAGAAGTAGCCGTGGCCTGAAAACGGCGACAATAAGTTTTGTCGATAACCATGAAAAGGCAGGGTATAAAGCAATACGTCATAGCCCTGATTATAAAACCATTCCAGCGCAAAAAATTTGCTGTTGACCCAATAGCTATCCAGCACAAAGCCATGAATCAAACATATGGTGGCGCGGGGTTTATCGTCATGCCGCCAATACTGCGCCCAAGCGATTTTATTATTGTCGTGTTTGGCATAATCTTCGCGCAGTTTAGGGTTCACCGCCTGAAACGGACTTTTAAAGCTTAACAGGAATGATTGACCATCTTTGGGTTGATGAGCCAATCGGCTCGATTTGCGTACCCGTACCCGAATATTGTCGGCAGGCTTGATAAAGAACTGGCTGGCATCACCGGCATCGGCTAAATCACAATAAAACTGACGCTCTTTGCGGTCACGCATGATGACATCGGGACGAATGCTCATCGGAAAAGACAACAGACTGGTGGCGGCAATAATACCGCCGCGCAGCGTTAAATCGGTGACTGTTGAGGCCGTCAATTTCAGTCGTTTCACTAAGTCGAGCTTAAAGTGCGCCTTATGCTCGGGGAAATCATGGGCTAAATGGCGCCACCAATGTTGGTGCGGCATTTTTAAATTGGTGTGTTCTTTGTCAGTATTCATTACCGCGGGTGCTTGTTGGGATTTACTGACCATGTAGAGTGTTCTCAAAGAGGGCGAAGTTCATAAACAGAACTTACGCAATAGCAGGCAGACTCGTCAATGGCCGTTGCGACATTTAAGCCCTCTCCGCCCTAAGAGAGGGAGTTTAGTTAAGCTTTAACCGTCGTAATGCCTGCGTCGGTGCAAGAAATAGTTTCGACGAGGCGATTGTCATCCCAACATTCTAAATGAACATCAAACTTCCACAAATAATGCAGATGTTTTAACACCGCTGACGCTGTATCCGCCAAGGGCCGACTTTGTTGACGCACATGGCGCAAGGTAATCGAACGATCGCCGCGTAAGTTGACATTCCAAGCCTGAATATTAGGTTCATTCATGCTCAAATTGTATTGATTCGATAACGATTGCCGTAGTTGCCTGAAGCCACTGTCATCATGAATAGCACCAATCACCAACACATCTTTCTTTTGATCATCCAGCACGCTAAACATGCGTAAATCGCGCATCACTTTCGGGCTGAGGAATTGCTGGACAAAGCTTTCATCCTTAAAGTTTTGCATAGCAAATTTCAACGTTGTTAACCAATTGCTGCCCGCAATATCGGGAAACCAGTATTTGTCTTCTTCGGTGGGCTGTTGGCAGATGCGTTTAATGTCCTGAAACATGGCAAAACCCAAGGCGTAGGGATTTATGCCTCGGTAATACGGTGAGTCAAAGGTCGGTTGATAAACGACGGCGGTATGCGATTGTAAAAACTCCAAAATAAAACCATCGGTGACTAAGCCTTTGTCATATAAACGATTGAGCAGTGTGTAGTGCCAAAAGGTCGCCCAGCCTTCGTTCATTACCTGTGTTTGCCGTTGTGGGTAAAAATACTGAGCAATCTTACGGACAATACGCACCACTTCGCGTTGCCACGGCTCCAATAAGGGAGCGTTCTTCTCAAAAAAATACAGTAGATTTTCTTGTGG
>CANBZV010000160.1 GCA_947373945.1 Moraxellaceae bacterium
GCCTCTTCAGCTTATGCGCGCTCGTTGATTGAGGCGTCACTCGATCCGTTAGTAACAATCAGTGCACAAGGCAAAATCACTGATGTTAATGAAGCATCCGTGCAGGCGACAGGTGTAGCGCGGGAGCAGTTGATTGGAACAGATTTCTCTGATTATTTTACCGAACCCAACGAAGCGCGTGCCGTTTATCAAAAAGTGTTTTCGGATGGTTTGGTGCGTGATTATCCGCTAGCGTTGCGTCACACCTCGGGTCGCATCATGGACGTCCTCTATAATGCCGCCGTTTATAACGACGATCACGGCAAAGTGCAGGGCGTATTAGCGTCCGCGCGTGATGTCACCGAACGCAAACGGCTCGATCAAGCGTTGCAAGAAACCAATATTGAACTAGAACGCGCCAAATCCATGGCCGAAAAAGCCAATCTCGCTAAATCCAATTTTTTATCGAGCATGAGTCACGAGTTACGTTCACCATTAAATGCCATTCTCGGCTTTGCTCAGTTAATGGATTCTGAAGAGCCCATAGCAACGCCATCACAAAAAGCGAGTATTGACCAAATACTGCATGCTGGCTGGTATCTCTTAGAGTTGATTAACGAGATTCTGGATTTGGCGGTGATTGAATCTGGTAGGTTGTCGTTGTCGGAAGAGCCGGTATTACTTGCCGAAGTGATGCTGGAGTGCCAGTCGATGATTGAGCCACAGGCGCAAAAACGAGGCATTAGTTTGATATTTCCCAATTTTGAACAGCCTTGTTTTGTTCATGCTGATCGCACCCGTTTGAAGCAGATATTAATCAATTTGCTGTCTAATGCCATTAAATACAACATTAAACAGGGCAGTGTCGAAGTCACGTGTTCAACTAATCACGAGGGACGTGTTCGCGTCAGCATTATTGATACTGGCGCTGGCTTATCACCCGAAAAATTAACGCAACTTTTTCAACCGTTTAATCGTCTCGGTAAAGAGGGTAGTGCTGAAGAAGGGACTGGCATTGGCTTGGTGATGAGTAAACGACTGGTTGAACTCATGGGCGGTGTGGTTGGTGTTGAAAGCACCGTCGGTGTGGGTAGTATCTTTTGGTTTGAACTCAGTTCTTCTTCTGCACCCCTGTTGAGCATGGAGAGAATCGATGTCGGTATTGACGTACAAGTTCGAGTCAAACACAGTGCGCCGCTAAGAACGTTGCTCTACGTTGAGGATAACCCCGCCAACCTGAAACTGGTTGAACAACTAATTGCTCGCCGCCCTGAAATGCGCCTGCTAACGGCAGTCAATGGCAATATCGGCATTGAACTGGCACGAAATCATCAGCCCGAAATAATTTTAATGGATATCAATTTACCCGGTATTAGTGGTATTCAAGCCCTGAAAATCCTGCGTGAAGATCCGTCTATGGCACATATCCCCGTATTGGCCATTAGTGCCAATGCCATGCCCAGTGATGTTAAAAAAGGGATGGAAGCAGGATTTTTTCGCTATCTAACCAAACCAATTAACGTGAACGAGTTTATGGATACTATTGATATGGCTCTAGATTTTGCTGAAAAAAATCGGCTAGAAATTCATTAAGGGTATAGTGATTGTCATGATTAGCGCGACAGATATTCTTAACAGTAACATTTTAATTGTTGATGATCAGAGCACCAACGTCACGCTGCTGGAACGCATGTTGCGTGGTGCGAATTATACGTCTGTTAGCTCAACTACCAATCCGCTTGAAGTCGTTGAGTTACACCAAAAAAATCGCTACAACTTGATTTTACTCGACCTGCAAATGCCAACGATGGATGGTTTTGAGGTCATGGAAGCATTAAAACTAGCGGAGCCAGACAGCTATTTACCAGTGCTAGTTATTACGGCACAACCTAGTCACAAATTACGTGCGTTGAAGATTGGCGCGACCGATTTTATCAGTAAACCCTTTGAAATGGCCGAGGTACTGGCGCGTGTTCGCAATATGTTGGAAGTGCATTTGCTGCATGAGGAAGCTAAAAACTACGGTATCACTCTCGAACAAAAAGTGCAGGAAGTGGAATCCAGTCGCGATTTAATTCGTCAACAAAGCGCAAAAGCGGAGTTCCTATATCAACAATTGTTGGCAGAGCAACAACAATCGTTCGACCGGACAGCTCAGCCCGGTGTCATGGTGGGAGTCGAAAAGGAAGAGCGTATTGCCACCACTTGGTTTCAAAGCTTTAGACTGCGTCATTCGTGGCTACAGTTCAATTTACTGACTTCGTTAGTCGGTGGCGCGATGGTGTTGATTTTTCAGGAAACCATTAGTCGTTTGCTGATTCTGACGGTGTTTGTGCCAGTGTTAATTAGCCAAGCCAGCAACACAGGTAGCCAGGTGTTAGCGATTACGTTGCGTGGCCTCACCCTCGGCGAATTAAGCCCAGATAAGCAAAAAATGTTGGTATTGAAAGAGGCATTGTTGGGCTTGCTCAACGGTATTCTCGTGGGGTTGGTTGCGGCATTGGCGATGTATGAAGCAGCAAGTCTAGAGCATTTGCCAATCGCTTTTATGCTGGCAGTTGTCGTGTTTCTCGCCATGACCTGTAGTTGTTTGATTAGTGGTATTTGTGGTGCCGTGGTGCCACTGGCGCTTAAACGATTCGGTGCAGATCCTGCCACAGCATCGAGCATTATTTTGACAACGGCAACAGACGGCGCGAGTGTAGCGATGTTGCTAGGGCTGGCAGCATTGTTAGTTAAGTAGTCTTGTCATCACCAAGACAGATAAGGAGACGATTATGATTTCGTCATTAAATATTCTCAACAGCAATATTTTGATTGTTGATGATCAGCAAGCCAATGTTACCCTGTTGGAACGCATGTTGACCAACGCTGGCTATATGCGTCTAACGTCAACAACCGACGCGCGCGAAGTCAGTGAGTTGCACCGTAAAAACAACTATGACTTAATTATTCTTGACTTACTCATGCCCAATATGGACGGTTTTGAGGTTATGGCTGTGCTTAAACAGGCAGAGCCTGATGGCTATTTACCGATACTGGTGATTACTGCGCAACCCAATCATAAATTACATGCGTTAAATGCGGGTGCTAAGGATTTTATCTGTAAGCCGTTTGAATTGGCTGAAGTACTGGCTCGCGTTCACAATATGCTTGAGGTACGCTTGTTGCATAAAGCATTGTATCTGTCTAATGAGCTTTTGGAGCAACGAGTTCAGGAAAGAACTATTGAACTGCACGATAGTTATTTGGATACTATTTTCATTATGACGCGTGCTGCTGAGTTCAGAGACG
Source organism: Moraxellaceae bacterium (assembly GCA_947373945.1). GTDB lineage: Bacteria > Pseudomonadota > Gammaproteobacteria > Pseudomonadales > Moraxellaceae > Agitococcus. The sequence continues at coordinate 3,274 of CANBZV010000160.1, forward strand.
AGGATACAGGTGCTCATGTGATACGCATTAGTTATTACAGTCGTGAGCTCGCGCAGATATTAGGCATGGATGAGGTATTTAATGACGAAATCTTTGTGGCCAGCCCGATGCACGATATCGGCAAAATAGGTATTCCCGATCATATTCTCCTGAAAACCAGTGGTTTTACCGCAGATGAATGGGAAACGATGAAAGGGCATGTGTTGATGGGGGCCAAAATTCTGGGTAATAGCAAATCACGCTATCTCATTATGGGGGCTGAAATCGCGCTGAACCACCACGAGCGTTGGGATGGCAGTGGCTATCCTAATGGTAAATCTGGTGAGGAGATTCCATTGTGCGCGCGCATTATGAATATTTGCGATATTTACGATGCCCTGCGCAGCAAACGACCCTACAAGCCCGCTTATGATCATGTAACAACAATGAAGATTATGACCGAAGGCGATGGTCGAACGCACCCCGATCATTTTGATCCTGTTATTTTGGCAGCATTTAAGCAGTATCATCAACGCTTCGCCGATATTTATACGGCTTATAAGCAATAGGTTTAATGGTTTTTAGACTTACCATGATCATGACCATGTTTATGGTGATGACTATCAGAGTGATGATGTTGGTTGGTTTTCCAATGGCCACGTTCAAGCTTCCATCTCGTATCGTATTTCACCCATCGTGGCTGAGCAAAACGGTAGCCAGTGCGAACTCGCTCCCAGTGACCAGGCTGCCACGCCTGTTGATGATCTTGGATATCCCAATAGCCGATTGACCATTCATAACCAACACGTGGTGGAGGCACTTCTTCGTAGTGATCCATGGGTGGAGCAAAATTCAAATAAATGCTCACAGCAGCGTTTGCAGTCAATGGTGCAGCAATAGCACCCAATACCAGCACGCAAGACATAGCCAGCAACGATTTGCGGATGTTCATAATTGTTCCTTTAACCAGAAATTAACCTCAACTTGCCGTTAGGTTGGCAAGGACAGGTCAAGATATGCCACATTCATGGTTAAAGTCTGTACGCCATCACACTCACGATAATTTATGGTTAGTAATACGCTATGTGTCCTAGCGAACATACATCGCCAAGAATTAAGTAGAGACTCGCAACAGCAGGGAGTTATTTTTCTGTGTTCTTTTGATGCTGTATGCCTCATTGTGTCTGACATACCGACTTGATTTTCGTTGTAGTCCAACAATCCATAGGCACAATTTGAGCGTTCACCGCAGTAAACAATCGACTTATAAAGGTACGGCCATGATTAATTGTGAGCACTATGAAATTTATTCATAAAACAATGATTTCCCTAATTGGCGCTATCCTGCTAATTGTGTTGGGCTTATTAATTTTATTGTCTTTTTTTAGCAAAATCGAAAAAGAAGCGGAGATCCGCCAGCAAAACCTAGCCGTCTTACACGATGCCAACGAGCTGATGTCAGAAATTAAAGATGCCGAGACCAGTCAGCGCGGTTATGTGTTGACGGGCGATTTATCTTTTTTGCAGCCCTATTTGGCGGTTAATAATGGCATTATTGGCCATCTGAACACATTGCGTCAGCGGAGTACCAATAGCGCCGCCCGTAGTCAACTTGATCTCCTAATCCCATTGCTGCATAACAAGTTGCAGTTTATGGATGACATGATTGAGTTGCGTCGTCACGGCGACATTGCAGGTGCCGATGCGAATATACGCTCAGGTAAGGGTAAACGCATCATGGATGAAATTCGTGCCGATATGACCAGTTTTATCCTGATTCAAGAGGCGATTCTCAAGCAGGATGAAGTGGCTTTTGCGTTAGATATGCGCCGTTTGTTTATCGTTATTCTCAATACCAGCTTGTTTGCTTTACTGTTTATCTTTTTATTCGTCTATTTACTGTATCAGCAAAGTCAGCAGCGTCTGAAAGATTTAGTGCATTTGGAAACTAAGCATTTACTGGATGTGCAGGAAGAAACCAATAAACAGTTACGCCAAACTAATCTCACTTTGCAGGCCAGCGAAGAAAAGCTCGCGGTGACCTTAAACTCCATTGGTGATGCGGTGATTGCGACGGATGCGGAGTCGCGAGTCATCTTCCTTAATCCTGTTGCCGAACAATTAACAGGCTGGACACAAACAGAAGCAATTGGCCGTCTGGTAGATGAAATCTTTCATATTATTAGTAAAGGCAGTCGTCAACCCGTTGCTATTCCTATCGTTGAGGCATTGGTGCATGGCAAGATTCAGGGCTTGGCCAATCATACGATATTGATTGCCCGCAATAATAGTGAGTGTGATATTGCTGATAGTTGCGCGCCGATTCGTGATCGTAACGGCGAAGTGATTGGTGCAGTGTTGGTGTTCCGCGATGTCACCAAAGAATATAATTCCCAGCAAGCCTTGCGCGACAGCACCGCGCTGATTCAAACCATTCTCAATACTGTCGTTGATGGCATTATTACTTTGCAAGCTACAGATGGCATCGTCGAGACGGTTAATCCGGCTGTAGAGTCCATGTTTGGCTATAGTGCCGAAGAAATCATGGGTAAAAACCTAAATTTATTAATTCCAGAGCTGCATCAAGACTTAAGTAATGTTTTTCTAACTAATCATGGTCTTGGTCTTGAGGCGCGAACTCATGGTATAGGTCGAAATGTCATTGGTATGCGCAAAGATGGCAGTACGTTTCCATTAGAGTTGGCGGC
>CANBZV010000161.1 GCA_947373945.1 Moraxellaceae bacterium
GATCGAAGTTGATCCAGCGTATTTCCATTAAGCGGTTAACCGCTTCGTTACTGTTATTTTGTACTTCAAACCTAAACCATACGGGTTTGTTTTGCCAACCGACACTAATCAACGCCTTGTTAATGGGTTGCCACAGTTCCATCCCCGCACCGAACAATGATGCTGCTGCGGCGGGTTTATCCTCTACCCAATACAACGCATTGTTGGCACTCAGTTCGTACTTTGGTGACTGATCAATAGTGATGGTTTTGAGGGTAGATGAGACACTTTGTTGCGTATTTGGCGCAGCAGCCAAGGCGGTTGCGGCAACGCACAAATAAGCAAGCAGCGCGAGGAGCAGATTCAGAAGTCTAGGCACAATGTGTTTGCTCAGTGCTGGAGACGTGAACCAATCCCGGTTAGCCTGCAGTCGTTATTTTTATAGAGAGTTAGGAAGTAGCCCTGAATCCAGTGGGTAGGCTAAATTGGTCGGAAAAGTAGCACTACGCTAAGTGCCCGTCAATGAAATTAAGGCTAAAAAACAAACAGCGTTACAATACAGTCTTAATTGTTGATGTCGGCAGTATTTCCGCCCACCTCAACGCGTGCCAGCAAAGTGGCAAGCCCGACTTTTCAATAGTCTGAATAGCGTGGGGCTTGCCAAATCAGCGACGTAAATGAGTCGCTGTTCGATGTTTTAAAGTACTTTTGTCAGCCAATGATCCATGCCTTCAACATGCCAGTTTGCCCAGATTCGTCCTGAGTCATCGGGCTCCAAAGCCAGCCAGTTACGTGCTTGAATCAAATAATGATTATTCCCCGCTAAACGCTCCAGAGAGGCGGTGACGCCGTCACTGACGGCTTCCGGTTTATCGGCAATTTGTTCCAGTACGTAACGTACCAGCGCCGGAGCGGGCGGATGTACTACGCCCGACGATATTAATTGATTGACGCTGATCGCTGGAGCATCGCCAGTCGCTGCTGCCCGAATAATCCCTAGTGCGCCGACATGGACATCGCCCGAGAGAATACTGACTTGGCAATGTTCGACACGAGCATGAGCGACTAGGCGCTGAATAAAACGCAGACGTTCCTGCATATGCGGAACACTGCGCCAATGGTCGCGCAGGTCATCTTCCAGCTCTTGTTGTCCCGGTAGCAAGCTCAACATCCGTTCCAATAAACTCAAATCCAGATAGGCGACTGGCACACTGGATAACACGAGCAGATGATCATGTTTATGCTGATTCGTGAGCCACGTATAAATGGCATTCCAGTTGCTCGCCGAAATAATCTGCGTCGGTTGTACAGGCTGTCCGGTGACGCGAATAGTCGGTTGACGATCGGAGCGTAAATCAGGCACTAACAGCGTGGTCTTGCCCAGACCCGAAAAGCCCATACTGAATGACGTTTGACCAGCAATCGCCGCTGGATGTGTTGCGCCTGCCGCGAGTTGTAATTGAAACAAACGATAATAGTCGCGTGCTATGCGGAAAATACCTTGATAGACAGGACAACAGTGTAAGGCCTGCGGATAAGAGCCCCAGCCGTCCATAATGTCGTGGTCGTCCCACATCATGATCGAAGGTACGGCACCAAACAGCGCCTGCAAGCTGGGCTCCGCCCAGCGTTTTAAGTATAAATTACAGAAAAAAGTGCTCACGGCGGTCTGTAATTGTGCAGACCAAACGGTTGCTAGCCGATCCTCTTCGGGTAGCGAGATCCAGTCATGTAGCTCGGGCACGCTTTGCCACATTTCGTCGCTATAGACCTGGTCTCCACCCATCAACAACAATTGATACGCTTCTTGCTGATGTGACAGCGCCAGATCTTGCCAGCGACCAAATTTCTCGCCGATGCCTTTCATCAGTTTAGGGTCAGAAAAGCCGTTGCAAGAGACATAAGCCATACGGGGCGTTTGCCCTAAGCGTGGCACTGAAAAAGATCCTGAGACACCATCAACTTGATACGTATAGGCGACCGGCTTTTTCTCTTTTGCCAATAGTCGTGCTTGCGTCAAGGTGATGTCAAAACGCCATACTTGTTGGTTCGGGTTTTCCACTGGCACTTGCGCAAGTAACGTGGCTTCCAATGTCATGGCGACGGGCGTTAGCAAGTGGGCGGACGGCTTATGATTCATATCAGTGACGACTAAGATCGACAGCTGATAGTGGTTATTGTGGATGCCACGAAATTGTAAAATGGGGCCGAGTAAGAGTGACATGGCTATTTTCTCCTTGAATGCCTGAATAGGGCGTCCTTGTGTTGTGGTCGATAATAAGATGGTTAGCTAGTGAGTGTTTTTAAAACAATAAGAGCTAGATGTAAAGCGAGTTGAGTAGAATTAAAAATAGCTAAAAAATATGCGAATCCCGTTTGCTTTTTCACTAAAACGGTTTAGATTTTATGGGTCAAGGAAGATAAAAATAGTGTCGTTTTAGCAAGGATGTTGTGCGTCTATTCATACCCTCTGCTTTGCTATGCCTGCCCGTTGTGTTGACCTTGACCGGACTGCTGTCGTATTTGCCATGACTCTATGGCGGATTTTCACATGTCCTGCGTATCTCATTCATAGCGTGTCCGTACCTGTGCGTATAGCCGCTTTGCGTATAAACGACTTAAATAACAAAGGATCTGATTATGCCATTTTCTCTAGATTTAGATTTGTTCCCGCGTAAACATCCCACGCTACCGCAGCAAGATACGTCCTCTGAGCAGCATCGACGTGGCGAGCAGTTAGTCAAAAGTCAGCGCAAATATCAATGGACCAATACCATGAGCAATGTGGTAGGTGTGCCCATGGCCACTGAGGTTCATTTTGCCGATGAACCGACACTGGCATGGTTATTACTGGTCAGTGAAGTGGGTTTAAAAATTGCCGAAAACTTACTAGCGGTCAAATTGGTGAATGCTGATGAGACGGATGAAGACGACAAAGCGAAGACACAGAGCAAGCTGCAACAAGTCCATCAACGTTTGCAAGCCGTGCGCGAAATTCATGCCAATCAAGCGCCTAATCAGGATGCCGGCCTTATTCAAACGGTGATTACCGCCACCAAACAACTGCTGAAAGAGCACAACTTGTCGTTTGACGAGTTGGTGTCGCAGTTTCAGGATTTAGCCAAGGATTATACCTTAGCCAATATTGGTTCCCCCCTAGAGGAAGGTTTGGCTCCGTATAATCAGCTGTTCCAAACACTGACATTGCCGACATTGGCCAAGACTTTTTGGGATGATGAAACGTTTGCCCGCTTTCGTATTGCTGGGCCAAATCCGATGTTAATCAAAGGTATCAATGAAATCCCCGCCAAGTTTCCGTTGACCGATGGTCAATATCGCGATGTCATGGGCAGTGAGGATAGTTTGACGGAGGCGCTGGCCGAACATCGGCTGTATTTGCTTGATTACGCCGAGCTGGATTATCTGGCTGCTGAACCCGGCCAGACTGCTACCGGGCAAAGTAAATATGTCTATGCGCCCATCGCGCTGTTTGCGATTGCTAAAGGCCAAACGAGCCTGACTCCTGTCGCTATTCAATGTGGTCAAAACCCCGAACATTTCCCGTTGTTTTTTAAAGTGGGTAAAAACCAGCCATTGCAGTGGTGGGGCTGGCAGATGGCCAAAACTATCGTTCAGGTCGCTGAAGGCAGCTACCATGAGTTATTTGTTCATCTGGCACGAACCCATTTGGTGCTTGAAGCCTTTACTGTCGCGACGCATCGTTGTCTGGCGGAATGCCATCCGTTGAATGTGTTATTGCTGCCACATTTCGAAGGTACGTTATTTATTAACAATGCTGCGGCTAAACAATTGATTGCTGAAGGTGGCCCAATTGATCATATTTTTGCCGCACCGATTGCCCGCACGCAACAGGCGGCTGGCAGTGATCGTTTGAACTTCGACTTTTACGCCAATATGTTGCCGACAGAGTTACAGAGTCGGCAGGTTGCTAATTCGGCATGGCTACCTGATTATCCGTATCGCGATGATGCGTTATTAGTATGGGGCGCGATTGAGCGTTGGGTTGGTGACTATGTCTCTGTTTACTATGGCAGTGATGCCGCTGTGATGGGCGATACGGAGTTGGCGGCATGGACCGCGTCACTGATGGGCGAAGGCAAAATTAATGGCTTTAAAGAGATTACCAGCCGCATGCAGTTGATTAGTGTGTTGACGATGATCATTTTCACCGCCAGTGCTCAACATGCTGCCGTAAACTTCCCGCAAAAACCCTTGATGACGTATGCTCCGGCATTATCAGGAGCTGCGTGGCAGCCAGCACCTGCTGGGCAGATCGACCATAGCGAGAAAGACTGGTTGCAACTGTTGCCACCTGTTCAGCAGTCGTTTGAGCAGCTCAATGTGCTGTATTTATTGGGTTCGGTTCATTATCGGCGTTTGGGGGATTATCGCAGTAATTCCTTCCCTTATTTGCCGTGGTTTGAAGACGAGCAAATTACCAAGAATAGTGGCCCGTTAGCGAAGTTCCAGCAGTCGTTATTAACTGTTGAATCGACGATTAATGCGCGAAATAGCGAACGGATTAGCTACGAGTTTTTATTACCGAGTCAGATACCTAACAGTATCAATATCTGAGTTAGCGCACGGCATTCATTCGCCCCAACGCGAACAGTTGGGGCGAATTTATTCGCCAATAACTCATGGTGTTAGGCGGATAACGTCGCCTCTACGGTCACTTATAATTCGGTTTACGCTTGCCCATAAACGCACTGACGGCTTCTTTCACTTCCTCACCCGCTAACGCCAACGAAAAGTGCTCCAGCTCAACCTGAAATGATTGTTGTAAGGTTTGTTGGTGGAAACGCTTCATCAGCATTTTGGTGGTGCGCAAGGCTTGGGGCGCTTGCTGACTTAAACGCACGGCCTGTTGCCATGCTCGCGCTTCAACGTCCGCATTGGGTAACACTTCATTGATCAAACCGAGGCTGAGCGCGGTTTGCGCGCTAAATGCTTCGCCTAGCATCAACAGTTCAGCGGCACGGACATGACCCATGATGCGGGGCAGAACATAACTTGCGGTAAATTCTGGGCATAGGCCCAAATTAACAAATGGCAACTGCAAACGCGCGGTTTCACCGACATAGACCAAATCACAATGTAGCAGCAATGTTGTACCAATCCCTACCGCTGCGCCATTGACTGCCGCGACCACCGGTTTGGGGAAATTAAGTAATACGTGCATGAATTGGCCAACAGGCGCTTCGAGTAAGTTGCCTGAACCTAGTAAAAAGTCCTGCAAATCGTTGCCTGCGGTAAAGGTGTCGTTAGTGCCTGCCAGCAAAACTACACGTACATCAGGGTTGTCCGTAGCGGCACGTAAGGCTTGTGCTAATTCGCTATACATTTGTTGCGTCAAGGCATTGCGCTTGTCAGGGCGGTTCAGGCGTAGTGTCAGGATGTGGTCGCGTAACTCACTTAAGACGGTAGGTTCGGTCATTATTGTCAAGCTCGTGGCAGTCATGAATGATGGTCAAGCTTAGCGAACTATTTGCTTGGTTTAGTATTTTTATTGCCGTTTTCATCCCTTTAATCAGTATAAATTGACCTGAAGTTGACCCCAAAGCACCAATTTCTGTCCCCAAATCACCTGTTACCGTACGCTTGGTATGTTAATTTCAGTGCTGACATTCATGACGTACAAGGTTCGATTTATGCCGCATGCCCTGAAACTGATCGAAAAGGCGTTGATAGCCGAAGTTGCTCCTGCTTATACCGCCAAGGCGAAAAAAGCGCATCCTGAAGCGATTCGTGGTTGGCGGCCAAGTGGTCAAGTATGGCCGTTACTGCGTGAACTTCAGGGACGAGTGATTGGCTTGCGTAAATGCCGTATGGAGGTAGATGGTGCTACGATGGTGTGGCTAGAGGGCGGAAATCCTCATGGCGAGCCCGTGGTGTT
>CANBZV010000162.1 GCA_947373945.1 Moraxellaceae bacterium
GAGCATTCGCGCCCGGTTCTTTTTCCAGTTTCTGAAAAAAAGTCACCATCCCTTGCGGTGCAATTTTGGCGCGCTCCAATGCCTGAAAGCCTAAACGATCGGCTTCATCTTCCAAATCACGGCTAAAATACATTGCTCCTGCCTGATGAATAATCATCGCGCCAGCAGCACTGACATCGCCCAACACCACCGTCAACACCGTCGCCCAACCTGCACTATTAATCATATTTTTTAACGAATGGCGTTGCTCAACATGCTGTACTTCATGAGCCAACACCGCCGCTAATTCATTGGGATTATCCGTTGCTTCAATCAATGCCGAGTGGACAACAATAACACCGCCTGGCATGGCAAACGCATTCAACGTCTTATCTTTCTTAATCAGCCATTGATAGTGATAGCGTGAACCTTTTGTCAGTTGACTACCAATATCTTGCACTGCTTTAACCGCACTACCAGATTCGACAATATTGCCGTCACTTTTTAATTGCTCCAAGGCCTCCCGGCCAAATCGCTCTTCACTCGCGATCGGGATATGCCCGACTACCCATCCTAGCGCACGGTCATACTGCCACCATAACAACAGCACTGACAAAACAACGATGGCCGCCAGCGCCGCAATTGTGCCCCAAACAACATGGATATGACGGTTACGCTGATGCCATTTGGCCAACTCGGGAAGCAACGCGGCTGGTGCTGTTGCGATTACGGCCAGCGCATCGGCGGGCGCCTTAGCCTTTAACGCCCAACGACTGCCGTCAGCTTGCCAATTCAGGAAAAGCTCATCGTGTTCAAAACCACCCACGCTCACCACTAAACTCGCCACCTGCGCCTCAACAGCCATATCGTGAATGACTAGACGATGACCCACAAAATACGCGGACACACTGACCCCAACAGCGGGCAAATCAGCACCATAAAGTATGGCATTAAAGGTTTTCATGCTAGTGCGGCGTCTCAGCAAAAATGGAAATTAGAACCACGACCACAATAAAGATTAAATACAGCTTCCCGCCAAGACCATTACGACGACCCACCAGCGCACTACCCATTAACTCAGCACTTAAACGACGCATCGGCAATGACTGAATCCAGACTTTCCCTGGGCCTGTTAAACTGGCATAAAATAAACCTTCACCACCAAAAATAGCGGTTTTGACTTTGCCTGCATAATTAATATCGTAAGTCACTGAAGGGCTTAGACCCACAAGGCAACCACTATCAACGCGTAACGCCTGCGCAGGTGCCAGAATCATTTCCGTTAACGCACCCGTGGCATTAATAAACACCACGCCCTTGCCCGTGATACGTTGCATGATAAAGCCCTCGCCACCAAAGAAGCCCACGCGTAGTCGTTTTTGCCACGCCAAATTGACTTCTGTCCCTTGCTCACCTGCCAAAAAAGCGCCTTTCTGACAAATTAATTCGCCACCCAACTCAGCCAAATCCACCGCAATAATTTTGCCTACCGTAGGAGCGGCAAAAGCAACGCGCTGCATTTGGTTGGTGGGATTTTTATAACGACCACTAAAAAGTGACTCGCCAGTAAACGTGCGTTTTACCGCTTTAAAAAGACGACCAATAACACCAAAACTGGAGCTAGAACCATCGCCTAATACAGTATCTACTTGTAAATGATCATCCATGTACATCATCGCGCCTTGCTCGCCGATAACAGCCGTATCTGGGGGCAATAACACTTCTACATACTGCAAGTCTGAGCCATGAATCTGATAAGAAATTGCCGACACGTTCTAACTCCCTGAGTTTGTATAGCCACTAAATGATGCAGAAAGATAACATAGCTCTATGAATCTTTATCAGGATTACGCCAATAACCTATCATTAAGCCTAACGAGGCTAATGCCGCCGCCGTATCCAGCGTGATAAATACACCCGTTACCACGCCCAGTACGGTGCCTTTTAAGGCATTGACTAATCGCGCTTGGCGACGTTTAACCACCGACAATGGCGCACGCCTTTTGCCATGCCGCGCACGAACGACACGGGTACTTTTAGTGCCCTTACCACGATTGCAGGTGATACATGCAGAATACAGATTATTGATCCGATGTGTGCCTCCTTTTGCTTGCGGATTCGAATGTTCAATTTCCCATGCTCCGCGCTTTCCAAACTGACCATACTGCTTAAAATTCAATTTTTTATGACAAATATGACAATAACCCGATGTCCGTAGAAATATTTTTTCTAGCTGTTGTCCTGAGAAACGCATTTCTCTCCTTTAATAAAATCAATTTCGCCTATTTTTAAATCTAGTCTTGTTATCAATACTAAAACCACGGCCAGTATAGACAATTTATCTAATAAAATTAATAGGATAGCAAATTCAATGCGACAAAACTTGTCTGACAACAGCGAGTTTTTTATGCCGACTCAAGACGACGGGTGGACAAAAAAAGCTCTACCAGGTTATTTATTGACCAGCCTGACAATTAAAACTGGTGCCAACGGTCAATGATGTTGGTATAACAACAGGTGATAATAAAAAGTCAGTGATTTATATCCCTATATCTGCCAGCTGTTTGTATAACGTTGAACAGAGCAAATATAGATAAAAAACAACAAAAACGGAGGAGCTATGTCCCGTTTCTTACGCCTACTCATGGTGCCATTCTTTGCTTTGTCTGTGTCCGCCTCCGCCTTCGCGGCTGACGACGAACTGGACGAACTGCAAACGAAAATGGGCAATGAGTGGATACTGGTTAAAAACGACCAACGACATGCCATTAAGACTTATGCTAAACAAGAGGATGGCAAACGTTTTCGCTCGTTTAAAGTGGAAGCCACGATTGATAGTACGATGGAAGCAGGGGTAAGAGTTTTGCTCGACGCCGAAAACTACACTAAATGGTATTGGGAAGTTGAAGAAAGTCATATGCTCAAAAGAGCATCCGATACGGAGTATTACATCTATTTAAAACATCGGGCACCTTATGGTTTGCCAGATCGTGACGTTATCCTCCATGCTATTGTTGAACCACAAACTAAAACCAAAAACTATATCACGTTGCGCGTCAAAGCCGACCCGACCTTTATTCCTGAAAAGCCACCACTGGTACGTATGCCCGCTGAAGATATGGTCGTCACCTATACGCCGCTTGGTAACAACAAGGTACGGATTGAAGGTGAAGGTTATGTTGATCCAGGTGGCAAAGTACCAACATGGGCCAACAACTATGTGCAACGAAATGCCCCATATAGTATTTTGATTGGCTTAATACGGATGATGGGAAACGACACCTATCGCCGCAGTAAAGTCCCCATGCCCTTTCCGATCAGCAACAATCCTAGTAGCGACTCTTAAACCAGTCTCAGCCGCTACCATTAGTAAAGCTTAAATGGGCGGGTCAACCCCGCCTCGTTTTTATGCCAAACAGCAATGTTTAAATTTTTTACCACTCCCACATGGACAGGGATCGTTACGCCCAGTTTTGGCATAAAGCGCTGCAATGGCTTGTGCTTCTTCATTGAGCTTACGTCCTGCTCGCGCATACTCCAATAAAGCGACGGGCAACACATCCCGGTGCAACATTGGCAGACTTGTACGCATCTTGTCGGCATCTTCAGCCTCGGCCAAAGCCGCAGGAATATCGGCAAAAATTGACACGCAACCGAGCGCACTCTCTATTGCCTGCTTCAGAACATCGCCCTCTTCCAGCTCAAACGACTCGTCCCAAATATCTTCCAGCCAACCATAACCCATCAACAGTCCCTGGCACCAATCGCTCAGAGACTGCGAATCATCATTAAAGGCATAATCAGTAGCCAGAGGACTCGTTGCTGTCAACAGATAGTGGTCTGTCTGTTGATAGAGCCTACGAATAATCGACAATACTCGCTCCGCTTCTTCTTGATTTTGAAAGGGGCTCTTTTCTAAGCCATCTTCTTTAACATCACCAAAAATTACTGGCAGCCAATCATCGGGATGCAAGACGATGGGACTTGCCACTACCGACCACAAAAAGCCACGTAATTGATGCACATTTAACGCATCATCCTCACAACTATCAGAAGCCAGAAATTGGCTCAAATAACTAACATCGTCTTCAGTTAACGGCGGCGTACGACTCATGTTTACATCTCAATCATTACGTTATCAGTAAGTGCTTATGGTTTAGGCGGTGATAAATCTGTGTCGTCATCCACTTCAGGGGTCAACGGAAATTTGACCCACTTCCACGGCTGTAATGCCCCAGTAACCATGCCTAACAAACCCAGCATTAAACCCAGTGTTAATGGCTCATCCAACACTGGGACGGCTAAGGTAGCGGCCAACATCGGCGCTAACGCCAAGAAGCAGCCTACGGTAAAAGCGCCTAATCGTTGCACGGCAGCAATAAAAGTCAGCATCGCGACAATCACCACCAAAATGCCTTGAAAACCTGCTTGTAACGCAATCACCTGCCAAGAGGCGTGTGCCAAACCGCTAGGTAAAAATAGCCAATAAATGGGGAGATACAACACCGCAGACACCAGAGCCACACCCATCGTCGCGTCTACCGGTGGCATTTGCCAGCGCTTCAATAGCGCTGTATACGCTGCCCACGATGCCGATGCGCCGACAAACATCACATCGCCCCAACCAAATGACGTTTGGGGTTTTTGCATTTCCAGCCACATCATCGCGCCGATACCAAAAGCAATACAGCTTAAGCCTAACCAGCGATCACGATTCATGGGTTCACGGATAATCAACCAGCCCATTAAGGCGGTAAAAAATGGTAACAGGCCATGTAAAAAAATGGCGCCATGTGCCGCTGGTGCCAGACTAAAACCGACATAGGCAAGCATGGCGTAGCCCAAACCACCGAGCATGGCCACCACGACAAACTGCCACGTAAAAAAATGACGAATGCCCGTCTTGAATACCACTACAGGCAACAACACCAATGCCGCTGTGCCAAAACGTAACGCCGTGGTATCCCAAGGCGTGAGCACACTTTTACCGGCCAATCGTGAAATTAAAATGAAACTTGCCCAGACTGCCAGCGTAAACAATACCAGACCATAACCAATCAATCGGTCGCGACGGGAATGACTCATACCGCCCTCCGCTGTCGAAAAGCCTCATACAGCGCCACACCGGTTGCCACGCTGACGTTTAAACTTTGCACACTGCCCTGCATCGGAATATATGCCAACGAGTCGCAATGCTCACGGGTTAAGCGACGCATACCTGTACCTTCTGCCCCCATGACAATCGCTAATGAACCTTTCAAATCCAAATCATAAATCGGCTTGGCTTCAGGCGTCAGCGCTGTGCCTACACACCACACGCCAGCATCGGCCAATTGTTTCAGCGTACGCGCCAAATTGGTCACTTGGAAAAACGGCAATACTTCCGCCGCACCGGATGCTGTTTTGCGCGCTACCGGTGTTAAGGCCGCTGACTTATCCCGCGGAGCAATTACGCCATGCACTCCCACTGATTCTGCCGTACGCAAACACGCGCCCAAATTATGAGGGTCAGTAATATTATCAAGCACCAATAAAAAAGCAGGCTCCTTGAGACGGGCAAGCAAATCGTCCAGATCATGCTCATTTAACGGCACATGCGCACGCGCACGGGCGACAATACCTTGATGCTGGCCATTATTAGCGAGCTGATCGAGCTTATCTCGGCTCACTGTTTGTACCGCCAAGCCATGCTGTTGCGCTAATTGGGTAATGGCTTGCAGACGTTCGTCTTCGCGACTATTTAGGACAAACAAATCGAGAACTTGTTCGGGATGATGAGTCAATAAGGCTTGAACGGTGTGTAAACCGTAGATGTGATCTGGTTTGGCCATGATTAAATGCGCTTAGAAAGTTAAGCGCAGATTGTGCCATTAAGTGAAGGATGATGGGGGGATTTT
>CANBZV010000163.1 GCA_947373945.1 Moraxellaceae bacterium
AACGGCATGATGGTCAGCTTCATTCAGAGCAACTACATGGGGTTTGGTTCGGGCTGTGTAGAGCCCACGTTTGGCGTTAGCCTGCAAAATCGCGGGCACGCGTTCACTCTGAATCCGGCGGCCCTGAACCCGGCTAACCTTGTGGCACCGGGCAAGCGCCCCTTCCACACCATAATCCCCGCTTTTTTGACCAAAGACGGTCAACCAGTGATGAGTTACGGCGTCATGGGGGCCAATATGCAGCCCCAGGGCCACCTGCAAACTTTGGTGCGTATGCTTGACTACGGTCAGAACCCGCAGACTGCATGTGATGCGCCGCGCTGGCGCTATAACGAGGGCTTGGAGATTAACGTCGAAGCCAATATGGCAGCACACGCGGTGCAAGGTTTGGCCGAGCGTGGTCACCGTATGGAAGTCATCAGTGATTCGTACCAAGATTTTGGTGCTGGGCAGTTCATTTGGCGCGCGGGGAACCCCAAAATCGAGGGCTATGTGGTGGCCAGTGATCCGCGTAGAGATGGTTTGGCGGCTGGTTTCTAAGGGTTTTCAAAAACCAATGTCGAAAGTTTATAAAACCTTTGTAGCTAGTTCTCAGGCCACTACTAAAAATGTAGCCATGGGTATGGTTCTGGCAGCTTTGGGGGCTATCGCTTTCAGCGGTAAGGCGATCATCGTTAAACTGGCTTATCGCTACCAAGTTGATGCGGTCACACTCATCATGTACCGCATGTTGTTTGCCTTGCCGTTGTTCATAGGTATGGCTTGGTGGGGAACTTATCGTCAGGGAGGCGGTGTGCGTTTAGCACTCACGCGGCGCGACATGGCTGGTATTTTTGGTTTGGGTTTAAGTGGTTATTACCTTGCTAGTTTTCTCGATTTTGCTGGGCTTCAATACATTAGCGCATCTCTTGAGCGGTTGATTCTCTACACCACCCCCACACTCGTCATGGGTCTCGGATGGCTAATGTATGGTCGATCCATTCAGCGCATGCAGCTATGGGGCATGGTTATTAGTTATCTGGGTGTCGTTCTTGTGTTCGGTCATGAGGTGCGCTTAGAGGGCGGGGGGGTAGCCTTGGGTGCGTTGTTGGTGTTTTTGAGTGCCGTCAGTTACGCGATTTACCTAAGTTATAGCGGCGAACTCGTCAAGCGATTAGGGGCACTAAAATTGGTTGGCATGGCAACTACTGTAGCCTGCCTGTTGTGCATTCTTCAATTTGTTTTGTTGCGCCCCATGAATTGGAGTGCATTCCAAGTGGCACCTGAAGTGATCTGGCTGTCTTTGCTTAATGCGATTGCTTGCACGGCAGTGCCCGTGTTGCTCGTGATGATGGCCATTGAACGTATTGGTGCTGGGGCTACAGCGCAGACCGGCATGGTAGGTCCTATAGCCACTATTCTGATGGGTGTTTGGATTTTGGGTGAGCCTTTTACGATCTGGGTGGGGTTCGGAACTGCGCTGGTGGTCGTTGGAATTCTTGTTTTTAGCCATGCAAGCAGTTAGCACGCACTCTGAAAATCTCAGTCTTTGATCTAAATAGTGGAAAAAATGAGACAAATATTTCTTATAATGTGAATTAATGCGCAGAGCCCGGATATAAAAATACCAATCTTTTTGGTAAATAACTTACATTCTCTTAACAAGAAATAGGCGGCAGCATTGATACATTTAGCTACACGTGACTTGATCAAAGCACAGTTAACCACTCCTTTTCGATACTGCGGACTGATTTTCGCGTTATTGGCGGGTTGTATTTGCATGCCGCTGACGGGCATGTCGCAAACTAAAAATCCACCCAGCCCAGCCTTTGACCTCTACAAAGAAGCCAAATATGATGCCGCGGCGGCCCGTGGCTTGTCTGATTTATTGGTGCAGCCTTGGAACCATGAGTTGCGACTCTTGGTTGCTGATAGTTTGCACCGTATTGGTAAAGTTGCAGATGCCAAAATTCAGTTAGAGACTTTGGATGGAACCAGTGTGGCCAAGGAGGCTAAAAGTCGACTGAGCGCACTGGACAAGCCTGCACTCAATCTGGTTGCTGGTACTCCTGCGCCTGCTCCTGCCCCTGCGCCAGTCGTTGTGGTCACACCGATAGTCATACCTGTACTCGTTCCTGAGTCGTCCCCCGTCGCTGTATTGCCAACCCAGATTGTGGCTCCTGCACCACTACCGGTGGCTACGATTGTCCCCACTCCTGCCTTGGCAAGTCTTCCTAGTCGATCGCCTGTCTCTGTCCCTATTGCGATAAGCAATCAATCAGTGATGATGCCTTCTGGAGGGCTACTTCAACTGGCCCCATTTCAATATATTCCTCCTGCGGGGGTACGTTTGCCCGAACAGGCGGAGCAGCCGAAACGTAGCCCAGAATACCAGCGGCTTGTGGATCTGAACGCGGCGGGTGACTACCAAGCTCTAGGAACAGAAGGACTGGCCTTGCAGGCAAAAGGCGGCATGGATGATGAGTTGAAGTTGATATTTGCTAACAGTCTTGCGTGGACAGGTCGTTTGCCGGAAGCAAGGCAAACCTATCAAAGTTTGACAACGGGAAACTTGGCTAAAGAAGCGAACATTGGCCTCGCCAACATAGATCGTTGGTTGGGCTACGATCACCGAGCTGCACCTGTTTACCGCTCGGTGTTATCGACAGACCCGGAGAATGCGGATGCCTTGCTCGGGCTTGAATTGACATCGCGTGAACTCAGTCCGCGCACGATTTTGAGCTATGGTGGCACTAGTGACTCTTCAGATCTTTACACGCGTTCCTATGCGGTAAATCATAGGTGGCGAGATAGTAGTGGTGCGAACATCATGGAAGTGGAAACCAGTCGATTTAAGGGCAGTTTGCCCGGGTTAGAGGTTGAGCAAAAAGACGCAACCTTTCGCTACAAAGCGCTGGAGCTTGAGTACAGGCCAAGTTTTGAGGTTAGCACTATAGGTAATGCCGTGTACGGTGGCGTGGGTGTTTCTTTAGGGGAGCGCCCGGTCTTGGTCGAAGCAGGGCTCGTTAACTGGGGTCGTTTCACAAGCAATCCGAACGCATTAGCTGCCAATTTGTCGGCCTCACATCTGGGGCTACAAGTCCCACACGATTTCAGCTTTGGCAAGCTGGTGGGGCGAGTTGATGCTTATGGTGTCTCGGACGGAAACACTATTTTGACCAGTAGCCTGCGCCTGTCTCCCCGGTGGCGACCTTTGGGATCACACTTTAAGCCGCTTTTGAGTATAGATACGCGCGATGCCAAATTTAATACGATCAATTATTGGTCACCCGCTCAAGGTAATGGCTCCGTGAGTGCCGGACTGCTTGGCGAGTGGGGCAGTGATAGCTGGAACCTTTATGCGTCGGGTCAACTCGGAACAGCTTTATACGGAGATGCGGGAAATAGCTGGAGTTGGACAGCGGGTGGCAAGCGTTGGCTTACAGACGATATTGCCATCAGTTTAAATTTGTGGAGTATGTTTGGTCAACGTGACAATTCGATTTATCGCGCAAACTCATTCTCTATTAATTTGGAAAAATTGTGGAGATAAAAAAACTCATTAGACTTTTGATAGCTACCGCAATTATCAGCGGCATGATCTATCTATTGATCATGAGCTATCAGAATGTGCTTGAAACGCAAGGTTCGTTTGCGTTGTTGCTTGAAAGTTATGTGCTGACAATCATCAGTACATACCTGCTGATTTTCCTCGGTTTGCTTGTGATTCGATACGCGGTACTGATTCTTTACTCCTTCATGGAGCATTTTGAAGTGATCAAGCGTGGCTATCCGCGGTATGTGGAGCGAGCAGAGAGCTCTTTACCCATGATATCTTTGGTTGTACCTGCATACAACGAGGGACTTGTGATTCAGGCGGCAATTCGTTCATTACTCCTGCTCAGCTATCCAAATTTTGAAATCATTGTGATTGATGATGGATCTACAGATGATACTTATGAGAAGGCCATGGTCGTCTCACAAGAATCAAATGATATATCTGTTCGAGTAGTAACTAAGCGAAACGGTGGCAAGGCAGAGGCTTTGAATACGGGTATGACCCTGGCCAGGGGTGAGTTTGTGCTCAATATGGATGGCGATACTAAGCTAACAAGCAATACTTTAAGAGCATGCGTTAGACATTTTGAAAATCCAATGGTGGGTGCAGTTGCTGGCAACGTAAAAGTACTAAATCGAGATAGCATATGGAGCAAAATTCAAGCCCTAGAGTATGTCGAAGGTTTGGCAATGGCACGCAAAGCACAAAGTTATATGCGTGCCGTCAATATCATTCCCGGTCCACTGGGCATGTTCCGCAAGTCTGTGCTCCAACAAGTGGGTGGCTATGATCACGATACATTCGCAGAAGATTGTGATCTAACTCTTAAAATGCTAATGCACGGTTGGCATATTGCCTACGAACCTAATGCGATTGCATGGGTGGAAACCCCCAGTCGTTTGTTGGATTTGCTGTAGCAGCGATATCGCTGGACGCGTGGAATTTTACAAGCTACTAAAAAGCACAGCTACGCACTTTGGCAGCCGAGGAAAGCGGGCGTTAACTGCTTCATTCTTTGGTACATGTTATTTGAAGGAATTATGTGGCCTTTTTCGACTTTGCTGGGTAATATATTTTTTAGTTATGTTGCTATTCAATATGGATTAGCATCACTTTTATTCTATTGGTGGTTACAACTAACCCTATTGGACGTGGTGGCTGCTGCTTACTGCGTCATAGTTGAAGAGGAAGAGCCTTCGTTAATACTATATGCTGTTACGTTTAGACTTTTTTACATCAATATTATTGACGTCTCGAAAGTATTTGCAACCATTGAAGAGTGGCGTGGTCAGGCGATGACTTGGGGTAAACTGGAACGAGAAAGAAAGCTGTAATATGGATTTAATTTCAATATTGGCAACGGTAATTTTGGCTACTACTATTGGTACGGTCATGATCGGTGTGGCAGCTTATGTTGCGTTTAAATTACGCGACAAACGCAAACCTAAATCCAAAGTCGCTGGAGAGGTGGATGGTGTTGTACAGAGTGAGGTCTATGAGCCGATATTTTTGAGTAAATATGTACCTAAACCATTATCTATAGACGAAAATGAAGAGCAACACGACAAGCCTTTAGTTGCCTAGCACGTTATATGCAAATTACATTTGGTAACTCACCCCAGCCAAGAGAAAGGCATAAAGACATTCCGTTTTACAAACGGCTGGGTTTTTTCATGTCGCCGTTTTTTATTTTTGGCATATTAGTTCCCGTCTTTACTTACGCCATCATGATGGATGCGCTGGGTTGGCCCTCACCTCTGGTCGGACTGAGGGGGGTGATTGCTTATTTCTCACCAACAAGCACGCGAGTAGTATTGTATACATCCCCGCCAACACGGGCCTACTTTTCAAAAATTGGTGGAAATTACGATACTTTATTGACACCTTGGCGTGATTATTTCAAAAATAGAAAACATGATGTAACTGAAATCAGTGATTTGGCAAAGTTGAAAGAATTTGAAAATGGCGTTTTGATATTGCCATCTACAGTTGCAATTAGTGACACTGAGAGGTCTGAAATTGCCTTGTTCAAAATGCGTGGAGGTGCGGTGTTGGCTACTTGGGCAACAGGCACTCGGAATGGCAATGGTGATTGGGTTGGGTGGCAGTTTCTGGAGACCTTAGGCGCGAAAACAGTCGGTGAACAGCCCGTGGGATCAGAGTCACGCCAACTCATTTTATCTGGTGAATCACCTTTGTCCCACACACTGGGATCAGGGCAGCGGATCTGGATGAGTAAAACCTCGGAATCACTACTTCGTCTAAAAGGAGAGCA
>CANBZV010000164.1 GCA_947373945.1 Moraxellaceae bacterium
GTTTGATTTAGCTTTAACAGCGTTTCCAGTAAATTAGAGCCAATAAACCCTGCAACACCTGTGACCAACCATACTTTGGGAGCTGCACGCAACTGAGCGCACACGCCATCATATATACTCATTAATTCAACCTTCAAAAACCAAACCAATGGTGCTAAATCAGCAACTTACAAGCGCCAGACTTTAAAACCTTGCTGTTGTAAATCAGCAGCGGAGAAAGCCGACTTAACGTCCATAAACGGGGTATTGGCGGCACAGCACGCACGCAGTTCGGCTAAATTAATGTTCATGATTTGCTGGTGACTGACGGCAGCAACAACGGCAGAAATATTCGTTTCTTGACGCCAGTCAGATAGCTGAACCCCATACTCATGGTTAGCTTCTTCGGCATCAGCAACAGGGTCATAAACGACAACACGCACGCCGTATTCCTGAAGCTCGCGAACAATATCAATGACTTTAGTATTGCGAACGTCAGCACAGTTTTCTTTAAACGTTAAACCCAACACCAAAATAGTCGAACCCGCCACTTGATGGCCATTTTTTGACATCAATTTGATGGTTTTATGGGCTAAGTATTCACCCATGCTGTCATTAATACGACGGCCTGCCAATATCACTTCGGGGTTATAGCCTAATTCCTGTGCTTTGTAGGTTAGGTAATATGGATCAACACCAATACAATGACCGCCCACCAAACCGGGTGAAAACTTTAAAAAGTTCCACTTAGTGCCTGCAGCATCCAGCACTTCACGGGTATCAATACCCAAACGATGGAAAATTAAAGCTAACTCATTAATCAGCGCAATATTGACATCACGTTGGGTGTTTTCAATAACCTTGGCAGCTTCGGCTACTTTAATGCTGGAAGCTCTATAAACCCCTGCCTCAACGACCGTACTATAAAGCGCGGCGACGGCATCCAAGGTTTCAGCATCTTCACCTGAGACAATTTTAGTAATATTTTCAAGGCGATGCTCTTTATCACCCGGATTAATACGCTCAGGTGAATAACCCAGTTTAAAATCGACACCCCGTTTCTTCGTGGTTAGCTTTTCAATTAATGGACCACAAACATCATCCGTAACGCCGGGATAAACCGTGGACTCATAAATAACAATAGCGCCTGCTTTCAAATTAGGAGCCAATGTTTGAGTTGCTTTAATGACAGGGGTTAAATCGGGTTGTTTGGCATCGTCAATTGGCGTAGGGACGGCGACAACAATAAAATCGGCCTGCAATAAATCGCTTGCCGTAGACGTAAAACGAATTTGAGTTGCTTGCTGGAAACGCTCAGCCTCCATTTCTCCTGTTGGGTCAACACCTTCTCTATATGCCGACAGTTTTGATTCACTGATATCAAAGCCAATGGTGTTCATCTTGCGACCAAAAGCCAGAGCTAATGGCAAACCGACATAACCTAAGCCAACAACGGCAACTGTTTTATGGATAATCGAAGTACTCATGGAGAAAAACGTCCTTATTTGAAGGATAATAGCTATTACGAAAGGCCCGAAGTATATACTACAAGAATTATGTACGTAAGATTTTTACCCTATTGGCAGGAGGGTGACAGTGTAACTTTTATCTGTTTTTACTCGTACCTACTGCCGAGATGTCTCAATCCTTCCCTACCGCCATCAGTAACACCCGATCCGCCAGCGACTCTAATGTCATTGAGCCATCTTTTCTAAACCATGTTACCGACCAAGCGATCGCACCTACGAGCAATTTACGCCAAACTTGTGGCGATTCAACATAGCCCGTTTCATCCTGTAAGCGCTGTAAAATGCTCACCCACGTTCCTTCGTAAGCATTTCTCAAGGCTAGCAAATCATGTTGATGGTTTCGTGACAATGCATCCCACTCAAAAACCAACACCGTCATCGCATCACAGGTCACGCCATTAATCGCATAAAGCTCACTAATAATAAGCGCTCGCAGCTTGTCACGAGAAGATGCCACTGCTGCTACTGCTTCATTTTGCTTGGTGCTAGTGTACTCAATGACTTCTTTCATGACAGTAAAGAGAATTTCTTCTTTGCTTTTGAAATGATGAAACAAACTGCCCGATTGAATGCCAACCATCGAGGCAATCTCACGTACCGTTGTGCCCTCATAGCCGTTGACACGAAATAAATGCGCTGCCGCACGCAATACTCGTCCGCGTGGCGAGTCATCCAAACAACCAAAACTGGGTATTTTGTCTAAAGACTTTAATTGCTGAGGTACTTTTACCAGCATGGTCGCCATCTATTTACACCTTAAATCGAAAAAATAACTTACAGCAAACGCCATTTGAGCACACAAACTAGCCAAAAATAGCGCACTACGCGTCAAACGCGCCATTGCATATCAGTTTTAGCGCATAAGTTTATCTGAATTTGAGTATGCCGTGAATTTGCCACTTGCACAAGCAAGCACTTGCTTGGTATGTTATAGGCCATGAATTAATACGTTTACGCCCACAGGATGCGTTTATGACTAGTAAGACTTCGATACGAATTGGTTGTGCTTCAGGTTTTTGGGGCGACACTAATACTGCGGCTTTTCAGCTCGTACGCCAAACGCAAATTGATTATTTAGTTTTTGATTATCTCGCCGAAATTACCATGTCGATCATGGCGAGCGCAAAGATGAAAAAGCCTGATGCTGGTTATGCGACCGATTTTGTCTCGCAAGTCATGGCACGGTTATTACCTGAAATCGCTGAGAAAAAAATCAAGGTTATTAGTAATGCGGGTGGTGTTAATCCGCTAGCGTGTCGAGATGCGCTGGAGAAGCTGATTAAAGATGCAGGTTTAAACCTGAAAGTTGCTGTTGTGCTGGGTGATGATTTAGTCGCTCAACAACAAGCATATCGCGATGCCGATACCCGTGAAATGTTTAGCGGCGAAGCCATGCCAGCAATGATGGCCAGCATGAACGCTTATTTGGGCGGCATTCCCATTCGTGATGCGCTGGCGCTAGGTGCAGATATTGTTATTACCGGTCGTGTTGTTGATTCGGCAGTGGTGTTAGGTCCATTACTGCATGAATTTGGCTGGTCGGTTGACGATTACGACAAATTGGCACAAGGCTCTTTGGCGGGTCATATTATTGAATGTGGCGCGCAATGTACGGGCGGCAACTTTACCGACTGGCAAGATGTGCCAGGTTACGACAACATGGGCTTTCCGGTGGCCGAATGTTTTGCCGATGGCAGTTTTATCGTCAGCAAACCGGAAAAAACCGGTGGTTTGATTACTACGGCAACTGTTGGCGAGCAATTAATCTATGAAATTGGCGACCCACAAGCCTACTTCTTGCCTGATGTTGTCTGCGACTTCACCCAAGTCAAATTGGAACAAATCGGCGAAAACTTGGTGAAAGTGAGCGGCGCTAAAGGCCGTGCACCGAGCGACACTTACAAAGTCTCTGCGACTTATATGGACGGCTACCGTTTAATTGTCAGTTTCGTCATTATTGGTATTGATGCCGTCGCGAAAGGCCAGCGTGTGGCCGAATCCATCTTCAGCAAAGTCAACAAAGTTCTAGCTGCGCGTGGCGCACCACCGTTAATGGCTACCCATATCGAAATTGTCGGCAGTGAACAGGCTTATGGCGCTCATGCTCGTCCTGAAGCTCAACTATGCCGCGAAGTCACGGTGCGTATGGCGGCTCGTTTTCCAGTGCAAGAGGGCTTGCTGTTTTTGGCCAGCGAAATCGCGCAAGCCTCAACCGGTATGGCTCCCGGCTTAGCAGGTATTATGGGCGGCCGGCCGAAACCTTCACCAGTCGTGCGTTTATTTTCTTGCCTCGTGCCTAAAGCCTCTATTCCAGTATCGCTGGATATTAATGGCGAGCGCATTGCTGTCAACGTACCAACCGCGGGTGGGTTTGTTGCACCAGAGCGTTTAGCTGTCGGCGAAGTCGCAGACATCAGCCAAGTCACCCATAGTGTACCTTTAGTGCAATTGGCATGGGCGCGCAGTGGCGATAAAGGTGATTCATCCAATATCGGTGTTATTGCCCGTAAAGCGGACTATCTGCCGTGGTTACGCGCCAGCTTAACCGAACAAGCGGTTAAAGATTATTGCCAACACTGGTTAGAAGCACGTAGCGAAGTGACCCGTTATGAATTGCCCAGCCTAAATGCCTTCAATTTTATGCTCACTTATGCGTTGGGCGGTGGCGGCATTGCCAGTCAACGCGTTGACCCGCAAGGCAAGGCACATGCGCAACAACTATTAGCAATGCCGATCAAAATTCCTGCGCATTTATTAACTTAATCATGTATCCCCTCCCCTAATTTAGGGGAGGGTTAGGGAGGGGTTTTCGTTACCAGTAACCCCCTCCCAGCCTCCCCCTCATCAAGGGGGAGGAGCTTAACAACCAAGGTATCTTTCTATGTCTTATCAATCCATTTTCAATAACGAAGCCTTTGCCGACAAAGTGATTATTGTGACCGGTGGTGGTTCGGGTATTGGTCGTTGTACTGCTCATGAGTTAGCGGCACTGGGCGCACAAGTGGTTATTACGGGTCGTAAAGCCGAAAAACTGGCGCAAGTCGAAGATGAAATCATTCAGGATGGTGGCTTGATTCGCTCCATGGTCTGTGACATTCGTGACGAGCAACAAGTCAAAGACACTATCGCGACCGTGATTAAAGAGTTTGGTCGAATTGATGGCCTCGTCAACAACGCTGGCGGCCAATTTCCGTCAGCATTAGCCAACATCTCCACCAATGGTTTTGATGC
Organism: Moraxellaceae bacterium; assembly: GCA_947373945.1. Lineage (GTDB taxonomy): Bacteria > Pseudomonadota > Gammaproteobacteria > Pseudomonadales > Moraxellaceae > Agitococcus. The sequence goes on from CANBZV010000164.1 coordinate 4,740, forward strand.
CGTCGTGAAAAACAATCTCCACGGTACGTTTTTAATGATGCGCGAAGTCTACAACCAGTGGATGGCCAAACATGGCGGCAGCATTGTCAATATGTGCGCCGATATGTGGGGTGGTATGCCCGGCATGGGGCATTCGGGCGCGGCACGTGCAGGGGTTGATAACTTAACCAAAACTGCTGCTATTGAATGGGCGGTCAGTGGTGTGCGTGTTAATGCCGTGGCGCCAGGCTGGATTATCTCGTCGGGCATGGACTCTTATCAAGGTGACTTTGCCAAATTCGTTATCCCGACGCTGGCCAGTAAAGTGCCTTTAAAAAGAATGGGTACCGAATCTGAAGTCTCCAGTGTCACCTGCTTCTTATTATCTGAGGCAGCTGCGTTTGTTTCGGGCGTCACTATTCGTATTGATGGCGCCGCCTCGTTGGGGACACCGATTTACCCCTTAGCCGACCATCAAAACTCTGAAGCCTATAACGGCTTTCACCGCGCCTTCATTCCCGATGTTTTGAAGGGGAAACAATAATGCCGATTATAGAGTTGGATCATGACGCCAATAGTGCTGAGTTTCAGGCCAATCAACGCGCCATGCTGGTACAAATTGAGGAAGTGAAAGCCATCAAGCAAAAAGTGCTTGAGCGCTCAATGCAAGAAAAACCAAAATTTGTTAAACGCGGAAAAATGTTACCTCATGAACGCGTTCAACATTTACTCGATGCTGGTTCACCATTTGTTGAGTTATGTGGTCTGGCGGGTTATTTGCTCCATGACGACAAAGATGGCACCGAAGCTGGCGGCAATATGATTGCTGGCATTGGTGTTATTAATGGTGTGCGCTGCTTGGTGGCAGCGAGTAACTGCGCCATTAAAGGCGGCACTATTTCGCCGAGTGGTTTGCGCAAAAGTTTGCGTTTGCAACAAATCGCTAAACAAAACAAATTGCCGTGTGTGACCTTGGCAGAAAGTGGCGGCGCCAATCTTAATCATGCCGCCGATATCTTTGTTGAAGGCGCACGTTCTTTTGCCAATCAAGCACGCATGTCAGCGATGGGCTTACC
>CANBZV010000165.1 GCA_947373945.1 Moraxellaceae bacterium
CGAGCCGCGAACCATGATCAAGCCGTTATCTTCAAACTCAAATTTTATAGCCATATTACGATTACCTATCCCTATTCCATCTACCGTGGGCGAGCTTTACGCGCTAGGCGTTGATCACCGATTTTAGTAACAGGCTATCAACTTAGCAACCGCGTTGTCCGACAAAGCTCAAGTCTTTGTCATCTACTGCAAACGAAGTTTTATATCAGTCCCTAACTCCGCTACAATACCGCTCTTATTTTTGCACCCTGCCGATGTTATCACCATGATTCAATACCAAGACTTAACCTTACGCCGTAATGGCCGCGTATTATTTGCTAATGCGGCGGGCATGATCCATCCGGGCTGGAAAGTCGCATTAACGGGTGAAAATGGCGCAGGAAAATCCAGTTTTTTTGCCGCATTGTTAGGCAATTTTCCACCAGACTCTGGCTCACTGTCACGGCCACAAAGCTGGACTATCGCCCATATGGCGCAAGAAGTGGCTGCACTCAGTCAAAGTGCCGTCGACTTTGTTCTTGATGGCGATAAAGAATGGCGCGCCATTAGTAACGCCTTGGAAACCGAACAAGACGACCACAAACTCGCTGAACTCTATGGTGATTTTGACTCCATCGACGGTTACACCGCCCCCGCTCGCGCCGCCCAATTGTTAGCCGGTTTAGGCTTTAGCGAAGCTAATCAACAGCAATCTGTAAGTGAGTTTTCAGGTGGCTGGCGCATGCGATTGAATTTGGCGCAAGCATTGATGTGTCGCTCGGATATGTTGATGCTCGATGAACCAACCAACCACTTGGATTTGGATGCCATTTTATGGCTCGAAGACTGGTTGATTCGGTATCAGGGCACGTTAATTCTGATTTCCCATGACCGCGACTTTTTAGATGCCACCGTTGGCCATATTTTGCATATTGAACAGCAAACGATGACCTTGTACACGGGTAATTACACCACCTTTGAACGTACCCGTGCCGAACGGTTGGCCCAGCATCAACAAGCGTACGAAAAACAGCAACTCGATATGGCGCATTTGCAAAAGTATATCGACCGTTTCCGTGCTCAGGCGACGAAAGCGAAACAAGCGCAAAGCCGGATTAAACAATTGGAGCGCATGGTACAAATTGCCCCTGCACACGCTGATTCGGCGTTTAGCTTCCAGTTCCGTGACCCTGCCAAACTGAGCAATCCACTGATTCGTCTAGACAGTGTTAATGCCGGTTATGGTGCCAAAATTGTCGTTAATGATATTAACCTCAATTTCAGCCCCGAAACCCGTATTGGTTTATTAGGGCCAAATGGTGCAGGGAAATCGACACTCATTAAAACGCTGGTCGGTGAATTGACGTTATTGGCTGGAGAACGTGTTGCCAGTGAGCATTTGGTACTCGGTTATTTTGCCCAGCATCAGGTTGACCATTTGGATATGGATGCCAGCCCCTTACTGGCGTTAACCCGTATTGCCACACGCACCTCTGAAATTGAATTACGCAAATTTTTGGGTAGCTTTGGTTTTAATGGAGATCGGGTGACAACACCCGCTGAAAACTTCTCCGGCGGCGAAAAAGCCCGCTTAGCGTTGGCGTTAATTGTTTGGCAACGACCCAATGTGCTGGTGCTCGATGAACCGACCAACCATTTGGATTTGGAAATGCGTCATGCCTTGAGTATGGCGTTACAGGCGTTTAATGGCGCCTTGATTGTCGTCTCCCATGATCGGCAATTGCTTGGTAGTTGCTGTGATGAGTTTATGCTCGTCGCCGATGGCAAGATTGATATCTTTGGCGGCTCGTTGGTGGACTATGCGTCGTGGCTGAAAGAATGGCGTGCCAAACAGGCGGTGAAAGTAGAAAGCACGGCCACGCGGGAAGAAAAACGCCAAGAACGCAAACAAGAGCCTAGTGGCGATAATCTGCATATCTTACGCCCCTTAAAACAGCAGGCCGATAAACTGGAAGCCAAGTTTCAGCGTTTGAACGAACAGCAATTGGCATTGGCCACCAAACTGGAAGACAGTGCCATTTATCAGGACAGCAACAAGGACAAGCTGAAAAAACTGCTGGCCGAGAAAAGCAAAATTGACGACGAGTTGGCCGATGTTGAAGTGGCGTATTTGCAAGCGCTCGAAGCGTATGAAATAGCGGGTGGCCAATAAAGACTAGTTCCCTCTCCCACAAGGAGAGGGAGAAAATGCAGCTTCAACTGTTAAGATGAATATAGCGATTGAGGAAGTAACGTCTCAAGTACTGGCTATACAATTACGTCCCGCGTGCTTGGCTTTATACAAAGCACTATCCGCGCGCGCCATAACATCTTTGAGTGTTTCACCATGCTGATACATCGTTAAGCCTAAACTAATGGTCATTCTTAACGCATACAACTCATAGATACAGTCAAAGCTCGCTATTTTTATCCGCATCTGTTCCGCCAAACGCTCGGCATCGGCTAACTCACATTTATTCAAGAAAATGGCAAACTCTTCGCCGCCCCACCGACAGACAATATCCGCCTCGCGAACCGTTTCTTTCAATAGGCGCGCGACTTCTTGTAGGGCTTTATCACCAGCGCCATGACCGTAACTATCGTTAATCAATTTAAAGTGATCAATATCAATCATCATGACCGCGAGGGGTGATTGCTGGCGGCGACTATTAGCCAAAATCGTCTGACTTAGCATTTCAAACGCCTGACGATTCATCAGCGACGTTAAATTGTCGGTTGTTGCCATTACTTCTAATTTACGTTGATAAAACGTGACCGTCATATTCGTCAATACAATAGTGGCAATGACAATCAACAACCAAATCAGAGCATTAAAATACAGTGCATGTCGCACTTCAGCCGTCGCTTGCCCTTCGGGGCTTTCGACAAATAAAAACAACCGTACCTCGGGCATATATTGCACATGCAGCAAATAACGATCATTGGAGGTCTTGTATTGAAAATTAGTGTCTTGGCGTGACAAAGTACGCTGCGCAATGTCTTTTAAGCCCTCCATGTCGTAAATAGAGCGCGGAGTGTGCAAATGATTGTTACCCGTTAATCTGATTTTGCCGGTGGCATCAACCAAATAAATATTCTTCTGATATTGCTGCTCATACTGACAGAGCAAACGGTAGAGCCGATCCATACTCAAACCAACACCCGTCGCCCCTAAATACTGATTTTGCTGATTAAAAACGCGAAAATTAATAAAAATGGCCAGTGAATTGTTATTGGCTTTGTCGTAGTCAATATTGACTTCATACGGCTCGGTGAGATTACGCACGCGAAAATACCATTTATCAGCACTGTCAGCCGCCGACACGGTTTTGAGAATGCCCTTGGGATAGTAATAATGACGGGTTTTTTCCGAAACAAAAAATGAGGTAAAGACTTTATATTTATCTTTAGTTTCTTGCAGATAACGGGCAATGACTTCAGGATCTTTTTCACCAGATGCTGCCCAGTCATATAAAAACGTGTTCGTGCCCATCATCGACGAGATCGAAAAAGGTCGGATTAAATCTTTTTGCAACTCGGCATAAATCGCGTTCGAGGTTAACGGCAATTCTTTTTCGACTAAAGAAATATGAATCGCCTTTTTCGAGGTGTAATAGCTCACCATAGAAACGACTAGAAATGAAATGCTCAATAACACGCACAAAACAACTGTTAACTTGCGGCGCTGTAAAAAATTAGCCATTTCTGATTAGCAAATAGACAAGGTAGGGGCAGGTATCTTAACTGAGGGTCAGCAGATAAGAAAGGCGACCACCATGACCAAGATGACGACTCGTAAGCACTGTGTTAAATAGAAGCCTCTTCATTCGCTATATTGAGCTTGCCATGTCTCTGAACACCCAAATCTTGCTTGGTACCTTGTTCGGCCTGCTGTTGGGTGCTGGGCTGCGCTACCTTGGCGTTGATGAGCCATTCAGTCAGCAGGTGTTGTACTTCAGTGGCTTGATGGGTTCGCTATTTATTGATCTGTTAAAGATGATTTTAACACCACTGATTTTTACCTCAATCGCCATTGGAGTCGCCAATTTACGCGTCCATGATCAAATGCATAAGGTCTGGCAAATCACCCTCTTGTGTTCGCTGCTAACGACGACGCTGTCGATTATTATCGGTTTGAGTGCCGCGCATATTTTTCATCCCGGTCAAGGACTGACGTTGTTATCTTTTCAGGAAGCCACGCACGGTTTTCAAGCAGCGCAATTGACACTACCTGAGTTTTTCCAGAAGTTTTTGCATGGCCTGTTTGTTAATCCGTTTGCCGCGTTATCACAAGGTATTGTTTTGCCGATTGTGGTCTTTGCGCTGTTTGTCGGTATTGCTATTGCCGCCCAAGCCGAGCGTTATCCGAACACCACCAAACTGCTGGAAGAAGGTTTTGCGCTGACCATGACTTTAGTGCGTTGGGTAATGGTGCTCGCCCCTTTCGGCATTATGGCGCTGCTAACCAAGCTAGTGGCGACAGAAAATCCAGCGTTGCTCGGCAGCTTGGCCAAGTTTGTCGCTGTCGTCACTGGGACAACTGTGTTTCATGGTTTGGTAGTGTTGCCGCTAATTTTGATCGTTTTTGCCCGCGTATCGCCGTTACGTTTTTGGCGGGGTGCGCGTCCGGCGTTGTTAACCGCTTTCGCCACCAGCTCCAGTTCAGCGACGATGCCGGTAACGATGGATTGTTTAGAAAAAGAGCTCGGCGTCAGTCGCGGCGTTACCGGTTTTGTTGTGCCTTTAGGCGCTCATTTGAATATGGATGGCACAGCGCTCTATGAAGCGGCGGCGGCGCTGTTTGTCGCGAATTTGGCGGGTATAGACCTGACACTGGGTCAACAATTAGTAGTTTGTTTTACCGTGATGTTGGCGTCGATTGGCGCACCCGGTATTCCCAGTGCTGGCATGGTGACGATGGTGATGGTACTGCAATCGGTGGGTTTACCTGCGGAAGCGATTGCTATTTTATTACCGATTGATCGTATTCTGGATACGGTACGAACGATGGTCAATGTTGAAGGCGATATGGTGACTAGTATGATTGTGCAGAAGGCGACGGGGTAACAGGCTGCTACTATCGTCATTCCCAGCTTGACTGGGAATCCAGTGCCCTGCACGGTTGGCAGTGTCGGAAAGATAATGGATTCCCGCTTTCGCGGAAATGACGAGTCCGAATCAAATGATCACTGTTGGCTGATCACTGCTAACTGACATCACTTTTGTCCCTTGGCCTTCGCTAAAGCAATACAAATCACCCGATGACATCGCTTGCCAGACTTCGTTGGCCGTTAACGGCGACGTGGCAATAACGACGATACGGTCATTCGGTGTTGTTACTTCGCTAAAATCGAGTGACACCTCATCATCCACCAAATGGGCAACAGCAAACGGTGCTTGGCGCACAATAAAGTGGAGCTTCGTCGAACAATGGGCAAACAGCCACTCACCATTAGACAGCATAAAATTAAACACGCCATGCCGTGCCAAGGTCGGCACAAATTTCGCCAGTTCTGCTGACAATTCAGCTAAAGACGGCGCACGGTCAAAACGCTGACGCAGATGCTCCAGAATCAAACAAAATGCCTGTTCGCTATCGGTCGTGCCCACTGGACGATAAAATTCACCAGTGACGGCGGGTAGTTCTTTTAAATCGCCATTGTGAGCAAAAATCCAGTATTGGCCCCAAATTTCGCGCTGAAAAGGATGGGTATTGGCCAGATTAATGGCGCCCTGCGTCGCTTTGCGAATATGGGCAATGACGTTTTTCGACT
>CANBZV010000166.1 GCA_947373945.1 Moraxellaceae bacterium
GACTTTAGTATCAGGCGCACGACAAAAAGGGCAATACATGATTTATCTCTATTATTTTGTATGATTTACAAACGACTCACCAGCAACTGGTCGATACGATAACTATCTATATCAACGACTTCAAATTTATAACCGGCGTATTCGACAAAGTCCGTACGTTTGGGAATCTTCTTCAGCGAATACATCATAAAACCGGCAATGCTTTCGTAGTTTTCTTCATTCGGGAATGCTTCAATCGCCAATGCCCGACGCACATCTTCCACCGGCGTCACACCATCAATCAGCCAAGAGTTATCATCACGCTTAACAATTTGCTCTTCCTGAAACGGACTGATCAAATCGCCCATCAAGGTTTTCATGACATCATTCAAGGTAACAATACCCACCACTAACGCATACTCATTGAGGATAAATGCCAAGTCTTGATTGGTGACTTTAAAACGCTCTAACAATTCGGACAGCGTCAAACTATCAGGAATCGCCAGCACGTTTTTGACCTGTAATTCACGGTTCAGTGATATCGGCAAATGGTTCAATGTTCGTTTTAAAATATCTTTGGATTCAACATAACCCACAACCACATCGATCTGGTTATCACAGACTAAAAAGCGACTATGCGGATAGTTGGTAATCTTGTTTTTTAGCGTTTCTTCATCGTCCTGCAAACGTAAAAAGACGATATTTTCGCGCGACGTCATCGCAAAGGTGACGGTACGAATATCGAGCTCAAAAACATTTTCAATCATGTGTTGTTCTTGTTTATGCAATGCGCCTGAGGCCGTGCCAGCGGTGACCATCGCCGAAACATCATCAAAAGTAATCGAATCTTCACGCACCGTTTGAATATTGAAGAGCTTAAAAATGGCGGTCGCAATACCGTCATACATCACGACGACAGGCTTTAGCAGCTTTAAACATAACAAGATAGGATTGACGATCAGCACCGCCATCCGTTCTGGATGGGTCATCGCCAAACGCTTGGGCATTAAGTCCGCGAAGATAATAAACAGTGACGTTACCGCCACAAAAGCAATCAGAAAACTGACTTTATCAAGCCACAAGGTATGGCCAAAAAGTTGCTCCAGCGTGTTGGCAATATAAGGTGATAACGCCTGCTCGCCTAAAATACCGCCCATGATGGCAATGGCATTTAACGCCACTTGAATGACTGTAAAAAAGTTGCCCGGCTGTTGTTGCAGCGCCAACACTTTGCTGGCATTGGTATCGCCATTTTCGGCGAGTTGTTGCAGACGAATTTTGCGCGCAGAGGCTAGCGCTATTTCAGCACAGGAAAAAAAAGCACTAAAAACAATTAAGATAGTAATGATAAAAAGATGGTTGATAAAGCTCATAGATACTCGTTAAACGCCAGATAGCGTGCGCTTTATAGCAAGCGGTAGAGCTACTATACGCGCAGAATATATCTTGTCCAGCCCCACCAACTAAACTAGACTAACTAAACTTAGTTTAAAATAATTGTCGCTATGCAAACCATCAACATTCACGAAGCCAAAACTCATTTATCGCGTTTGGTTGAACAAGCCGCCAAAGGCGAATCTTTTGTCATTGCCAAAGCAGGCAAACCATTGGTCAAAGTGGTGCCACTCGATGCCCCTGATACAAAAAGCACTAAACGCTTAGGCTTTATGCTCGGACAAATCGACGTACCCGATGATTTTGATCACATGGGTAGCGCAGAAATTGAAAGCTTGTTTGGACTGACAGAATGAGACTATTGCTTGATACCCATCTGTTGTTATGGGCAGCTGGCCAACCCGAAAAGCTCTCCCTGACTGCTACTCAGTTAATCAATAACCCTGACAATATATTGATGTTTAGTGCCGCCAGCATCTGGGAAATTACCATTAAACGCAGTTTAGGGCGTGACGACTTTAAAGTAGAACCGCGACAACTTCGGCGTGGACTAGTAGAGAATGGCTATCAAGAGCTAATGATTTCTAGTGCTCATGCTTTAGCTATTGAGCAGTTGCCCCCTATTCATAAAGACCCGTTTGATCGTTTATTGGTGGCACAAGCTCAGGCTGAAGGTATTGTCTTACTAACGGCGGATAGTTTGGTTGGGCAATATGGGGAAATGGTGCAACTCGTTTAAATCATCAATAAAAAAGGCAGACACATCGTCTGCCCTTCTTATTCAGCCGCAATTAACCCTGATAGACAGGGAATAACTGACAAACTGCATGTACTTGTTGAGCAACACGTTTTTGTACCGCTTCGTCGGTTGGATTATCGAGGATATCGCACATCCAATTGGCCAAATCAGCTACTTCTTTGACGCCAAAACCACGCGTCGTGACTGCTGGTGTACCAACACGAATACCGGAAGTGACGAATGGTGAGCGAGGATCATTAGGCACCGCATTTTTGTTGACCGTAATACCAACAGCACCTAACGCAGCATCAGCTTCTTTACCCGTCAACTCTTTACCTATAAACGAAACCAAGAACAAATGATTGTCGGTGCCATTGGAAACAACATCATAACCGCGTTCAATAAACACAGCGGCCATTGTTTGGGCATTGGTCACGACTTGTTGTTGATAGGCTTTGAACTCAGGTTGCATGGCTTCTAGGAAACACACCGCTTTAGCAGCAATGACATGCACTAACGGGCCGCCTTGAATACCAGGGAATACCGCTGAATTCAGTTTCTTTTCGATGTCTGGATTAGCTTTCGCCAAAATCAAACCCGAACGTGGACCGCGCAAAGTTTTATGCGTCGTTGTTGTGGTAACGTCAGCAATTTGTACTGGATTAGGATAAACGCCCGCAGCAACCAAACCGGCAACGTGTGCCATATCAACCATCAAATACGCACCGACTTTATCGGCGATGTCACGGAAACGCTGCCAGTCCATGGTACGGGAATAAGCAGAGAAACCAGCAATAATCATTTTTGGCTTATGTTCTAACGCCAAACGCTCGACTTCGTCGTAATCAACTTCGCCCGTCGCTGGATTTAAGCCGTACTGAACACTGTTGTAAGACTTACCCGAGAAGTTCACTTTGGCACCGTGCGTCAAATGACCACCGTGTGCCAAGCTCATACCCAACACCGTATCGCCGACATTTAATAACGCTAAAAATACCGCGCCGTTAGCTTGTGAGCCTGAGTGTGGTTGGACGTTGGCATAATCAGCGCCAAATAATTGTTTAGCACGATCAATCGCCAAGCTTTCGACAATATCCACATACTCGCAACCACCGTAATAACGTTTGCCGGGATAACCTTCGGCATATTTATTAGTGAGTTTGGAGCCTTGGGCAGCCATCACTAGCGGCGAGCAGTAGTTTTCGGACGCAATCAATTCGATGTGCGCTTCTTGGCGTGCATCTTCTTGGCTAATGGCTTGGGCCAAGGCAGGGTCAAACTGGGCAAGAGTGGTGTTGCTAAACATCGCAGGGTCTCTGGTCGAGCTAAAGAAGGCGCGTATTTTAACACGGCTACGGCAAAGCGATAATGATTTTCTCTCATAATAAGCGTGAGCTGTTGTCACTATTGGCAGCGAGCTAATTCTATTGTCGCCGCTCCCAGCATTGACTAGGAGTGACGACACCAACAAGCTTAAGCCGCTTGCGCCATTACATAAGTCATTGTTTGCGCTAAAGCCACCGACAAAAGCACTGGCTTAATGCCCATTTTATTGGCCATATACGTTGTCGCGGCGGTATCTAAGGTTTCTGTACGCATAAAATGCAGCATTTCGCTGGTCATGCCCAGCTTTTTCCCCAACCACTGCCAACGCACTATTTGCTGCAACAACGGCACAGGCACACTGACGCGGGGCGCAGCGATGCCGACATGGTCAGCACAGATGGCGAGCACCGCTTTTAACGAGGGAGTTTGTTCATCGCCGACCAAATATTCACAGCCCGCCGTTTCGGGATAATCGGCGACATGCGCCATAAACTGGGTCAGATAATCGACACTGACGAGCGGCAAACGATAGCCACCGCCATCAGGTACGGCAAATAACTTACCCTTGCGCAAATCATTCAACGTGCGCGTAAACTCCTGATTCGGGGCAATTTCACCACTTTCGCTATGGCCAATTGCTGTCGCCGGATGAATGACTGTCAAGGGCACATTCAGTGCCAACGCCGTTCTTTTAATGGCGAAATGCGCCTCCAGTTTTGAGGCTTCATAAGCACCAACTTGTTGATAAGTCTTCGTCCAGTCCGTTGCTGAGTCATCGCCAGTAATACCTAACTTCTGCAAATGTGCAGTCATTGTCAGCATATAACCCGAAACTTGCACAAAACGTGTTAGCTGTAAGTGTTTGGCCGCCGCTGTGAATAACTCCAGGGCACCCAGCACGTTGACTTGCCGTGCGTCATCAGTAGTCAAGCCCCAAGCAAACAAGGCACCACTATGATAAACCACCGTTACTGCTGCCATTGCTTGCCAATCGGCAGCACTGATTCCCGCCCCCTGCTCTCGAAAGTCACCACGTACTGCGTGCAAGCGCTCGGCACTGACACCATAACCCTGTAACCATTGTTGAAGCATCGCCAATTGCGTTTGCGGCTGGCGCAACATCGCAAAAACCGTATCGCCTTTACGTAGCAATGCCAGAATCAAAAACTTGCCGACAAAACCACTTGCCCCTGTCACTAATACTGTTGCCATGATTTGTTACCTTGCTCTTTTTAATGAAGATAGAGCAACTCTAAACTATGGAGTACACTCCAATGTCAATAGGCAATGTTGAGATTTTTTGATGTTAATCGGCACAAGAACAGGGGTTTTCGTTGGCGCAAGCGACTGAAGTTCAGACATTGAAACTATCTGCGTGAAATCATCATTCCAAACTCAACACGCGCCGCCCAGCGACAAAGGCTTTGTGCCAATAATCTTGATCTAGCCGATCCAAACGGACAAAACTGCCTGTCGTTGGCGCGTGAATAAAACGCCCTTCGCCGACATAAATACCGACATGATTGATTTGGCTGGCATTATTAGTCTCAAAAAACAGCAAATCACCAACCACCAAATCTTCGCTACTGACCGGATTACTACTGTCGTACATTTCCAGCGCTGTGCGTGGCAGCTTTTTTACCCCAGCTTGCAATAACACATATTGCACCAAACCACTGCAATCAAAACCAGCATCAGGATTACTGCCGCCATAGACATAAGGTTTACCGACAAAACTCAGTGCTGCAATGGCCGCCTCTTGTAGTTTGGCTAAAGGCTTAAGAGCTACGGGAGTGGGATCGGTAGGCGTTAGATGGTCGATCAGGTCATCGAGACCGTCTGCTTGCACCAGACAGGAAAAACTTAGCGCAACAATAAATAGCCACAGACGTAGCAAGTATCTTTGGATGTTCATTGATAATAAAGATTAAGTATTTTAGCGTGATTGATAAGCATATAGCTTAGACGGAACTGCGCTATAATCCCGCCACCTTAACATCAGTCCAACAAAAGTATTATGGCGCAATATATTTATACCATGAACCGCGTTTCAAAAATGGTGCCGCCGAAACGTGAGATTCTCAAAGACATTTCCTTGTCTTTCTTCCCAGGTGCCAAAATTGGTGTCTTGGGCTTAAACGGCTCCGGCAAATCCACCTTGTTACGCATCATGGCGGGCATTGACAAAGACTTCCAAGGCGAAGCGCGCGCGCAAACCGGCATTAAAATCGGCTACTTAGAACAAGAGCCACAACTCGATCCAACCAAAAACGTCCGTGAAAACGTCGAAGATGGTTTG
>CANBZV010000167.1 GCA_947373945.1 Moraxellaceae bacterium
ACATCTTTTAATGTAGGAGCTTCAGCAGCAAATACAGCGGCTGAACCCAACGACAAATTGGCGAGTACGATAGCACCAGTAAGTTTTGATAGTTTCATGCGTTAACTCCTTAACCTGTGAGGTTATTTATTGAAAACTGATGATGGTTAAAAAAGTTCTGCGTAGAACTTGTTTATCTTTCATGCAGAAGCCATGCCAATAAATAAAGATGTTGGAGACTAAAGGTGTTTATGTACGAAACAATCTGTAATATCCTAAAAAAAGACACTAAATAATGCGGGCTTAAAAAATAAATGGCTCAAATTGGTGCGTCATGGTGTGTTTTTCATTGTTTTGGTGCGTTTTTTGAGCGAGGTTGTAATGGCGTTGGATAATTTGGTGCAAAAAGTCCGTGAGCAAGTCCGTGAGCGCTACGAACAGAGCAATCAGTCGGGTTTATGGCAAGAATTAGATAAAAACTTGCAGGCTGTTCTGCAAGAAACCTTCGCTAAAATGGAATTAGTCACGCGTGAGGAATTTGACCGTCAAAGTGTGCTCCTTTCTGAAGCACGACAAAAATTACATGTGTTGGAAGCCCAGTTGAAACAGTTGGAAACACTGGTTAAGTAAATCATCAATAAACAAGGAAGTTTTATGTCTCTGGCATTGGTCTATACCCGTGCGGCGTTGGGCCTGCACGCCCCTTTAGTGACGGTGGAAGTTCATTTAAGTAATGGCTTACCGGCACTTACCATCGTGGGTTTACCTGAAGCGGCGGTACGCGAAAGTAAAGATCGTGTGCGTTCGGCATTAATTAATGCCGGTTTTGAGTTTCCTCAACGTCGGCTGACTATTAATTTAGCGCCTGCGGATTTGCCCAAAGAAGGCGGACGCTTTGATTTGCCCATTGCGCTGGGTATTTTGGCGGCTAGTGGTCAAATTCCTATCGAGTGCTTACAGCAGCGTGAATTTTTGGGTGAACTAGCGCTAACTGGTGAGTTACGCCCGATTCTAGGCGTTTTATCAGTCAGCCTTGCGGCGGCTAAAGATCAGCATCCGTTGTTTGTACCGTATAGTAATGCTGAAGAGGCGGCACGGCCCAAACACGCGGTGGTCTATGGCGTCAAAGATTTAGTGAGTTTGTGTCAGCATTTGACGGGTGAGGCACCGCTAACGCCTGCACAAGCCAGCGTGGCGGCCAATCCGCATCCTCAGTTGGACTTAATGGATGTCAAAGGTCAACATCGCGCCCGTAGGGCATTAGAGATTGCTGCAGCGGGTGGCCATTCGTTATTAATGATGGGGCCGCCGGGTACTGGTAAAACGCTGTTAGCGTCACGCTTGCCCAGCATTTTGCCGCCGTTGGATGATGATACCAGCCTCGAAGTAGCTACCATTCATTCAGTCGCGGGTCAACAAGCGCATCCTTTTGGTATTCCGCCCTTTAGAAATCCGCACCATACCGCTTCGGCTGCCGCGTTAGTCGGTGGCGGCTCTAATCCTCGCCCGGGTGAAATTACCCTTGCGCATCATGGCGTGTTGTTTTTGGACGAATTGCCCGAGTTTGACCGCAAAGTATTGGAAGTGTTGCGTGAGCCATTGGAGTCGGGGCAGGTGGTGATTTCGCGTGCGGCCAAACAAATGACTTTTCCAGCGGGTTTTCAGTTGATTGCGGCGATGAATCCGTGTCCTTGTGGTTTTTTGGGCGATGGTTCGCCGCGTTGCCGTTGTACGCCGGAGCAAGTGGGTCGTTATCGTGGCAAATTATCGGGGCCATTGCTCGACCGCATTGATTTGCATATTGAAGTGCCCTCATTACCCGCAACGGCATTGCGTGATACCCAAGCCTGTGAAAGCTCGGCGATTGTGCGCGAGCGGGTATTGTCAGCACGAGCGCGCCAGCAAGCACGGCAGCAGTGCAGTAATAAGGCATTAACGGCAAGTTTGTTGGATAAACACTGTTTATTAGCCGAAAAAGAAACCAAGCTCCTTGATCAAGCGATGTTGAGGTTACGGTTATCGGCGCGGGCATATCATCGGATTTTGCGGGTGGCGCGCACCATTGCCGATTTGGCAAACAGTGACGCTATTTTGGTGCCGCACATTACCGAGGCCATTGGTTATCGTTTACTTGATCGGCAGTAGGCTGGGTTTCAACCCAGCACAGTCAGGGATACAAACAGCATTTATCCCATGTGCCTTGGTCATTTAACTCATAGACAACTCGATCATGTAAACGACTTGGCCGTCCTTGCCAAAACTCTATCCGTTCAGGGTTAACGCCATAGCCGCCCCAATGGGGTGGACGTGGCACACTGGTCATGTATTTGGCCGCAAAAAAAGCGGCGCGTTTGACTAATGTGGCTTTGCCATCCAATGGGCGACTTTGTTCGGATGCCCATGCGCCCACCCGTGAAGTATAGGGACGGGACTGAAAGTAGGCATCGGAGGTTTCAGCAGAAACTTTGGTGATTCGCCCTTCAATACGCACTTGCCGTTCGAGTTCTGGCCAAAAAAAGGTGAGCGCGACATAAGAGCTGGCATCAATTTGCTGGCCTTTACGGCTGCTATAATTGCTATAAAAAACAAATTGCTGCTGTTCTATACCTTTGAGCAAAACGATGCGTGCCGATGGTTTTCCTTCAGCGCTGACCGTGGCTAAATTCATTGCAGTCGCTTCATTGACTTCAGAGGCCAGTGCCTCGTCTAGCCATTGACTAAATTGTGCGATGGGGTCAGTTAAACAATCCTGTAGAGACAGTTCTTTTTTAGAATAATCTTGGCGAATATGAGCAAGGTCGTGGCGTTTCACTCAGGTTTCTCAACAAAGAAGAGACGACTAAGAATGGGGTAAAGTAAAGCACACGGCAAGTGAACAAAATAGCCGCGAGGGCAGATAGTGAGTCTGTCCTCGCGGGTTTTAGTCTTTAATATAGCGATAACGCGTTATTTATCCGTGACTGCGCCTTCGGAAGCACTAGACACTGTTTTTGCATATTTAGACAATACGCCACGCGTGTATTTCGGCGCAGGGGCTGTCCAGTTGGCGCGGCGTTTGGCGAGTTCTTCATCACTCACCGCAACACTAATGGCACGGCTGACAGCATCAATAGTAATGATATCGCCATTTTCGATCAGCGCAATCGCACCGCCGTCAAACGCTTCAGGAGTAATATGGCCAACCACAAAGCCGTGGCTACCCCCCGAGAAACGACCATCAGTAATCAAGGCCACAGTTTTGCCTAAGCCTTTACCCATCACTGCTGAGGTTGGCGATAACATTTCGCGCATACCTGGGCCACCTTTAGGGCCTTCGTAACGAATGACGATCACATCGCCTGCAACGACTTCACCATTGAGAATGCCTTGCAATGCGGCTTCCTCGCCAGCATAGACACGTGCCGTGCCTTTAAAATGCAAGCCTTCTTTACCGGTGATCTTGGCGACTGAACCTTCAGGAGCAAGGTTGCCCTTTAGCACAATTAAGTGCGAGTCGGCTTTAACCGGATTATCAAACGGACGAATAATATCTTGGCCTTCGGGATAATCTTCGACATTAGCCAAGTTTTCGGCCAAGGTTTTGCCGGTGACGGTTAAGCAGTCACCGTGTAATAAGCCTTGCGCCAACATACGTTTCATCAACGGTTGAATACCGCCAATGGCCACCAATTCGCTCATCATGTATTTGCCGGAGGGGCGCAGGTCGGCTAAAACTGGCGTGGTTTCACCTAAACGGACAAAGTCTTCCAGTGTCAAATCAACACCAACGGTGTGTGCCATTGCCAAGAAGTGCAACACGGCATTGGTAGAACCCGCCAAGGCAATAACGACCCGAATTGAATTCTCAAACGCCTTTTTGGTCATGATGTCGCTAGGCTTGATGTCGAGCTTCAACAACTCCAAGACTTGTTGGCCTGCACGATAACAGTCCGATAATTTCTCATCGCTAACGGCATTTTGGGCGCTGGAGTTAGGCAAACTCATGCCCAAGGCTTCAATTGCCGAGGCCATGGTGTTGGCGGTGTACATGCCGCCACAAGAACCGGGGCCAGGAATCGCAACTTCTTCAATTTGTTTCACTTGAATGGCGTTAAGTTCGCCTTTCGCGTGTTGACCGACGGCTTCAAATACCGAAATGATGTCAGTATGGCCTGCGCCTGGTTTAATGGTGCCGCCATACACAAAAATCGACGGACGATTCAAGCGTGCCATACCCATGATGCACGCAGGCATATTTTTGTCACAGCCGCCAATCGCGACAATGCCGTCAAAGCCTTCGCAGCCAGCCACTGCTTCGATCGAGTCGGCAATGATTTCGCGCGATACCAACGAGTATTTCATGCCCTCAGTGCCGTTGGCGATACCGTCAGAAATCGTAATGGTGTTGAAAATTACGCCTTTACCACCGGCGGCATTAGCACCTTTTTCCGCTTCATCGGCCAGCTTGTTGATGTGCATATTGCAAGGCGTCACCATTGCCCATGTCGAGGCAATACCGATTTGTGGCTTGGTGAAGTCTTCATCGCTAAAACCGACGGCGCGCAACATGGCGCGGGCAGGTGCTGCTTCAATGCCATCAACAACTTCGGAGGAGTGCTTGCGGATATTCGGAGTGTCAGTCATGAAAAATCTCTGATTGGGGCTGTGTAGGGGCGGTTTTAACCGCCATTACCGTAGGGGCGAATAAATTCGCCCCTACAAAAAAATAGATTCGGTGAAGGGGCTTATAACTTTTTGCTAAAGACCTGCGAATTACGCTGGAAATTATACAAAGCCTTACGCTCTTTGGGTAAATCATCTACCGAAACGGGTGCAAAACCTTGCTCTAAAAACCAGTGCGCGGTACGGGTGGTCAGGACGAATAGCTTTTTAATGCCTTTATTACGGGCACGCGCTTCCAAATAGTCCAAAAGTTCTGAGCCACGATCACCGCTACGGTAATTAGGATGAACCGCGACACAGGCTATTTCTCCTGTTAATACGCCTTGCTCATCCAAGGGTAAAGGATAGAGTGCCGCACAACCGACAATCATGCCATCACGTTCAATGACGGCAAAGTGATGAATTTCGGTTTCCAGACGCTCGCGTGAGCGCCGGACTAAAATGCCTTCTTCTTCGAGTGGCCGTAACAGTTCCAGCAAGCCGACGACATCGTCAATTTCGGCAGTACGAATTTCTTCATACGGATCTTGAGTAATCAACGTGCCCGAACCATCGCGGGTAAATAGCTCCTGCAATAACGCGCCATCACGGGCATAGGAAATAATATGCACTCGGCGGACGCCACCACGACAGGCTTCACGCGAAGCATCCATGTGACGGAGGATTTCACTATCCAACACTTTATTACGCAGGTATTGGTCTACTTCGTTGGGAATCATTTCGCGCAATAAACGGTCGTCGGTATCGGCAATACCTTCTTTTTCACCCAATAAGATGAGTTTGTCGGCTTTTAATGCCATGGCCGCATGAACGGCAACTTCTTCGGCCAATAAATTAAAGACTTCACCTGTTGTCGAATAACCGGTAGGGCCTAAGATAACAATATGATGATTCACAAGATTTTTGTTGATGGCTTCGGTATCAATCGAACGGACTTCGCCCGTTAGCTGATAGTCCATGCCTGCACGGACGCCATACGGTTTGGCCGTGACAAAGTTGCCCGATACGGCATCAATACGTGCACCGTACATGGGGGAATTCGCCAAACCCATACTTAATAGAGCTTC
>CANBZV010000168.1 GCA_947373945.1 Moraxellaceae bacterium
TTGGGATAAATCCAGCCTTCCAAGACAATTTCGGCGTCGGCAGGCACTTGTAGGGAATGTGTCAGACAATAGGTTAACACCGTTTTACTGCCGCGTAATAAACCCGCAAAAGCAAATTCGGAGAAAGTGTCCGGAATGGGCGTAACCGCGGCGAGTAGCATCGCTGGGTCAGCGCCAATGGCGACCGCGACCGGAAATGGTTGGTCGGGATAACGTTGCCGCCATGCTTGGTAGTCGAGTGCGCCACCACGATGCGACAGCCAGCGCATAATCAAGCGGTTACGGCTCAATACTTGCTGGCGATAAATACCCACATTCAGCCGTGATTTTTCTGGCCCTTTGGTGATCACCAGTGGCCATGTCAGCAAAGGCGCAACATCGTCGGGCCAACAGGTTTGAATGGGTAGACGATTCAGGTCAACCTGATCACCCACATAAATGCGTTCCTGACAAGCAGGCGTGCTGCGCGCTTGGCGCGGCGACATATTTAGCACCTGTTTTAGTAAGGGTAAATGACTGAATAAGCTGGCAGCCTCGTTAATTTGCTGTGGGTCTTTCAGGCGTGCCAGCACATGGCCTAATTGACGCAGTCCAGCAGGGTTTTCTAATCCCAAGCCCCACGCCACACGTTCGGGCGTGCCGAACAAATTGGCCAAGACGGGTATGCCATAACCTTTAGGGTTTTCGAACAATAGGGCGGGGCCATTGGCTTTGAGTACACGGTCACAGACCTCGGTCATTTCCAAATAGGGGTCGATTTCGCGTTTAATACGCCGTAATTCGCCACGTTGCTCTAGCCAATGCATAAAGTCGCGTAAGTCGTGAAATTTCATCGGGCTACTCATTTATACCCCCCATGCCGGTAATATGCCTGCTAGACCGAGATGCTTGAGCAGGCGATCGACAACAAAATCGACAATATCTTGCACCGATTGTGGTTGATGATAAAAGGCCGGGCTGGCGGGCATGACCACGACACCCAAACGCGCCAGTTTAAGCATATGTTCCAAATGTAATGGCGAAAGTGGCATTTCTCGGGGCAGGATAATCAGCTGGTGTTGTTCTTTAATGGCGACATCGGCGGCGCGTTCAATGAGGTTATTGCTGAGGCCACAAGCGACAGCGGCCAGTGTGCCCATGCTACAGGGACAAATGACCATGCGCGTCGGTGCACCCGAACCAGAGGCAGGGGGCGCAGACCAATCATTGTTGGCCAAGAGCCGAATGGCGCCCGTCGTGTCCTGACAATAGTGGCGGAAATAGTGTTCGGTTTGTTCATGGTTAGCAGGTAATGTCTGCCCCATTTCTAGGCGTATGACTTCTCGAGCGGCATCCGAAACTAACAGCCATATGTGTTGCTTGTGCCTGACCAATGCCTTTAACAAGGCGAGGGCATACGGTGAACCAGATGCTCCGGTTAGCGCGACGGTAATACGGTTGTCGATAACCATCAAACACCTCTGTAATCGGATAGCTCGCTCACCACAGCACTAAGCGCCCGCCTCGGCGTTGCGCTAAGATGTGTCTGGCGGCAGCCGTGACGCGTAATGGCGAGAACTGTGTGGCGGCTAAGGCCGAAAAATCGACGGCGTCCAACAAATTGCGCACCAATAACCCCAGTTCTGTATCACCTTCCATCAGCAAGCGCCGCTTGAAAAATAGGGTGTCGGAGTCCATTGTCCGTGTCGCCATCGCTAAAAAATCACCTTTAGTGGCTTTGATGATGACGTCGGGTATAGCCGCAGGTAGGTTGGGGGGGATAAAGCCGCGTAGGGTCAACACTAGACACAACTCTAAGCCCACATCCAACACCACTAGCCGTAATTGTCGACCCGCCAAGGTCGGAGGAATCGCCGCCAAACCTGATTCACCCAAAGCAATATTGAGCAAGGTGGCTAATACCATCGACGGTGGCAATTGCGGCAAACGGAAAAATAATCGCGACAACGGTTTGGGCAGAGTGCTCTCGCTCACTGTTTGCAAGATGCGTTGCGTTAGCGTTTGACGGGCCATTAATAACTCCCCACATGGTGATGACGAACGACTAAATCGAGTCCCGCTTGATCATGCAAATAGCCATTGCAGGCAGCGGCTAAGCGTAAATCGTCAGAGCGTCTAAAGGCTTCGTCGGCAGTCATCTGACCATCAAGCACGGCACGAAACAGGTCAATGACGGCACAAGTGTGTTGTGGTTGCGGACTGATGCGCAGGACATTGACGCCCAGTGTTAGTAACAGGGGAATATCGGCCAATAAATCACAGCATTTGATCGACTGTGTTTGAATGCCATTAAGTACCAAAAAAGGCTCTTGTTCTTGCGTACACATCGCCAAGCCTTCGGGGAAGTCACGGCAGATAAACTGGCAACTGTCTTTTTGTCGATTAAAATGACGCGCGGAAAAGCAGCGTGCCGAATAAGATAAAGGCATACGGCCAAAGGCAAAAACTTCAGTTTCCATACGCCCAGCGACACAATGAGCGAGATGGCCGAGTTGACTGGCATCCAGCTCGACAGGTGCAACCCAGCGATAGCCACCAATATTCGCCATTAACGCTAATGCCGCTTCGTTATAGAGATTGAGGGTCATGCCCGCGACAAACGCCGTTGGCCCATTTACGCTCAGTAAATTGACAGCGGTCATGTCGTTGGCCTCCATACGGCCACCCTGAGCAATCAAGGTTTTAAGTCGGCGGACATCACTTTCAGACTCGAACAGTACTTGGCTGGCATAAACCACTTCTTTGCCTGCCGCCTGTAATTTTGCCCCGATAGCTAACCAATCATGGTTATCCAGTTCGTGCCGTCGTGCGCACACTGTTTCGCCTAAATAGACAATATCAATGGCGCTGTTGGCGATATCGTCATAAAAGTCGAATGTTTGCTGACGTGGCCAGTAATACAATAAAGGGCCTAAGGATAAACGTGTGGTTGTGGTCATCGACGCTCTCCATTATTTCCAAGGGCGATGATAAGCACCCAGCGTGTGCTGGCTACCTTCGCATAAACGATCCAATTCGGCTGACCATGAACTACGGACGATGTAGTGCTCATGGTCATGTAGAGCCAAATCAATGGCTTGACGCCAAGTGCGCGTGACGGCGGCAATATAGGCGGGGCTGCGTTGTCGGCCTTCAATTTTGATGGCACGTACGCCCATCGCCATCAGTTGTGGCAATAGTTCGAGCGTGTTCAGGCTGGTTGGTTCTTCCATAGCGTAATAGGTTTCATTATTGACCTGAAAGCGACCTTTGCAGATGGTGGGATAACACGCGCTTTCGCCTTCGGCAAAACGATCAATCAACACGCCATTTAAACGTGTTTCTAAGCCATCAGCCGCTTGATCCCAACGCACGGCATGAGCGGGCGAGCACGCGCCGTGATTATTAGGGGAGTCGCCAGTGACATAAGACGATAACAAGCAGCGACCTTCAACCATCACACATAAACTACCAAAACCAAATACTTCAATGTCAACGGGCGTTTGCCGTACCACCGCCGCAATTTGTCCCACCGACAGCACGCGTGGTAACACCGCACGGCTAATGCCAAATTGGCGCTGATAAAAAGCCAACGCTTCATGGGTGGTCGCGGAACCTTGTACCGATAAATGCAGTCGCTGTTCGGGATGACGTTGACGGGCATAATCCAGTAAACCGATATCGGCAATGATTAGCGCATCCACGTTTGCGGCCACCGCGCGATCAACAGCCGATTGCCAGCGCTTCATGCCTTGAGCTTGGGGATAGGTATTGAGGGCAACAAATACTTTTTTGCCGCGTTGATGTGCGTAATCAATGCCATGCTGTAAGGAGATATCATCAAAATTCAGGCCCGCAAAATTACGGGCATTGGTGTCATCACGAAAACCGACATAGACACAGTCGGCACCATGATCGACAGCCGTTTTTAATGCCGATAACGATCCAGCAGGGCAGACTAATTCAAACGGCGATGGCGACATGATCAGCCTCCTTGCGCCACGGCATCCCCAGTGCGGAGCCTTGAGATAAACCCCGCTGTGCCAATTGCTGGGTGATGCCGTTAATGACTGACCATTTATGTTCACACCATGCCGGTGTCAGCAAAATATCCGCTGAGGCGGTAGCCGTTAGTCGATGAAAAATAATCTTCGGTGGTGTGAGGCTGATGAGCTCGACACATTGGTCGATATAGTCACGCTGTGTGAGCGGTTGGTATTGCCCCATACGCCATTCGTGCGCCAGCATCGTCGCTTTGACGACGTGTAGAGGATGCAGCTTCAAACCATCTGTACCCAACGCTAAGACTTTGCTTAAGGTCGTGCGCGCATGACTCGCATTTTCTTCAGGTAAACCCAAAATAAGATGCGTACAAACTTTTAAGCCCATGCTGCGTGCTTGTTGCACCGTTTCAGCATATTCGGCGAAGCCATGACCCCGGTTGACGCGCCGTAGTGTGCTGTCAAACGAACTTTGTAGCCCCAACTCCAGCCAGACGTCATAACCGCGATCGCGAAACTCGCACAATAATTCCAGCACTTCTCGGGGTACGCAGTCAGGCCGTGTATCAATGGCAATACCAACAACGTCCGGATGGGCGAGGGCTTGTTCATACAGGCTACGCAGACGTTCGATATCGGCGTAAGTATTGGTATAGGCTTGAAAGTAGGCAATAAGCTTACGCGCACCGGTAATTCGGCGTACGGCGTGACTGCCCGCGAATAACTGGTTTGCTAGGGGGCGAATCGTGCGACCTTTAGGGGTAAAAGAGTCGTTATTACAGAAGGTACAACCGCCATGCCCTTTACTGCCATCTCGATTGGGGCAGGTAAAACCAACATTAAGTGCAACTTTATGCACCCGTTCGCCATACTGTGCTAACAGCGACTTGCCAAGGGTATTGACGTAATGGGAAATATCCATGAGAGCAGAAAACTCCATTGGACTGGCTGAAAAGATAAGCCATCTTAGGCTGTCGCGAGTTGCTAAGACATGACGAAAGTCAAGGTTGAAGCGGGTGGCGCGTGGTAGGTCGAGAACGGTGCTGAAAATGACGATGGAACTCTCAGTTCCGAAGTTTCAGTTTCAACTACTAACGACGACATAGCCTTGTCTAGGGGGATGTTTTTCTCACACACCAGCAAAGAACTCTCCTAAAAAGCACTATTTTAATCAAAAAATGAAATTAGTACGTCCGTACTTGATCTTAGTCAAGACAAGTGGAGGTGTTTCGTGTATAAAATCACATCCAGTGAACATTTGTACACTATTGGCGAAAGACCCTTTTCATGTGGCGTTGAGCTTAAAACTGCTGGATGCCGAGCGGAGATTATCATGCAATCACTTACCAATCTTGATACGTCATTTTTGCATTTGGAAACTGATCAGACGCCACTGCATGTGGGTGGTGTGCTCATGTTTTCTCCGCCAACGAACGAAGCGATGACCTTTACGCGCTTTCGTCGCCATGTCGCGTCACGCTTACAAACGGCGCGAGTATTTCGTCAACGTTTATATATGCCGCCCGCGTTGCTCGATAACCCTATGTGGATAGAAGATGCCGCGTTCTGTATTGATCAGCATCTACATCATCGTACTATCCAAGGTGAACTTAACCAAAAAACGCTGCAAAGCTTAAGCAGTAAGTTCTTCAGCACGCCGTTACAGCGTGATCGGCCATTGTGGGAAAT
>CANBZV010000169.1 GCA_947373945.1 Moraxellaceae bacterium
CGCTACTGGGAGCATCTAATCCGAGATGAAGCGGATTATTGCGCCCACATGGATTATGTCCATATAAATCCTGTTAAGCATGGTTATGTTGCCTGCGTCAAAGATTGGCCGTATTCGACATTTCATCGGTTAGTGAAAGAGGGTATGTACGCCATAGATTGGGCCGGAGGTATGGAAAGCCATGCTAAGGTTATTGATTGATTTGATGGCGTAAGGTGCAATGCATTGGGCCATAGCTATACGACTATGTATTTGAAAGGTTGGGTCTCGTTTCTCTACCCACCGACTACGTGCAATTTTTGTGTTAAAATTAGCTTAAGTTTTGAGCGAGGGGTTTCTAATGTACGCCATTGAGTTTCCTGTAGAGATTGATGCCAGCCAACAAATTCATGTCCAGCTTCCTAAGCATATTCATGCCAGCAAAGCGCGTGTTATTGTCATGTATGAAGAAGAGTCTACCCACATCCCATCTGCGCAGTCTGTCACGCTTGGCCTATTTACTGGAAAAATGACGATGAGTGATGATTTTAATGACCCATTATCGGATGACTTTTGGTTGGGTGAAGCTCATAAATGAAATTATTGTTGGATACTCATGCGTTTATTTGGTTAAACAGCGAACCAAGCCGTCTATCCGAAACGGTTCGTCAGCTATGTCAATCTGGAATGCATGAGTTTCATTTAAGCATTGCCTCGCCTTGGGAAATGCAGATTAAGCATCAGCTGGGAAAACTATCGCTTGATGTGACACTTGAAGAGCTCATTCAGCGCAATATACAAAGCAACCATATCCAATTGTTACCCATAGAGTTTAAGCACATTAGTCATCTGGCAAAACTGCCATTTCATCATAACGACCCGTTTGATCGTATGATTATTGCGCAAGCCTTAGTTGAGCAAATGAGCATTGTGTCTGTCGATGGTGCATTTTCGGCATATTCTGTACCAGTGATATGGTAGCTTCAGTCGTCTGCTAAGGTTTCATCAACGCACGTAAGGTGCAATGCATGGTGATTCATGTGGTGGCGTTGGTAGGGTGGGTTAAAACCCACCTTATATGTCTATGTTCACTTCCCATCCGCCTTTAGCAATGCCTCAACCTTGGCAATATACTTAGCCTCCGCATCAGCTTTGCTCATGCCTTTTATTTTTGTCCATGCATCAAACTTCATCCGATCAATCACTTCCAACATACCGGGGCGCTTGCCTGACACATCACCCGCAGTTGCTTGCTTATAATGAGCGTAGAGAAAAAGCAGGTTGTCGTTATTCGGTTTTTTACTGAGCTTATTCACATCTTGTTGGGCTTGGGCGAGCGTGGTCATAAAAGTTCCTAATCATTATTTTATTGTTACCGCTAAAGGATAGTTGATTCGCACAATATCGTCTAACTAAAACCACCAGCGTAGTCGCCCTTGCCATAAATCTTCGCTACGTTCAGCCTCTTGTTGCAGCAAGTCTTGACGGGCGTCACGATCACTTTGTTGGCGCAACCACTCGGCTGATACATCCATATTTTTGCAGAACGCCCAGCGCCAGCCTATCGCCAAGGCATCACCATATTCCTGATTCGGATCGGGTGCTTTGCCATCCAGATCGTCGAGCCAAAATTTGTCATAACGGATATTAAATTGATGCGCGCCAACTTGCTGGCTGAGCAACACATACCATGAGCGGTAATCAACGACTAGATCATAAAAAGGCACAAACCCCATAATGGTTTGCCCTTTCATATACTGGGCGAGGAGAGTGGTGTTTTGATAATGACCGCGTAAACCAAGATGATTGAATGTGGTATTCCATGCCCATTGACCACTGACAAAGGCTTCAGGATCGCCTCGATTATCGTAATGCATGGCGGTGACGCTGATTAAATCTAAATATTGATAAGAGAGATTAGCGTAGTAGCCGGTTTTGTTGTCTATTTCCCGAAATGGTTCAATGCCGCGCATTTGGCCGCCCCAAAAACCGTTGTTTTCGTCAAAAATAGGTAAGTCAGGAAAAGGTACACGCTCCCAGCTTGAGGTGATACGGTCGCCGACCGTCCAGCCGCGCCAGCTTAATAAGCCACCGGCGGGATCGTTCCAGCGGAATGCCGCCGCACTGGCACGCCAGTCATGGGGGCTGCCCACGCGTGCGCCGTCATAGTGAACGCCAATTTCTGCCCCTAAGGTACGTAATTCTTCACCGACCCAGGTATTAATGGCCGAGCTGCTAATCAAATAATCGGATGTCCAGCCTAAGCCGGTATTCTCCAGTGACAATTCGGGAAAAAACATACCGACGCGACTTTGCCAGCGCCACGCACTGTTGGGAATGGGTCGCCATTTGACAAAAGCTTCGCCTAAACCAACACCTTTATTACGGTGATCATAACCATTGAGCCAAATATGGCTATTAATGGTATCGGTGAGTTCGGCGTGATAGTCGAGTACTGCTTGACCTAATTGCAAAGCGCTGTCGTTTTGATCAAATCGTTGTTTATCCAGACCGTTATTGAGCCAACTTTGTTCGCTGTTGCTATTGATGACGCGAGCATCAAGCAGACCATGCCACTCTTGTTCAAAACCATAACTGGAGCAGGAAATAACCGTGAGTAATAACGGAAAACCAAATGTTTTTATTTTCATTATTAATGTCCCAACTTTTAATTGTCAGATATTTATGTTGAGTGATATTGCTGCCACCATTGTTCAAATTTGTCGATCGGCATCGGTCGGCCAATGCCATAACCTTGGGCGATATCACAACCATATTGGCGTAATAACTGCAAAATCTCGGGGCTTTCGACACCTTCGGCAATCAAAATCAAACCCATGTTGTGGCCAAGTTCTATCGTCGAGCGGACAATGATGGTGTCATCGTTATTATGATGTAAGTCCATGACAAAGGATTTGTCGATTTTCATTTCGTGGATTGGCAAGCGTTTTAGTTGCGCCATCGATGAATAGCCAGTGCCGTAATCATCCATCGCCAAACGTATGCCTAGTTGTCGCAAGGCGGTTAGTAATTCGACCGCTTTTTCAATGTCATACATCACCGCACTTTCGGTGACTTCCAGCGATAAATGTTCCGCCGAGAGTTGGTGTTTGTTAAGTGCGTGTTGAACATTACTGACAAATAACGGGTCTTGCAGGTCTACGGATGAGATATTAACGGCGACTTCGAGAGCAATGCCCTGTTGTTGCCAGCGTACGCATTGGGCGAGGGCGGTATCAATCGCCCATGCTGTTAATAAACGGATGTTGCCGGTTTGTTCGGCGAGCGGAATAAAATCATCGGGGAAAATCAAACCATGCAACGGATGTTGCCAACGGACGAGGCATTCGACACTGGTGATTTTTTCGGCCTTGATATCAAGTTTGGGTTGGTAATACAACACCAGTTCACCGCGTGCAATAGCGCCGCGCAGTTCACTCATTAACGATAAACGTAGCAAGCTATAACGATTTTGTTGTTGGCTGTATAAGGCACAAGGCAGCCGTTTTTCTTTGGCGACATACATGGCAATTTCGGCACGTTGTAACAGCGTGCTCGCCGCTTCAGCGTGTTCGGGATACAGGGCAATACCCATCGCGGCATTCACTGACATGGCAATATTTTCAATGACAAAGGCATCATCAAGAATCTGTTTGTAATACATGCCGAGCGCTAACACTTCATGTCGTTCAATGGCCGTTAATAGCACAACAAAGGAGTCACCGGAAAAGCGGGCAATATGATCGCGCTCGCGGCGCATGGCGATTAAACGCTGCGCGACTTGCTGTAATAATAAATCGCCACTGATATGGCCGAGGGTGTCATTAATATCCTTAAAGTGATTGAGACCCAAGACAATAACGGCGGTGACTTGCTGATTATAGTTATTGATATGCTCTTGCAACAGTTGTTGAAAGCGTAAGCGGTTCGGCAAGCTGGTTAGGGGGTCGTGATAGGCGGCATAGGCAATTTGTGTTTCGCGTTCGGCAATGGCGTTACGCATGGCGTCAAACTCCGAAAATAACACCTGCACTTCGCCTTGGGTGGGCGCTGGCGGGGTAGCAGCATAATCTCCAGCGCCAATTTTGCGGACATAATGGGTGAGCGCCAACAGGGGTTTACTGACGGTACGAGCGATAAAAAACGCGCCGATTACAGTCAAGATCAAGGTGACGATGGCAATGGCGACTAACTGCCAAAACAACGGCTTATAACCTTGCATGGCTTCGGATAACGAGCGTTGTAACACCACCTCCAAGTCGCCGCTATTGGGACTATTCAGATGGTTTACATAAAATAGTTGATCATTTGTTTCCTGTAGCGCCGCCTGATTTTTTTTCACCTGCCAATCAACATCATCAAGTATTGGGCGCATTGGTGTGTCTAGGCTACTGGCTAAAATGGTTGTTTGTTGATTGTTGCGATAGAGAAAGGAAACGTTCAAACCGGTGAGTTTGGAGAGATGTTCGGCGGTGGCATCATTGAGCGCATAACCGAGGACAAACCAACCAACCAAGTTCGGTGCGGGGGCATAAATCGGCGTGACAAAGAAGTGATATAGCTGGCCATTCTGTACCAATAACGCATCTTCATGTTCGCCATTATTATTGCTATTAATCATCGGTAATAAGAAATGGCTGCCAAAGGCAAAATGGCTGTCGGTGGCGGCGAGTAATTTGCCATTGGCATCGGCGGCAATGGCTAAATCAGCGGCACTGCGTTGGCGAAAATTATCCAATACCACGCGCAGTGATTCGACATTTGCCTGTTCAGAAAAGCTGGCAATTTCCGAGCGTAAGCCAAAATCTTGCGTAATCAATGATGCCATTGCTGCTTGGGTTTTACGGCGCGAATCCAGTTCATTACTAAACACTTGCCAGCCGGAGCGTAATTGTTGCTCGACTTGCTGACGCGTATGTTGATAGGTGCTGCGATAGACGAGGGTAAAATTAATGCACATGGCAATGAGCATTAAGCCGACAAAAAAGAAAAAAATTGAGGTTCGTAGACTGCGCATCTTGAGCCTCAGTTATAACCATGCGCGCTACGGCGCAAATCGGGTTTTAATGGGCTTTTTAAACGTAAGGTCATATCGGTGCCAGTCACCGCCAAGGTTAATTGTTCGCTACTGTCATTAATTTGCGGATGCCAGACGTGAATCTGCTCGGCATCGACTTCAGGGGCGTTGATATGGGCAATGCCTGCGCCATCTGTTTGACTAAAATACGGTGTTTCGAGGACGACAATATAACCAAGCATCCAGTCATGAATATTACAACCGAGCGTGACAATACCGGCTTTATCAAATAAGACCGTGTGATTAGCGTGGCTAGTCGGAGACAGTTTCAGCTCAAAGCGTTTGGCAGGCGAAAATGAATAAACATGATGATTGATGGAATCGGAATTAGGGAAATCAACCACGGTGCCAACTTGCACGGGCAGGATATACGGCACAAAAGTCTTGTGCACTTGATCCATAATCGCCGTGTGCTTATTACTACTATTGGCGGGTGGCGTGAGCCAAACGACAGCATCGGCTAACGGTTTATTATCGGGGGTTAACAGCCGCAACGAATAGTCTTGGCCATAAGCACACTGACAGCCTGCGATCAGAACCACGCATTGCAACCCAGAGTAACAATCACGTAGAAACGCAGGCAT
>CANBZV010000170.1 GCA_947373945.1 Moraxellaceae bacterium
CTGTCGTTAGGCTTCATGATTGCCTTCCTGTGCTATTTTTTTCAGCCAGTTAATGGCAATAACAGATACGCCCAAGACCCACACCGTCAACAAGAAAAAGCTCTCACTATTACCGTGATGTAAAAAGAGATTGGCAATAAAAGCCGTGGACGTGACAATCAGCGTTAACCAACCACCGGCCAGCATAAACAAATCACCGAGCCAACGCCGATACACCCAATAGCCAACCACTAACCACAACGGATAACACACCACTATCAATGACAACTCATGGTGGTTATTGAAAATGGCATCCAAGGTTAGCCACGTGACACTGGCACCACTTGCCACTGCTAACAACCTGACTTCTCGTCGACCAGATAACCAGTCATAGCGCGTTGCGGCTAACTCCCATAACATCAGTGCGGAAGTGTTCAAGGAAAATTGAATGAATTGCATGCCTTCACTGCCAAAACCCCAACCCCAAAAACCATGAAAGACTTGGTAATACAGCGACAACGCAATATTAATCAGCGCCAGCCACAAGAACCATAATGACGAAAACCGCGCCAATAGTACCCACGGTGCTATTAACGCCGCCCATGCGGCAAATAGTTGCCAGGCATCAGCACCGGTTTGATAGGTTTGACCAAAAAAAGCCAATAACACACCCACCAAGACCGAAGAAGCCAATAAAATTGTCGGGGCTGAGGATCTACTGTACCAGTGATGATAGGCATATAAACTGGCGACGATTAAACCCTCGATCATGGCAAACTTGTGAAAGCGTGTTAGCTCTTGCCAATTAAAGGCAAAAAAGAAAATGATGCCAAACAGCAGTAAACCGCCGCCATTAGCTAACAGTAATTTATCGAGGAATGTTCGCCAGTGAAATGCCGAAGGCGTAACTTCGGCGATAGCTAAGGCTTGGGGAATTTTATCTGGGCGAATAGCATCTTGCTGTGCCCATTGTTGAATCAGTGCTTTAGGCTTGCTCATTGGCGTGTCCACGATGAGTTTTCGCTCAGACTACGCCAATAACATCAACAGTCAAGAATAGCTTGGTTTATGCCGTTAGAACTGTGGCTTTTGCGTCAAACGATCCCACCAACGCACTAACAAACCATCAACGCTCAACATGGCCGTTAAGCCTATTTTTTGCATCATATTTTGTTTGTGAATAAAGCGTATCGCAAAAATATCGGCTGTCTTACTGGCAGAGAGCAAATACTCATCGCTAGTCATCAACTTATCAACCAACCCTAATTCCATTGCTTTTTTACCGTACCAATGTTCGCCAGTGGCTACTTGCTCAATATTGATTTTTGGGCGGTAGTCTTTCACAAAGTCTTTAAACAAGCTGTGTGTGTCTTCCAAATCAGCAACAAACTTCTCGCGGCCTGCATCGGTATTTTCGCCAAATACCGTTAACGTCCGCTTGTACTCACCTGCGGTTAACACTTCGTAATCAATATCCCATTTGTCCAACAAACGATGAAAGTTAGGAATCTGGGCGACCACGCCAATAGAACCAATAATAGCAAATGGTGCGGCAATAATGGTGTCCGCTAAACAGGCCATCATATAGCCGCCACTGGCTGCGACTTTATCAACACAAATCGTTAACGGAATATTTTCCTGACGAATACGGGCCAATTGAGATGATGCCAAACCATAGCCATGTACCATCCCGCCTGGACTTTCCAAGCAAACAACCACTTCATCTTTATCTTTATCGGCAATACTTAGTACAGCCGTAATTTCTTGCCGCAAATTCTCGGTTGCCGATGCGCGAATATCACCATTAAAATTAATGACATAAAGACGTTTTTTCGTTTCGGCCTCTGTTTTTTTCTTGTCTTTTTTTGCATCTGCTTTGGCTTGGTCTTTTTCGGATTTGAAATATGATTTCAACGCCGATTTATCCAAGATTGTCATGCGTAAGGTGTTGGCGAAATGCTCAAAACGCTCATTAAGACGCATGACTTCAATATCACCATCTTCATCATGATGCCGACGACGCTCACCGACATTGGCAATGGTAATAATAATAAATAAAGCCGCAATGACCACGGTCACGACTTTGGCGAGAAACAAGCCATATTGCAAAAGTAAATCAACCATACCTATACCTAAAAGTTTGATGAAGTCAGTTGGGGCTTATGAATCGCACCATCATCCGTATGTTTTGGGCATCAAATCACGAAAAGCAATGAAATGCGCGTAAATAAATAGCGGCAGACTATTCCACACAATCAGTGAAATAGCTGCTATTGGCAAGATTAGCGAAAAGATCGCGTAAACTTCGTTTTATTTTGTCATGCTTACGGTGCGTATTTAGCCGTTAGCTCGTTTACTGCAGCGTGAATCAAATGATAGGCGATGCTACCTTCAGGCGGGATCAACGGTAAATTATCATAACGGAAAAACTGAGCATCCAAGATTTCTTCCTCCTGAATAACAATCTCTCCCCCTGCCCACTCAGCTTGAAATGCCAGCATCAAATTGTTCGGGAATGGCCAAGACTGGCTGCCGAAATAACGCAAGTTTTTAACCTGCACACCTGACTCTTCAGCGACTTCACGTGCAACAGCGTGTTCAAGGGTTTCACCCACTTCGACAAAACCCGCCAATAAACTGTACATCGGAATGCTGTAACGCTGGGAACGAGCCAAAAGAATAGTGTCATCTTTGGTTATTGCGACAATGACACACGGGTGAATACGAGGATATTGATGATAGGCACAGACAGGACAGATCATCGCGCGTTCACCACGCGGATGAGGCTCAGTAGGCGTACCACACTGGCTACAAAAGCGATGGCTTTTTGCCCAGCCCAAAATTTGCGATGCCGTCGCTGCTAACGAAAACTGCTCGGCATTGATGCAGGTCAACAACGAACGCAAACTTTGAAAGTGATAGCCTTCAGGTGCTACTGCATCTTCAGTCAGACGAACAACAAATGCTTCGACTTCTTGATGCACACCAACACGATGATGTTCGAGGGCAGTAACACCCAAGACATCATAGTGGTTATAACAAGGAAAGGTTAAATCTTCGCTGGTAACTAATAGTTCATTGCCCCGAAACAACAGCCAGATTTTGGCATCTGACTGTGGTTGGCTTGGTGTAGACGTCATTAAGCCGCCTGTCTGTTGACAACGGGATAACCTAACTCAGCGACGCTTTCTTCACCGATATCAAAAACGTTTTCACTCACCGGTTTATTGACTTCCAGACTTTCGAGGAAGTAGTCAACGCTGGCAATGGCATCGGCAAAGGTTTCGATGACATTCATAGATGGCATTTTTTTGCTCAGAGACCACGCCTCCATAAAGCCTGCCGCTGAACGTAAAATTTGAGCACCGCGAGGAATGAGCAAGAACTCCAAACCTCCACTTGTTGATTGCAGAGTTGCAGGAATGTTTGTCAAGTGCATAGCGTCTTCGCCATTCGTTTCCAAATAGGAAAGAATCGCGCGTTTAACCAATGACAAGCCGGCACGACTTTCAGCAACCAGCATCGCCCGTGCTTCATCGAGTTGATGCAAAGAAATACGATTATTGTTGACGACGGTTTGAGCACCAGGAGTCATTTCTTTATCTAAGGTAGCGACGGCATTGTCCGCTTGTAACAACACATCAACCAAGGCATTAAGCTCTTTTTCTGATGGAATGTCTGTCCATTGTTTGACGCTATCTGCTTGACGACGCATCGCATTAGCAACATCGTTTAACCCGAGCATAACCAAGGTTTGTGACGATTTACGAATATCATCAGCAACCGTTTGATAGCTTTCTTCTTCTTGCTGCGAACCACGCGCAACAACATCCAATACATCTTTAATATGAGCGATTTCGTCTTTTAGTACCGCGGCTACCGTTTTAATGACCGAACCACCAGGACCAAACATGGAATCATGCTGAATATGCAATTGGGTCTGACTGATACAACTACTCGACAAATCAAACGCTTTTTGTACTTCCAGCACTTTGGCGCCTGTTTCACCCAAGCCAACAACAGCCAAACAATTAGCAAGTACGGCCATATCAATGGGCTGATTAATCCCTTGAGGTTGCACCAACAACTTTAATTGCTGTTCTAGCTGTGCCAGTAAACGCTTACGGGCAGGATTCAAGGTAACACCCTGTGACAACGCCTCTAAAGCAGCGCCGCCAACCCACCATAACAAAGCCAAAGGCTTGCCAGTACATAGTTGCGCAGCACGCTCCAAAGCACGACTCATTAAACGCAAATGCACAGGCTGAACTTGGTCACGCAATAAACCGATAGTGCCAATTTGGAACATCAAACGAATGCGCTTTGCCAACGCAATCGCTTGGCTATGATCAATGGCCAACGGCAGGCCAATATTAGCATCGGGCAAGAAAGGCACATCAAGGAAATAGCCTTCACCTAGAATCGGTAATGACAGTACTTGACGCGATTCATTAATAGAAGGAATTAACAGTTGAGGCAAATTAACTGCTTTGATTTGTACATATTCCAAATAGCGCGCCAACACCATCATGCTGTTGCCGAGCGTGGAGTAATACGCATCAGGTGTTTTGTCTTGTAAATCATTCACTTGACGAACGAGTGCGAAAATGACTTCGGCAAGCTCAGATGCACCATGAATATCAATGAGCCGCAATGCCCCATACACCTGCTCCATAGCTTCTACACATTCAGCTAATGGGCCATTATTTGAGTTATCTTCCACAAAGGTACTGAGCGCACCCTCAATTTGTGTTAATGACACGTCAATTTCGGGTTTTATTAAGTTAAGTGCGCCAACATCTATTTTTGGAAGCATGGGTTCCTTCCTTATTAATTAGTTTAAGAAGAGGGCAAACAACGCCCCGTTTATTATTGCTCATAAAAATAAAGCTTTTACGACAAGGATGCTAGTTTTTCTTGTCGCCAAATGCATGAACTTCCACTCGCTTTGTCAATCACATCCAATCTGGCTTCATGAGCGCTTAATTCCTCAGCAGTTGCACGAACTATTTTGAGTTTGGTTCGGTTAATAGCGAGTCGTTGAATGGTTTCTTGTCCAGTACCATCGGCATCCGTATCCTCGTGCAGGCTTAGGCCAACCTGACCACCGGTCATGGCTAAATAAACATCAGCCAGAATTTCCGAGTCTAACAACGCACCGTGATAGGTACGTTCACGATGATCAGCACCGTAACGACGCGCTAAGGCATTTAAGTTGTTTTTTTGCCCCGGATGTTTTTGACGCGCTAATGCTAACGTGTCCAGTACCTGACAAACACCGACAATGGTCTCAAAAGCGGGATCAAGCAACTTGAATTCGTGATTAATAAAGCCTATATCGAACGCTGCGTTATGAATAATGAGCTCACTGCCCTGAATAAACGCTAGAAACTCCTGTGCGACATCCTTAAAACGCGGTTTATCAATTAAAAACTCATTAGTAATGCCATGTACGGCAATCGCTTCAGCTTCAATTTCGCGGTCTGGTTGCAGATAATAATGAAAGTTTCGCCCCGTTAAGCGTCGATTTTCAACTTCCAGACAGCCTATTTCAATAATGCGATGACCATCACTCGGGCTAATACCCGTCGTTTCGGTATCGAGAACAACTTGACGCATATTATTTTCCTAAAAACTCATCTAT
>CANBZV010000171.1 GCA_947373945.1 Moraxellaceae bacterium
TCAAAATAATAGAAACTGACATCGTGCAAAATACCATCTGAGGTAACGCTCTTGATTTGGACAAAGGTGTTGTTTTGTTTTTGCCAATAGCCCGATAACTCGCCCGCATTATAGTGCTCGCCTAAAGCCTTGGCTTTACCCGAGTCCGCCAGTTGCTGACTCGCAGGCACAACGTACTCAGACATCAACAAGCTAATGCCTACCAGCATCATTGCGGGCTTCACTACCCACCAGACAATACGCCAAATACTAATACCGGCAGCGCGCATGACCGTAAGCTCGGCATTATTGGCTAATAAGCCCAAGCCCACGATGCCTCCGACCAACGAAGCGATTGGCATCAAATCACATAAACGCCACGGCATTGATAAAAAAGCAAACATCAATGCTTGAGGGGCTTGATAGTTCTCTTTCAACTCCTCTAACTCGCCTAAAAACGAGAAGACCAGATCCAGTCCTAACAGCATAAACAATACGATCAAAATCGCACTCAGGACTACCCGACTGACATAACGACTGAGAATAGTCATTTTGTGGCTCCTGAGCGCGACTGCTGCCATGTCTGGTAGTGCAACTTTGCGTCATCCCACAGCAGTAATAACAGCGCCAACAATAAATAGCCGAAATGAA
This sequence comes from Moraxellaceae bacterium, assembly GCA_947373945.1. Lineage (GTDB taxonomy): Bacteria > Pseudomonadota > Gammaproteobacteria > Pseudomonadales > Moraxellaceae > Agitococcus. The sequence continues at coordinate 631 of CANBZV010000171.1, forward strand.
TGCCCCATAACGCCAGCGGGATTAATTTGCCTTTTTCAATGCTATTTTTGGCCGCACCGATCAACACAACAAAACTGATATAGAGCAAAATCGCCGGTAACAGCTTCAGGTAGCGACCTTGACGTGGATTCACCTTGGCCAGTGGCAACGCTAGTAAAGCAGCAATCGGTGCAATCAAGGGCATGGAGCAGCGCCACAACCATTCACCGAGCGCCAGCAAATCCCCCTCGCGCATACGTTGATAAAGCGTGGTTGAGTTTAATGTACGCGAGCGACTTACTTCTTTTTCATCTGCATTTAACTGTAAACGCATACGGTAGGTTTGAAAATGCAGCTGGTTGTAGCGGACTTTACCAGCGGTTAACTCATAACGATCGCCACTCGATAATTCAATATAAGTCAGACCTGTGGCCTCATCAAAAGAGCGACTTGCGCTTTGTGCCTGTAATAGGGTGTGCTGTACCCCACCATCAGCTCTTACTTTTTCATCATATAAGGTCACATCCAGCAAGCGTGTCTTGTCTTCAGACAACGCACGTGCATAAAGCATATTATTATCAATGCGTTGGAATTGCCCCGGCTTGATCATGTCGAAGGTATTACGATTTGCTTGCTGATTAAATAAGAGTTCTGACGCTAAATTGCCATGCGGTGTCAGATAAAAACTGAAGGCGGCAACCAAGAGCGTGACAAAGAGGATTGAAGGAAAAACCAAACCGACAATTTGCCAGCGACTGATGCCACTACTAGTCATGACCGCCATTTCGTTATCAATATATAAACGGCCGAACGTTAACAGCATGGCAATAAATAATCCCAAGGGGATAATCAACTCTAGGAAGCCCGGCAAGCGATATAGCAACACCGCCGATAATAGTTCGACATCTAGTTTGCCTTGCGCTGCCATGCCGAAATACTTAATCACTCGCCCACCCATGAGAATAAAGGTAAGCAGCGCCGTCACAGCAACGGTTGTTGTTAACAATTGACTCGCTAAATAGCGACGAATAATCACGGTTTTGCCGCCTTGTGTGCTGTTAAATGCACAGGTAATAGGTAAACTAAACGAATATTTAAAATCAATTATTGACCATCTTTAGGTGAGGAACTAATGGAATTCGCATTACTCCCTGCGGTAAATGCCGCGCTTGTTGCTACTGACGCCCTGATTATTGCCATGACTAGCGACGGTCTTACATCTACCGGACAGGCGCTGGATAGCATCAGCTCAGGCGCATTATCTGCCACCATCACCACAGCTAACTTTGAAGCCAAGCCCGGTCAAACACTGGCAGTATATCATTTGGCTAATATTAACTGTCCGCTAGTATTAGTTGTTGGTGCAGGTGACACCAAAGAATTGACCAGCCGTATTCTGCACAAAATGACTACCAATGCTTATAAGGCATTAAATAATAAAGTGAAAACGGCATACAACTTTTTTGCTGAATTAAGCGTAACTGACCGTAACGCATCGGCACTGATTAGTGACGTTGTGCGTACTAGCGTTGAAGCCAGCTATCTTTTCGACCAGTACAAAAGCAAAAAAACAACGACTACTGCCCTCGACACCCTAACGTTGGTTGTCGGTGATGAGTTGTTTGATCATGAAGGTCAAGCAGCAATCACCTGGGGACAGTCCGTGGGCATTGGCCAAAACTTTGCCCGTGACTTAGGCAACCTGCCACCGAACGTGTGTACGCCAGCTTATTTGGCCACACAAGCCCACGAGCTAGCCAAAAAAGAGCGCAAACTCAAAGTATCGGTGCTTGAAGAAAAAGACATGGAAAAACTGGGCATGGGCGCGTTTCTGGCGGTATCGCAAGGCTCCGATCAAGATGGCAAAATGATTGTCATGGAATACAACGGCGGCAAAAAAGGCGATAAACCTGTTGTGTTGGTCGGCAAAGGTATTACCTTTGATACGGGTGGCATTTCGATTAAACCTGCGGCCACGATGGATGAAATGAAGTTTGACATGTGTGGCGCCGCCTCGGTGTTAGGGGTAATGAAAGCACTTGTTGCCGCCAAGTTACCGCTGAATGTCGTGGGTGTCATTGCCGCTGCAGAGAACATGCCGTCAGGCGGTGCAACACGGCCTGGCGATATTGTTACCACCATGTCTGGGCAAACCGTCGAGATTTTGAATACCGATGCCGAAGGCCGCCTCGTTCTGTGTGATGCCTTAACCTATATTGGACGTTACCAACCCGCTGTGGTGATTGATATTGCCACATTGACTGGCGCTTGTGTTGTCGCTTTGGGGAAAGTGGTATCTGGTTTGTTTAGTCCAGACGAAGAACTGGCTGCTGCTCTACTGGCTGCTGGCAATGACAGTAATGACCGCGCCTGGCGTATGCCTGTGTGGTCAGACTATCAGGAGCTACTCGACTCTCCTTTTGCTGACATGGGTAATATTGGTGGCCCTTATGGCGGCGCTATTACAGCTGCTTGTTTCTTGTCGCGCTTTACCAAAGATTATACATGGGCGCACTTGGACATTGCCGGCACAGCATGGCATAGTGGTAACAACAAAGGCGCAACGGGTCGTCCAGTGCCATTATTGATGCACTATTTGAGTAGCCGTGTTGCGCGTTGATTTTTATTTACTAACGGCAGATACGCTGGATGCCCGCCTAAATGCCGCTTGTCGCTTGACCAATAAAGCGTTAAGTAGTGGCCAGCGGGTCTTTATCCAAACCGAGAGCGCCGATGAAGCGAGCACTTGTGATGACTGGTTATGGTCTTTCAAGCCCGAAAGCTTTGTTCCGCATCATCGCCTTGGCGATGGTGCCTTTATAGCGGCACCCGTTTTAATAGGTTTACAAACATCTGCTGAAAGCGACGGTGTTTGTTTGAATTTGAGTACGCGTCAGCCTCAGAATATTGCACAGTTTCAGCGAATTCTGGAGGTCGTAGGGAATGACGAAGCGAGTAAGCAAGCTGCCCGCTTACGCTGGCAATACTATAAACAACAGGGCTTTAGCCCAGAAAAACATGATTTGTGAGTCATCTTATGGCCGTTGAATTAGGGTCCCATTTCCCGCAACGCTGGCAGCGTTCACCGATGGATTTTCGTCAAAGAGTCTTTGATGAGCTGCAGGATATTTGTTTGTCATTAGGCGGACAAATGTTTGAACGCATTATCGCTAACCCCCCCGTTAGCAGTGTTCCCATGCCCATTAATACTAATACGCCAACATTGCCCGTATCTGCGGTCGAGCAAGAACTGAAGAAAAGTTTTTTGCAAAATGCTGACGATCTGATTGAGCAACATCTCGACCAAGTCCGTCAGGACTTACGCAAGTGGTTGCATGGCGAAATGAATCGCCTATTAAATGACACATTGAAAAAACCAGAATAAATCTAGGGCGACAACTTGTCGCCGTTTCCTTTTCATTGCACAGCCAAATGGCTCAACATGATACGCTTAACGGCTCAACTGCTACTTTGCTCCGTTGTTATCGTCAAGCTACCATGCTGCTCTGCCCATATTTCGGAGACACGCAACCATGAACGCTCCACTCGCTTTAGCTGCTGGTTTTACCGAGATTGCTGGCATCAAACTGGCTAACGGGAAGCATATTGATGGCCATAATCTGGTGCTCAATGGCGCTGGCACTCGTACACTCGCGTTGTTTAAGGTCTATGTCGCCGCGCTGTATGTCAGCCATAAAACCAAACAGGCTGACGACATCATCAACAGTTCCTTTCCCCAATGTGTCGAGCTGGTGTTAAAGCGCAACATTGATGCGGGCATGATCCTGAGTAGTTTTCAGGATGCCATCAAACAAAATCTATCCAAAGAAGAAATGCACACGCTGCAACCACGCTTTGCCGAACTAGATCGTGCCATTACCGCTATTCGTTCGATTAAAGAAGGTGATCGCCTGTGTCTGGACTTTGCTGGTGATGGTACAACACGCATTATTTTCAACGACGAACTGAAAGAAACTATCCTTGGCAACACGCTATCGCGGGCATTACTGAAAATCTGGCTGGGCAAAAAACCGGTGCAAGATAATCTGAAAAAAGCCCTACTCGGCGGCTAGGACAACAGGGCCTACTAATGGAGCGTTATGAGTAAGAGTCAGCGTTTGCCTTCTGCCCTATTGCGCGCGACGGTTTCTGCTGCTTATCCGCTATTCATGCTTGTCATCGGTGCCGAGCGTGGATTAGATGAAGATTGTCTACTGGCTTATAGTGGGCTGTCACGCGCCCAACTAACAGTGCCAGATGCCCGCGTCACCATTGTCCAATACGGACAAGTTCTGTCTAATTTATTACGTCGCTCGCAAGACCCTGCGCTGGGTATAGAACTCGGTATGCGCAGCAATCTCACCAAAATCGGCATGATTGGTTTTGGTTTGATGAGTTGTAATACCCTGCGCGAAGCGATCACCTTAGGTCTACGCTTTATTCCTTTGCGGGTGCCCTACTTTAATGTCAGCTTTAATGTCGAAGGCGACACGGGCATTATTGATATTCAGGAAGCACTGCCACTGGGCAAACATCGCCAGTTCGCCTTTGAATATTTAATGGTCGAGCTGCGCTATATTTATTTGTCTTTGATTACCCAAGGCTTGCCACCACAATTTGAAGATGCGTCGGAAATGTGGTTCATGCACGCCGAACCCGACTATTTTGAGCCTTATCGCCGCCATTTACCGCGTTGTCGTTTTGATAAGCCTGCCTACCAACTGCGTTTTGACGCACGTAAGCTCGATGTACCAATTCCCACCGCCAGCCCTGAAACGGTTCGGCAAGTGATTACTCATTGCGAGCGTGAGCTGGCGTTGCTCGGCGTTGTCGATCTACCCGCACGGATTCGAGCATTGCTAGTTTGTGGCGACGATGGCTACCCTTCGGTTGATATGGTCGCCCGTAAAATACATAT
>CANBZV010000172.1 GCA_947373945.1 Moraxellaceae bacterium
AAGGCAAAATAATACAGATAACTGCGGTCGCGGATACTGCTCCATAGGAACAGGTTATAAGCACCCATAATTAACAACGAACCGTAGAAAAACCCCAGCGCAATCAGCCGCAAATTATCGTGACGACTAAAAGCACTCGGCTCCCACAACGTCAGTGGCACTTGCAGGCCGCTAGTGCTGGCAACACGCACATACAAGGTCAGGACTTGGCTAGAATCAAAATTGACGGGTAGTAAAAACAAGCGATGGTCGATCGGGCGGGCGTGAAACGGCAAATTGTCTCCCAAATCATGATGTTGCACGACTTGGCCTTGCTCATTGACCAGATAGACCCTGACATCATCCAACAGCGGATAGGCAATTTCCAGCAAACGGTTAGTGGGCTGTGACTCACTATTACGCAACGTCACCCGCAGCCAAAAAGCACTTGATGAATAACCAAAATGTGGGATTTCTTTGGTTTGCATACGCCAAGGTTGGTGATCGGCCACTATCTGCGCCAGCTCTAATTGACCAGACGGATCTTCACGATATTCCAGTAACTTGGCCAGCACCATGCTATCGGGCTGTAAATCGCGCGCGACGAGGCTATTGGCGATCACAGCCACTGGTAGCAACAACAAAACCAGAAACCACCACCGCAACGATGAAGGAATAGGCATTTTGATCAGCCTTTGGCGCTATTTTTGAAGTTATTACACGACAAGCACCCGTTTGTTATGTACTGATAATGCATGCCAGTAGTGGTGTTGTTCGTAGTATTTTTAAGCGTAGCCCGTTTTTAGTATTTGTGAACAATGATACGGAAGTTGGCGAGATAAATTGTTGTCCATGACGTTTTTTCTCTAGATGAAGCTGCCCCAATTCGGATAGCACTAATGCGCTATCGACTCGGGATCATTTTTGCCTTACGATATATACGGATGAATATATCGAAATTAAAGACGTGGCGGCATGACTGATCGTGTCCGATATAACACTATTATTTTTTACTTGATGGAGAATTGTTCGATGTATCTGAAAAGCCTTGCCGCCAGTATATTGCTGGTTACTGCCTCTGCGGCGATGGCCGTGGATTTGACCACCGAAATCCTTGCCAAGAAAGGCGTTATCAGTATTGAAGATTACGAAAAAATCAAAGCTGCGCAAAAAAACCAAGGCACGGTAGACTTCAGTGATGGCCTCAAAATCAGTAATGGCGACAAAAGTATCACCGCCCAATTCGGCACGATGTTACAGCTTGACGCCGCAAGTTATCACAGTGATATCGCCGACAAAGCCAATCAGGATTTAGCTAATTCCGGCAGTGAATTCCGTCGCATCCGCCTGTATATGTCCGGTACTTTGCAAGGGCATTGGGATTATCGCACCGAAATTGATTTCGCCAATGGCGCACAACTCACCGATGGCTATGTCACATACAAAGGTTTGTTTGCCGTTGAACCACTACAATTGACGGTCGGCCATTTCAAAATCCCGTTTAGCCAAGAATCGCTAATGGGCGATAAAGGCTTGACGTTTATGGAACGCTCCTTGCCTAATGCCTTTCTCAATGCCCGTGCGCCCGGCGTGATGCTCGCTGCTGGTCAAGACCAATGGAGCGCCGCGTTTATGGCCTATGGCGAACAACTGACTGCCGCCGCGAAAAACGTCGTGGATGAAGGCGGCGGCGCAAGTCTGCGTTTGACATGGGCACCCTTGATTGGTGATACCACCGTACACTTAGGTGCCGCTTACGCCGTGCGTATTCCTAGCCAAAATAATACGGCGTTGGCAACAACACCGACTCCGCCTTTTAGCGAGAGCATCAACTTCCGTAGCAAAGCCGAGTCCAACATTATTGATACGCGCCTAGTTGATACCGGCACTATTACTGATGTTGACCGCAATACCTTAGCGGGATTGGAATTTGGCCTGAGTTACCATGCTCTGACACTGAATAGCGAATATATCAGCACGCAGGTTCAGCGCGACCAAGGTAAAAAAGATCTCAACTTTGATGGCTGGTTTGTGCAAGGCGCATGGCTGCTCACCGGCGAGCGCCGTGGCTATCAAGGCAATAAAGGTTTGTTTGATGGCATCAAACCCGCTCACTCGGTCGATCAAGGCGGTAATGGTGCGTGGGAGTTGGCCTTACGTTTATCCAATATTAACTTGAATGATGGCGTAGTCACTGTGAAAAACGGCGTCGCAACACCCGAAGTCAATGGCGGTGAAGAACAAAATGCGACCTTAGCCATTAATTGGTATTTAAATCCTGCGCTACGTATGAGCGCTAACTATGTGCATGTATTGGATGTCACAGGCGGCAATTTTGACAGTAAAGATCTTGATGCGGCGCAAATGCGCTTTCAACTCGCTTACTAACACTGGCCTATCGAACAGGAGAGATAAATGCGTCAAATCATTACCCTAGTAGGCACGTTGTGCGTGTTAACCACAAGCGTTAGTACACATGCCGAAGATGTCGTTGTCTACGCCGCGGCCAGCTTAACTACCGTTATGGATGAGTTAAGCACCGATTATCAACGTAGCCATCCGAACGTAAAAATCAAAAAATCGTATGCTGGCTCTTCGACACTGGCCAAGCAAATCGAAAATGGCGCACCTGCGACTTTGTTCCTGTCCGCCGATAGTGATTGGGCGGACTATCTCAGTAAACGCGGCTTGTTAGTGCCAACCAGCCGCAAAAATCTGCTCGGTAATGAATTGGTGTTCATCACACCCAAAGAACGACCGCTGACTATCAGTTTTGAGCCGACGTTTAATTTGGCCAACAGCTTTAGCGGGCGCTGGTGTACGGGCGAAGTGACGTCGGTGCCGGCGGGCAAATATGCCAAACAAGCACTGACTTTCTACAAATGGTGGCCAGCCATGGAGTCACGTTTGGTCGGCACAGAAGATGTACGCACAGCTTTAGCCTTTGTTGAGCGGGGCGAATGTGCCTTGGGGGTAGTGTATAAAACCGATGCTCTGATTAGTCCAAAAGTCAGTATCAGCGCTACCTTCCCCGCTGCCAGTCATAAGCCAGTGATTTATCCCGGCGCGTTGGTGAAAGGTGCTGGTAGCGAGTCGCAGGCGTTTTGGCAGTATTTGCAAGGCGAACAAGCCAAGGCGATGTTTGTACGCTCGGGCTTTATTGTGATGCCTTAGGTAGGATGAGCTTTAGAATCCATGAGCGTTAGCAAGGCTATAGAAGTGTCCCCTCTCCAGTGGGAGAGGGGGAAAAATCTGCCTCTAGTTTGATCTAACCATCTACCTAAACTCGCCCAATGCCGAGCCTTTATTAGCAATAAAGGCATCATCACTATCATCTTTCAACAACACACCTGACAGTTGTCTGCTCAACGCCTGTTGGCTCAACCAGTTGATTTTGTGCGCTGCGGCCGCATAACTCAAACCCTGTAAACGGATATTGGAAATACAGTTACGCTCGGCATCGCTGCGGCCAATCCTAGGAGAAAATGTTAGATACGCGCCCAAAGAATCGGGCGAAGACAGCCCCGGACGCTCCCCAATCAGCATAATCACTAATGAGGCGCGTAAGGCTGCGCCGACGGCATCACCTAGTGCCACCCGCGCTTGACTAGCCAAGACTATAGGCACTGTCGGCCACGATAATTCTGGCCATTGTTCTCTTAACGTCATCAGTAACGGATAAGCATGATGATGGACAGCCGCCGCCGATAAACCATCAGCGATAACAATACACACGGACTCGGCAGCAGGTGACGCCAGCAACAACTGCTCACTCGCATCCGCGAGTTGCCGTCCCAAATCGGGACGTTGCAAATACTGTTGTCGGTTAAGTGCCTGACTTGCGACTTGCAAACAATTAAACCCTTGTTGCTGCAAATTCGTCGCTAACGCCTGAATATCAAATGGGGTATGAACGGCATCCCGCGCCTGCGCATGAGCTAGACCAAATTTCAGCACTTCGTCAGTGGGCAAACTTACGCCCACTCGCCCCAACGCAATACGCGCGCTAGTGAATTGTGTTAAATCCTGCCACGGCATCGGCTGCACCAGAATGTCATTAGTCATGGTAAAACCCCAACAAGTCATGGCCACGGCTAATTGGTTGTAATTGTCCGTGGCTATTGGTGATGCGCATTTTGGTCAACCATGCTTCAAACTCGGGCGCACGATGCAAACCCAATAACTGGCGCACATACAGGGCATCGTGAAAGGAGGTGCTTTGATAATTAAGCATGATGTCATCGGCACCAGGCACGCCCATGATATAGGTCACACCAGCCGTGCCGAGCAACGTCAGCAAGGTGTCCATATCATCCTGATCGGCTTCGGCATGATTGGTATAACAAACATCACAGCCCATCGGCAGACCGAGCAACTTGCCACAGAAATGATCCTCCAAGCCAGCACGAATAATCTGTTTACCATCATACAAATATTCGGGGCCAATAAAACCAACTACAGTATTGACCAATAACGGCTTAAAGGTGCGCGCGACAGCATAAGCACGCGCTTCACAGGTTTGCTGATCGACTCCATGATGGGCATTCGCCGACAGACAACTGCCCTGCCCAGTTTCAAAATACATGACATTATCGCCCAAAGTGCCACGGCGCAGACTCTGTGCTGCCGCTTGCGCCTCTGCTAATAACGCCAGCGAAATGCCAAAACTACGATTCGCTTGCTCGGTGCCAGCAATACTCTGAAAGACCAAATCCAGTGGCGCGTGCTGCTCAATCGCTTTTATTTGGGTAGTGACATGGGTCAACACGCAGTTTTGCATGGGAATGTCAAAACGCAGACGCAAGTCATCCATCATTTGCCATAGCGGCAACAAACTGGTTAACGCATCACTGGCGGGATTAATACCGACAACCGCATCACCCGCCCCCAGCAATAAACCATCAAGCAAGGAAGCGGCGATACCGCGTAAATCATCAGTAGGATGATTAGGCTGCAAACGTACCGACAGCCGTTGCGGCAAACCCAAGGTATTACGAAAACGCGTGATCACCCGACACTTTTTCGCCACCAGAATCAGATCCTGATTACGCATGATTTTTGATACGGCAGCGGCCATTTCCGGTGTAATCCCTGCCGCCACTGACGTTAATGTTGCGCTATCGGTGCTGTCCGCTAATAGCCAATTGCGGAAATCACCTACCGTTAAATGGCTAATTGGGGCAAAGGCGGCGCGATCGTGACTGTCGATAATCAGGCGGGTGACTTCGTCGCTTTCATAGGGAATAACGGTTTCGGTGACAAAAGTGCTCAGCGGTAGCTCCGCTAATACCAATTTTGCCGCCATACGCTCTTGGTCACAGGACGCAGCCACACCCGCCAAATAATCACCCGAACGCGCAGGACTGGCTTTGGCCAATAGCGTTTTTAAATCAGCAAACTGCCAACGCTGTGCCCCAATCTGATACCGATAGGCCATAAGATACCTCTCGCTGCAGAGGTGAAGTCGATGCCTTGATCAAA
>CANBZV010000173.1 GCA_947373945.1 Moraxellaceae bacterium
CATCGACAACACACCAAAGAAATACCAAAAGTTAAAATTCTTGGGCGCGTAGTATTCGGACATGTGATATTTATAGGTTTCCGTGGCTGGAAACCGTGCATCTACCCACGTCATTAAATTATTCAGAAATTTCATTAGGCAGACTCCCCAATGATGACGACCGCGTCATTGACATATTTGTATGGCGGCACTTCCAAGTTCAGTGGCGCAGGAACGCCTTGGAAGACACGGCCAGCCAAATCATAACGAGAGCCATGACAAGGACAGAAAAAGCCACCGCGCCACGTTGGTCCCAAATCAGCAGGAGCAACTTCTGGACGATACAAAGGTGAACAGCCCAAATGCGTACAAATACCGACCAAAATCAGATATTCGGCCTTAATTGAACGGTATTCATTTTTGGCAAAGTCTGGCTGTGTTGATTCTTCGGAACCAGGGTCACGTAAATCCCCGTCATTCTTTTTCAAATCAGCCAACGCTGCTGGCGTGCGACGCACGATCCACACAGGTTTACCACGCCATTCAACAACCATTTGCTGACCAGGCTCAAGCCCGCTCAAATCTGCAGTCACTGGTGCACCAGCCGCTTTGGCCTTGGCACTCGGATTCCACGATTTTACAAACGGAACCGCCGCACCTACGATGCCAGCAGCACCAAGTCCTGCTGTTGCACCGATTAACAGCCGTCGGCGGCCATGATCTACGCCGTCAGTACTCATGCACGTACTCCCCCAAACAAGCACACAGAGGCTTTGCAACAACTGGTCGCAAAGCCCACCTAAAAGCCCCGTAAGTCTAAAGAAATTAACGTGTTGTTACAAGAAAAAAGCCACAGAGATACAAAGGATTAATTCGAGACAACCGCTTGCTAAATCAAAAAACCATACAGTAGAAACAACAATCCCCAGACATGCTGGGGATTGTTGAGCACAAATCGATAAACGATTAACGCTTAGAGTATTGCGGACGCTTACGAGCTTTGCGCAGACCGATTTTCTTACGCTCAACTTCACGAGAGTCACGAGTCACAAAGCCAGCTTGACGCAGGGCGGACTTCAACGTCTCATCGTATTCGACCAAGGCACGTGTAATGCCATGACGAATCGCACCGGCTTGACCACTCATACCACCACCGGCAACGGTGATGAAGAAGTCAAACTTGTTAGTGCCTTCGATTAATTCTAATGGCTGACGAACGATCATACGCGCTGTTTCACGAGCAAAGTATTGATCTAATGTGCGGTCATTAACTGTAATAGTACCCGAACCTGCTTTTAAAAACACACGGGCGGTAGCAGTTTTACGACGGCCAGTGCCGTAGTTAGTTGTTGCTGTCATAATGTACCCGTTAGATGTCTAAAGCTATGGGTTGCTGGGCGGTATGAGGGTGCTCGGCACCACCATACACTTTTAGCTTGCTAAACATGGCATAACCTAAAGGACCTTTAGGTAACATGCCTTTAACAGCTTTCTCAATAATTTCTTGTGGCTTTTTAGCGATTAACTTATTAAAAGTTACGCCTTTAATACCACCTGGAAACTCCGAGTGACGGTAATACATTTTTTGCTCGCCTTTATTGCCGGTAACTTTGATGTTACTTGCATTAACGACAACAATGTAATCACCCGTATCAACGTGCGGAGTGTATACAGGCTTATGCTTTCCGCGTAGGCGGGTTGCGATCTCGGATGCCAAACGACCAAGCGTCTTGCCGGATGCGTCAACCACATACCAGTCGCGCTTAACCGTTTCCGGCTTGGCACTGAACGTTTTCATTGCTACAAGGCCTTTCTTAAAGTCAAAAACACAGGGTTTGCGACAACCCTGCCAAAATAGAACGCGAATCTTACTCAAGCAGGGGCGGTTTGACAACATAAACAATGAGCGGATTTGCAAAAACAGCGATTAAATCGTTATTTCTTTCCAAAAAGCACATTTAGGCCACATAAGTGAGCCGATATTGATGACCAACTGCACCACCATGTTGCAACAACCACATTTCTTGAAAAGTACGACGCGCTGCCCAACCAATATCTTTAATAAAACTGGCATTCACGGCGGCACCCACTGCAGCCCCCACCAAAGGGACAATAGTCAGTGCTTTGCGTTTGGTCAAATTAATTCCTAATTGTGAGGCAAGTTCCTTCATTGCCACCACTAACGCTTCTTTTCCCATCGTAGAAAAAGCCGCTTGCTGGATTTGTGTCCACGTTTGCTGCTGGAGCATTTGTTTAATGGCCACCAAACTGATTAAAGCCGCTTCTTTTTCTCTGAGTGAGTTAGCGCTGGCCACGCTAAATACGCGCAACACTACATGACGCCCTTCTTCGCCTTTCAACTCAAAGCCGTAACACAGTGCGGTCTGATAAATCGTCCGTAGCGCCAAGGTCATCAATGTCGGCACATCAACCGCAACTCCGAGCAATCCCGTTGCTCCCGTCACCCCCCCCTCTGCTGCCGCCATCGCAATAGCGCGATCATGGGTGGTATTCGCCAAACTGTCGCACAACTGCATATCAGCATAAAACAATTCACCGATATGACTAACTCCTGCTTGTTTAAGTACGGCATCAGGACTAGCCAACTTTTCACCTACTTTACAGGAGGCCTCCAATGCGGCGTGTAAAGCCGAAGCAGGAATGACCATATCCACTAATTTGGCAGCTGGTGCTACTGCCATACCCATGAGCATAGATGACAACTTGGGTGACTGTCCCTGCCACTGTCGAATGGCTCTGATTTGCTGTTGCTCGTAGGACATAGATACCTCTGTGAACAGTGGACAGACGCACTTAAATACTGCTCTGCTTATGGCAAATGGGGTAACTCAAGGTATTCTTGTGACTGCATCTCTTGCAAGCGACTACGCGTGCGTTGTATTTCAAAATTTAAACGACCGCCACCATACAAATTCTCAATTGACGCAGCTGCGGTAATAATCACTTTCACTTGTCGATCATAAAACTCATCAATCAAATTGATAAATCGACGCGTTGAGTCATCATTCTTTTCCCCCATTACCGGAACATTACTGAGTAAAACTGTATGATACTCACGCGCTATTTCTATATAGTCAGAAGCACTACGTGGCATCTCGCACAACTCATGATAATCGCACCAGAGAACATCTTCCGTACGCGCCCGCACAGTCACCACACGCTCATTGACGATAATTTCGTCTTTATACACCTGCGCACCATGCGCCAACTCATTGAAGCTGCGTTGAAGCGTCTCTTCTGCTGCGCCATCCAAAGGGTGATGATACAGTTCAACATGGGTCAATACACGCAAGCGATAGTCGATACCAGAGTCAACATTCAACACTTGGCAATACTCTTTGACCAAGGCAATCGCCGGTAAAAACCGCTCGCGCTGCAAACCATTTTCGTATAAACGATCGGGAATAATGTTACTCGTTGCTACCAAGGTTACACCACGAGCGAAAAGCTCTTCAAACAAGCCTTTTAATAGCATGGCATCGGTAATATCAGTGACAAAAAACTCATCAAAACAAATCACCACTGCGTCAGCATGAATACGATCAGCCACTTTCCTTAACGGGTCTTGCTCACCTTTCAACTCATTCAATTCTTTATGCACACGCTGCATAAAACGGTGAAAGTGAATACGAAGCTTGCGTCTAAATGGCAAAGACTCACAAAACAAATCCATTAGGTAGGTTTTGCCACGGCCAACGCCACCCCAGAGGTATAAACCATTGACGGGCTGTTGTAGCTCTTTGGCTAACTTGATGCGTGCTAAGCCTTTACGCGTTTGAGTGGCCTCATAACGCTCTGTCAATGCATCATAGATACGCTGCAACTCTTCTACAGCTTGACGCTGGGCGGTATCACGCTGGAAAACTCCGCTGGCTATATCCTGCTGATAACGCGCCATTGGGCCTAAAGGAATAACCGTCGAACTCATACTAAATTGTCCAAAATACTCTGCCGTAACTCAGGTAAACGGCCATGAAAGAAGTGACTGCAACCTTCAAAACGCACAAGGTGTAAGTGTTGTTGTGCTGCCCATGCAAAGACATCGTCCGCCGGCACCACTTCATCGGCATCACCCTGCACAATGAGTGTATTAACAGGAAATGACAAACCTGCCATCGGGTAATGATGCACTGGTGGGGCAATTAAAAATAACTGACGCAAGTGTACAGGCAAAGGGGACAAACGACTAACAGCGGAGGCGGCTACATACGAACCAAAAGAAAAGCCTGCCAGATACAACTCAGTGGCTTGCGTTTGCGCCAACGACCACTCGATGACCGCCAACACATCATCTACTTCGCCATTGGCATGATCATGCACACCCTCACTAGCTCCGACTCCGCGAAAATTAAAGGAAACAACGGGAATATTGGCGTCCTTAAATGCTCGAATTAGTGTGGTGATCACTTTATTGTCCATCGTGCCACCAAAAAGCGGGTGCGGATGGCAAACGACTGCCACTTGCCCGACTTTAGGAGTTGATGGTAGTGTGAGACGTGTTTCTAAACGGCCAGCAAGGCCTTGCACATAGCTTGTTGCAGTCATCGTAATACTCAACAATCAATTTATGTGCGAATGTTATAGACTAGCGCGATAAACGCCAATATTTAATGCTTCATTTTGGACTTACACATAAACGGTGTTTGCGTCTGTCTTGAGTGAAAGGAGGAATCTATGGGGTGGCTGCTGTATATCTTAGTTTTCGGGGTTGGATTGACCGTAGGTTACTTCTTACCTTTTTATCGGAATAGCGACAATCGCGTTCGAGAATTGGAAGATCACCTGAAGTCGTTGCAAAGCAAATATGAGCACTATCAAGAAACGGTCACTGCTCACTTTTCGCATTCGGCGCAATTGGTTAATAATCTGACCAACTCATACCGTGAAGTCCACGAGCATTTGCAGAAAGGGGCTAATGAGTTGTGTGCCGATAACAAACGCCACGCCAGTAGTAATCCCGCTAATGCGTTTTTAAGCTTAGCCTCGCCAAAAGATGCGTACCCACAGCCAGTAGCCTTGGCGGATGATAAGTTTCTAGCGACAATTGAGCCTCCTAGAGATTACGCCACCAAAAGCCCTCACGATAAAGGCACGCTTGACGAAGAGTACGGTTTTAAATAAACATAAAAAAGCCCGCAAATTCAGACGGTGTAAAAACACAATTTCTGCAGAGTGGTTTGTCACTGAAGACGCCTCAAATATGGGGCGTCTTCATTTCTACGACCATGGTCGATATTTTACCTCTGGATTGGGTTTGTAAAACGGCGTTCAGCGACGTGTGCCTCCTGTGACGCGGGTTTCCCTAGCGCTTAACAAGTCATCAATGCCAGCAAGGCCGGGAC
>CANBZV010000174.1 GCA_947373945.1 Moraxellaceae bacterium
GTATCAATCGAACGGACTTCGCCCGTTAGCTGATAGTCCATGCCTGCACGGACGCCATACGGTTTGGCCGTGACAAAGTTGCCCGATACGGCATCAATACGTGCACCGTACATGGGGGAATTCGCCAAACCCATACTTAATAGAGCTTCCACTTCCAAACGAATGGAGCCGACTGCGTCCAATACACAGCGTAATGATTCACGTGTTGTGACCCGTAAGCCTTGGTGAAAAGGTGTCGTCAAGCCATATTCAATCAGGTTTTCATCAATTTGCGGGCGTGCGCCGTGTACCAATACCAAATGAATGCCTAACGAATGCAGTAGCGCAATGTCATGGATAATATTGCGGAAATTATCGTGGTTAACGGCTTCGCCACCAAACATCAAGACAAAGGTTTTGCCACGATGGGCATTTATATAGGGCGCAGAGTTCCTAAACCAATGAACATATTGTTCGGTCATGGTGTCGGGGGACAAAAAATCGTCGCTCATATTTAAAAGTCCTGATTCAGTATTCTTTATTAAGCCGCGTGGCCTTGAACACAATAATGATGAATTAATTGTTTTAACCATAATAATAAAGGGGAAATGTTTTCTATGGCTAGATATTCATTCGGTTGATGTGCTGTTTCTATGCTGCCAGCCCCTAAAATAATGGTATCCATACCCAATTGGCGAAAATACGGGGCTTCGGTGCCAAAAGCAACGGAGCCAGCCTGACTCTGAGTTAGTTGTTCAACCATTCTTACTAAAGGGGAGTCTGCTGGCGTTTCAGCGGGCGGCGTGCCTTCAAAAATAGGCTCATAAATGATATCAATGCCCATTCTTTCGGCGATATTACCCAATCGTTGACTAATGTTAGCGCGAATGTCATCCATATTCATCTCCGGTAATGGTCGCAAATCAAATTGCAATTCACATTGGCCACAAATACGGTTTGGGTTATCACCGCCATGTATACAACCTAAATTCAAGGTGGGATATGGGATAACGAAGGCGGGGTTATGGTATTTTTTCATCAGTTCTTGGCGAAAGTCCATTAAATCGCTCATCACCACAGTCATCGCATCCAAGGCATTGTTACCCAAGCTTGGATCGCTGGAATGGCCGCTATTCCCAATAATTTTTATCCGCTCCATCATCACTCCTTTATGTAAGCGAATGGGCTTCAGACTCGTCGGCTCACCAATAACGGCAAAACGGCCTTTAGGTTTTTGTGCTTCTACCAACGCCTTGGCCCCCGCCATAGATGACTCTTCATCGCAGGTGGCTAAAATAATTAATGGTGCGCGGAGTTGCGTTTTACTAAACGCTTGTGCGGCATTAATAGCGGCGGGAAAAAAACCTTTCATATCCGCGATGCCTAAACCATACAATTTTCCTTGTCGTTCATGAACCGAAAAAGGGTCGCTAGTCCAGAGTTGGGCATCACATGGCACGGTATCTGTATGTCCGGCAAGTACCAAACCGCCTGTCCCTTTTCCTAGTGTTGCAATTAAATTTGCCTTGCCTTGCGCGACCGGCATAATTTCACAGTGAAAGCCAAGGTGAGTGAGCCAGCTTGCCAGCAATTCAATGACGGCAATATTGCTTTGGTCAATAGCAGGGTCGGTGCATGAAACACTAGGCAAAGCAATAAGTTGTGCAAGTTGCTGAAGAAATTGTTTGTCCATAAAGTTTTGTCATATTGTTAAAAAGGTTTTGGTCAGCATACGATGAAAAATATAATTTATCAAAGCAGTACGAATGTACAAGAAATGTGATGAGTTTCTCTTTATCGGTAAAAAGAGGCCTTTTATCTTTGACAACATACTTTGTGATGGCAATCACAAAAGTATTTGTTACTATGTTGCCATGGTGTAACTGTTTTTGGGTGAATTGTGAGCGGCAAGGAGCAAGTGTTGCGATTTAGGATTGTGTGATTTTCTTAATATATTCTTAAGCTTCATAGAATAGTCTAGGCTCATAGTTCTTCGGTTCATAATGCGTACATGTGATTTGTTTAGACTGACTCTCGTGTACAGAGTGTGAATTTGAGAAGACGTTGGGTTGTAGAAATCATACAAACCGTTGAGGGTACTACTGTGTTAAAGAATAAAGCTGTAAGTCATTTTTTGTCTCTGTGCTGTTTATGCCTGTTGGCAGCAACATCTTTTGCAGCACCTGCTGATAAAAAAGATGCTGTTCAAATTAAGCTGGAGTCGTTCAAAGTCGTTGTTAAAGATGGTAAAGAAGCGCTTGCCGATGGCGGCCAAGCGAAACCGGGTGATGTTTTAGAATATCGCGCTACCTACAAAAATGTCAGTAAAAATGCAGTTCGTAATTTGGCCGCTACTCTGCCCGTACCTGAAGCGATGGAGTTTGTTGCCAAAACTGCTAGTCCGGTAGGTGCAGAAGCGACTACGGATAAAAAGAATTTTGCTTTAATCCCGTTGGTACGTGCCAACAAAGAACCTGTTCCAACTAAAGAGTATCGGGCATTGCGTTGGCATGTTCCTGAACTAGCGGCTGACCAGTCTTTTGTCGTCAGTGCGCGTATGAAAGTGAGTCAACAATAATAATTAAGCGTTTAGATGATGTTGGTTGCTGTGTGTGAAAAATGAGTCAAGGATCATGGAATCAGACTCGTAGTCGTGGCTAGGTTTTACTCAAATTCCTTCCCTTCTGTTTAGGCTAGATGCCTGCCGTGTAATAAATCAATCTTTTTTAAGGCTGCGTATAAGTATTTTATACGTAGCGTGCGATAGCCATGTCTTTTGTATGGTTATAGCGTTCGTGGTAGAGACCGAAGTGCAGCAGTCGCCGCTGCTGTACTTCGTGCGAGATGAGTAGATGGCAACATCGAACTCGTGCGTGAGGCTGGACGCTCACAATATGTATGGATGCGTAAGTGAGTGGTGTCAGTTTCTCAAGGGCTGGCAAGGCGATTAAAACTTATATTAACCAAGCATAAACAGAGGTTCTCAATTATGCGTACTCAAGAAAACACTCGTCAAACTGCTCGCCCAAGCACGAGCAAAATTTGGCGTTTTAATGGCATAGCAGCGGCAGTTGCTATTGCTTTGGGTGGTTTGGCTGCTGTTCCTGGCCAAGCTTTTGCAGCGGCTCCTGACGCGGGCACAAGTATCGGTAACATTGCATCCGCAGACTATACCGACTCAACGTCCACTCCGCGTACTACGCAATCTAACCCTGTTACTACAACAGTTAGACAAATTGCTAGCCTGACATTAACGTCACCTAACAATGCATTCGTTACACCGGGCGGTCAATTGGTATACCCACATACCTTGACTAACACCGGTAACGGCAATGACACTTTCTTGTTGTCCGTTGCTAATGGCGGCGGTACAGACCAGTTTGACTTAAGCTCGTTGGCTATTTATGCCGATAGCAATGGTGACGGCGTTCCAGACAACGCAGTTAACCTCAATGGTACAACGGTTTCTTTGCCACGTAATGGCGTGTTTACTTTTGTTGTTGTTGGTTTTGCCACTGGTGCTGGCTCCACTATCAATAATAATCAAGCGATTACAACCGTTACTGCGGACTCGCAAACATTTAATGCAGTACCAGCAGATGATCCTGCGGCCGTATCTAACCTAGATACTGCAACTGTTACTTCCGATGCCGTTATCAACGTCACCAAGTCTGCTGATGTCATCACCGGCCCAACGGGCACTGTGATTGAGTACACCTTGACTTACCGTAACACAGGTAACAATACTGCCACTGGCGTGACTCTCGAAGACGTTATTCCTGATGGCTTCCCAAGCCCAACAGCAGGTTTCGACTATGAGTTGGATACCTATGCTGTAGGTTCTGGCGGTTTGTGGAGCGGCTCTGCCACACCATTGACTAACGCTGCATTGGGTGACCCTGCAGGTATCACTTACGAATACGATGCTGGCTTGAAAAAAGTTATTGCTGTTATTTCGTCGGTTGCACCAAACGTTACTGGTACTATTAAATTCAAAGTCAAAGTCGGCTCTACAACTCCTCCAGGCGTAGTCACCAACACGGCGCAATATAGCTATGATGCTAATGGCGCGGCAGTGGGTGGTGCAGTTGGTCCATTGAACTCCAATGATCAAAACTTCACCGTACTGCAAACATTATCTGTGGCTGCCAACGACTCGACCACAGTAAGCACCACCGGTGGTGTTGACGATACCAACGATGCGTTTGCTGCTGATGGCGTGACACCAATCACTGCGCTTAGCCCAGCTAACCCAGGCGACACCGTGGTGTTCAAGAACGAAATCTGGAACAACGGTAACGGTACAGATACCTTTAATATTACCTTGTCTGGCAGCACCTTCCCAGTTGGCACAACATTCCAGCTGTACAAAAACGATGGTGTTAACGTTCTGTTAACTACCGACTCCGATGGTATTCCAGATACTGGTCCATTGGCTCCTGGTGCTCGTTACGAAGTTATCGTTAAAGCAACATTGCCATCAACCGCAACAGGCGCTGGTCCATTTACTGTGACCAAAACTGCCGTTTCTAATTTGGGTGGCACACCTGATACAGTTATTGACCGTTTAAGTGATTTAGCGGCAGCAACAGTGGATATCACCAACAACGCAGCGGTAGGCGGCGGTGTAGCTAACGGTGATGGCCCAGGTACCAACACGGTTATTACTACCAACACCGTTAACCCAGGTGCAAGCACTAACTTCACGCTGTTCGTTAACAACACATCCGCCATTGCCGATAACTATGATTTGTTAGCGGATGACGATGGTACCTTTGGTGGTGTCAACGATTTACCAGCTGGTTGGACCGTTGTGTTCCATTCTGGCTCATGTGCTGGCGCTGTAATTACTAACACCGGTACGATTAATGCGGGTAGCAACTTGCAAGTGTGTGCGGTCGTTTCCGTACCAGCAGGCCAAACACCTGTGACGACTAACCTGTTCTTCCGTTCCAAATCACCATTAACAAATGCTGGCGACTATAAAGTTGATGCCGTGTCTGTTAATACGATTCGTAACGTCAGCATCTTGAGCAGCACCAGTGGTCAGGTTGCGCCTAACGGTACTGTAACTTACACCCACGTGATTACCAACGAAGGTAACGTACTGGAAACTAATGTTGCTATCGCTGTGGTTGCTGGTTTCAGTACAACTCTGTACTACGATGAAAACGGTAATGGTTTGTTAGATGCTTCTGATCCAGTGGTTTCTAATATCAACACCTTAGTCTCGGGTAATGCGGCTAACGGTTTGTCACCTGCTGAACAAATGACTATTTTCGCTGTTGTTTCTGGCCCTGCTGGTGCAACCGATGGTCAACAAGA
>CANBZV010000175.1 GCA_947373945.1 Moraxellaceae bacterium
GCGCCGACTTTGGGCGATCACCATGCGCGAGAAATACCACGCCAACGAACGCAGCCAAAAACTGAAATACCATATTCAAACTAGTGGTCGCAGCCTGCACGCCCAAGAGATTGATTTTAATGATATTCGCACGACCCTACAGGCGTTGATTGCCATTTACGACAACTGCAACAGCCTGCACACCAATGCCTATGACGAAGCGATTACCACGCCAACCGAGGAAAGTGTACGTCGGGCGATGGCGATTCAGTTAATCATCAACCGAGAATGGGGTTTGGCGAAAAACGAAAACCCGAATCAGGGCAGTTTTATTATTGATGAACTGACTGATCTAGTTGAAGAAGCAGTACTGAAGGAGTTTGAAGCGATCAGCGAACGTGGCGGTGTGCTCGGGGCAATGGAAACCGGCTATCAACGTGGCAAGATTCAGGAAGAGTCGATGCACTACGAGCACCTGAAACATAGCGGTGAATACCCGATTATTGGTGTTAACACCTTCCGTAATCCTAATGGCGAGACGGTGATGGGAGCGCTGGAACTGGCGCGCTCGACCGATGAAGAAAAGCAATCGCAACTACATAGACTGCGCACTTTCCAGCAGCAACATAGCGATCACGCTGCTGCCGCCTTGGCACGTTTGCAGGAAGTGTGTATCAACAACGGTAATATCTTTGCTGAGTTGATGACGACGGTGCGTTATTGTTCATTAGGGCAGATTACTGAGGCGTTGTTTGCGGTGGGTGGGCAGTATCGGAGGAATATGTAACCAGAGTAGGCTGGGCTTTAGCCCAGCACCAACAATATTATTAATGCTGGGCTAAAGCCCAGCCTACCGCTGTTATTTATGCCAAGGATTTAACATCACCACACCTGTTGCCTGAAAGTCGGCAACATTGCGCGTCACTAAGGTCATGCCATGCGTTAACGCTGTCGCAGCGATTAACGCATCTCGTCTGGTGTGCTAAGGCACAACTGGAAAGAACTTCGATACAGTCGTTTTTGTTTTTTGCTGAAATTCACATATTTGCTGGATACCGCCTTTGCTTATCTGAATAACACCATTTCTAGTTCCATCTACACGTGTTGCAATATAGTAAAGCCCCTTAAATGGGTAAATATCCATCGTGCCGGAAGAAATTTCGCTGAATTGATCATTCAGTGGTGTCTGTATTGTTTTATCGAAGCTTTGTGATAACGCAGATAACCAGATTTGTGTAGAGCCGCAGCCAGCACCAGAGTCAAAGATGAATCTGCCGATATTATCCAGTTTGCCGTCGCCATCAAGGTCAATGGTCATTGCTTCGAGTCCATTGGCGTAATTTCCGTAATGCTTGATGAATAGCGACTCGTCACTGTATGTCGCATTTTCTACGGGCTGCCATGATAACGGAGGAATTGTGCCATTAACTATGCCTGCACATAATGTGCGGTTATTTGTTGCGGCGACATTAAGACCAGTGTTTTTGACATTCAACAAACACAAAGGCCGTTTTCTGCCGTCTGGTTTGATCCATGACACCATGCTGGCCTTGTTGTGATTGGCAATATCGGCGGTAATCATCAAGTTACGGCCTTGATAGAAAACAGGATAGTCGCCACCGCCCCAGTAGACCGACATGTTTTCCTCGTCTGATATATTCACTGGCTCATCACCATTATCTTCAGGATGTGATAACAGGTAAGGAATACTGTAAGTCTCGTAGCTGGCGCAGGTGCCACCGGTAAAAAAGCTGGCGAAACGTACTGGCGGTTTTGATGGGCTAAGGCGCAACAAGTAGATAGTGTCAATATAATTGGTCGTATATCTTGTTTCCCGTACATCCAGTGTTACTTTTTCTTCGTTTGTAAGATTCCAGATAGAATTGATGGCGCTGGTGGCTGAGTCCAAATCCATGCTAGGCACTTCAAGGTCAGCCAGCCGCTTTTGGTCAGCCAATATCGCCAACGACTGGCAGATGTTTTTGGCCTCCTGATTGCCCAATGACTTGGAAGATATGGGTAAGGCCGAAACATAGAAGATACCCAATTCGGCGATACGCTCGTGGTAAACACGGCTCAGGCATTCCTTGTCTCGGCATTGATTTCGGGTCTGGCTCAGCCATTGCCGTTGCATATCCCGCAGAGCTTTTTTATTGACGACAGTGTGCCGGGCTTGGTTGTAAGTGTTGTTCAATGTTTCATCAAGTGTTTTTAGAGCAGAGTCGGAGCATATGACTGTTTCGGGCCAAGTGTTTGCTATGCGTGAACAATAATTATTGGCCTGAGCAACGGTAACGCCAAGAAATAGGCCAGTAGTTAGCAGAGAGTATCGGGGCAGTTGGTGATTCATCGCGGATTTCCTTATTTAGGAGTTCTGGCCGGTTGGCCTACTACTCCTGTTTGCGTAGAGCGCAATTCATATAGCGCAAGATTCAAATCTAAATATTTTAATGAGCTAATTACGTCTTAGTAGTCGAAGGCAGGGCGTACCAACACTATTATTTATACTAGGGATTTAAAATCACCACACCTGTTGCCTGAAAGTCAGCAACATTGCGCGTCACTAAAGTCTTTCCATGCGTTAAGGCTGTCGTAGCAATTAACGCATCTCGTTCGGAGCGTGGGTCGGGAACATGCAAACGCGCACAGGCTAATGCGACTCTGGCATCTATCGCCAGAATTCTACCGTCAAATGTGGGCAAAACCTGCTGTTCAAACCAGAGTCTTAGAAGGCGGCCTTGTTGACTATCTCGTCGTTCGATTTGCAAAATGCCAATTTCTAATTCCATGATGGTAATGGCAGATACGTAAAGCTGACTCACCATTAGTTGCTTAGACCAAGCAATAAATGGTGCGTCTGCTTTGCCGATGTTGACTTTGCGTAGTTCGGAAACCACATTGGTATCAAGTAATAACATCAGTCAAAGTCTACGGCTTTGCTGGGAATGACGACGTTAGTTGGCTCAAAATCAACATCAACTGCGAGGCTTAATAAGTCGGTGATTTTGGGTTGTGCGTTCATCATCTGTTGGTAGTCGTCATAACTTAACAGGACGTGCGTGGGTTTGCCTCGTTCAGTAATGATCACCGGATTGGTATGGCTTGATTTTTCGGCTTTACCAATGTCGTGGTTAAATTCTCGGCTGCTCATGGTTAACATTTTGCACCACCCTTTATAAGAACTGTAGTAACGTTGCTACAGTTCTAGGCTCAATGAAAGAGTAAGGGCAAGCCTAAGTTTTGTATATGGCATGGGGGGAGTGGAAAACATATGCATAAGACCCTGCGTTATTACTCGCTGGGGCAAATTACCGAGGTGTTGTTTTCGGTGGCTGGACAGTTCGGCGGAATATGTGAGGGTAGTATAAACGGCATTTCTGTTTAAGAAAGAGTTGTCATGTTGTGTCGTTCTATTTGTTGATGCAAGTTGTGCATGCTATCTATGCGTAAAATTAAATGAGATAATCTTCGAATATGGAACTTATTATTCAAATAGCGGATGTATGAAATTTTCTAAAGATTTGCCTGATGATTGCCCATTATCACGAGCAATGCCTTGTAATTTAACAATTTACATGTTGTGTAGAAGCGCTACTCTTTCTGGCCATGACTGTTTAACTCAAGCTGAACGAGGTCGCGCAACAAATGTATCGGGTGAATACATTTGTACTAGGCATGGCTTGTCTGTATTCCCCTCACTAGAAAGTTGCATTCATCAGCAAAAGTTATTCCCACATTTAGGTAGCCATATAGCGGTTGCTTCATTGACCACAGAGCATGGAGTAATCGCGGATACGCCCAGTAAAAATCCAAGCCATATGACTTGGTGGGCCTATGACGAAGTGAAACGCGTCGAGTGTTTTACTATTATGCAACTGGATAAATAATTATGTGGCAACACTCATTTCCTCAATGTGCGTTTCAGCGGTTTGGAGAGTTCCGGCCGCTCGAAATCTTATATGAATTTGAAGTCCCCATGATTTTTACATTTTCTGGTGAGGATGGAGAGTTTCTTGCCTATCTTTCAGCAGAGGATGATGAGACTCAGTTGATGCGTTATCTGGCTGTGCCAGCGAATCAAAAGTTGATTGACGAGTTAAAGACTGGAGTGAAAACAGTATTTGAAGCGTTAAATCAGCCTTGGCTTTGGATTGTAGATATCGCTTATAGCGGGGAAATAAAGACAGCGTGGCGGGTTAGTGATATAGAGCATATACCGGATGTTTCTAAACCAACTAAAGATGCCATGTTATGGCCTGAGTTAATGCCATTCTTCTCATATCGGCTGATTGGTGAAGGCTTAGAAAAAGGTCGTGTTCCTGCCAGTGTCGTGTCCAGAGCTATTAGTGGCACGACGGCAGCTATTAAGCGTTTGATGTTAGCGGTATCTGCAACAGCAGTAGCACAAGGCCGTCCTGAAAAATGGCTAAAACAGCTTTGTGATTTGCCAACACAAAGTTTTGCATATAATAGTTTTGAAGTTTCTTTTCGTTCAGGTGTCGATCCTGTTCAATCCGATATGACAGGTTTAGATTTAGATCCATATTGTGAAGGACATAAAAAATTAACTTTAGCTTTAGAATGGCTTATGGGTGAGCTTGATACGGAATTGGATCTGACTATGCTAGAGGTATTGAGTAGTCTCGTCCCCCCATCGCACGGCATTATTAAAGAGGCTGAAATCAAGGGGCAGTTGGTTGGAAGTACAGTGGTTAGATTAAAAAGGAATCATACGGATAAAGTACGCAAAGCGATATCGTCGGTTAAACGGGAAAGCCCACTATTGGCCACAGAAGGAAGTATAGGGGAGCTTGATAAGGATAAATTTAGCTTTACTCTCCGTCAAAGACCGAATAACCAACCTGAACTTAACTGCTTTTTTGAGGAGAATGCCTATGATGATGTTTCTTATGCCTTTTTCTCGGAGTCATCAGTAAGAGTCGTAGGGCGTTTACTCCCTAATCGTCTTAACACCTTAGAAGTAGTGGCGATAGAGTTTATGGATGTAAGTGATTGATAGTATGGGTCTATAAACATATCCCTTCACTGCCTAATCCTTATCCCGTATTTAAAAATTGAATGCCTAGTGTTAATTTAAAACAAAAGCAAAGCCTCGCGGCAAAGACTTGACGCTACTTCATCAACTAACCGACACTCAACCACCACTCATAAAAACTACAACTCCTATGTCCATTTCCCATTCAGACCCACTCGCATCATATCGAGCTGGCATTATTGGCAGTCGTTGGTTTGCCAGTTTGCCCGCGGGTTTGCAACACGGTTTATTGGCCGATGCAGTCGTACGCCAGTTA
>CANBZV010000176.1 GCA_947373945.1 Moraxellaceae bacterium
AAGTGGCAGGATTTCGAACATATGACCGTGCAAGGCACGAAAAATGTCATCGCCGCGACCCGTCAGGCGGGCGTTAAGCGGCTGGTGCATATCAGCACTGAGGCGGTATTGGCGGGTGGCTCGGCCATTATCAATGCCGATGAAAACACGCCATTACCCATTAAGCCCAATGGCATGTATCCGTTATCGAAAAAACTGGCTGAGCAGGCAGTGCTGGTGGCTAACAGTAGTGATTTGGCGACGATTGTTGTTCGGCCGCGTTTTATTTGGGGGCAAGGCGATACCACGTTGTTGCCTAAACTAGCAGAAGCGGCACGCTCCGGTGGTTGGTTGTGGTTTGGCGGCGGCACACATCTAATGTCGACGTGCAACGTCAAGAATGTCTCGCATGGTGTCATTCTCGCTGCTAGTTTTGCTCGTGGTGGGCAAGTTTATTTTCTCACTGACGGCGAGCAAGTGAATTTTCGTGAGTTCATCACCGCAATGATGCGTAGCCAAGGCGTAGAACCGGGCAATAAAAAAGCGCCGATGTGGTTGGCGGATGCCATTGCCGCTGCCAGCGAAATGCTATGGAAAACGCTGGGGCTAAAAGGCGAGCCGCCGATGACCAAAACCGCCGTCAATTTGTTCTTTAAGGAAGTGACGGTTAATGACAGCAAAGCGCGTCATGAATTGGGTTATGTGCCAGTGATTACGGTTGAGGCAGGGTTGGCGGAGCTGAAAGTGTAGGTGCAGACTCCTTCCGTAGGCTGAGTCTCTAGATCAGTCTCAGTTTGCGTAGTTTCTCAATGGCTTGTATACGCTTGTTGACACCTAGCTTGGCATAAATGCTTTGTATATGCGTGTTGATTGTACTGCGGGCAACAAACATAACCTCTGCGATTTCCTGACTTGTCAAACCTTTGGATATGTAGATGGCTACCTGCTTTTCCTTCTTACTTAGCAGCACAGCTTCTGCACCTGCTACTGCCGTCATGTGGGGTCCTGCTGTCACGAAATGATCTAGCAAGCGATGCACATAACTTTCTGGCGGGCTACTGTCCGCCAGTTTGCGTAACAGCATTGCCAGAACTGGGCCTTCATCAATAAGCAGGCGAACAACCCGCGTTGCTTCCGCTAATACGACGGCATGTTGAAGTTCCGCCCGTGCCCGCGCATGGTGGCCTTGTCCATGCAAGGTTAGCGTTTTGAGCAGCAGTATCTCCAGCAGGACAAAGTGGCGTTTGCCGTTTTCCACACTCGGGGTCAGGCACTCCAGCAGTTCCAGTGCCTTGGTCATTTGTTGGTTTGCGATCAAATAACGGGCACGGATAAGATACTCGGCTTCCCGCTCAATGGCAGGCTGGCTGTCAGCGGGTAGCTGAGCAACATCCTGCCAGTGCAATATCATATCCATACGGCCTTGACGAAACCAAAGCCGGGCCAGTGCCGCCGATAACGGTGGAATATCAACCACGAAGCGGCCGGAATAACCCATTAGGGCTGCTTCTTGTTCAGGCTTGAACCCCTGATCAGTAAGTCCCGTGGCAAGACGTGTTTGCGCCAGCAACACCTGTCCCCAGGCATTAACATACTTCACTCCACCCACTGCAGTCATGCCAACACCTCGCACTAGCTGTTGTTCAGCAACATCCAGACGGTCCATCTGATAGGCGACTTCACCCAGTCCAATATGGAGGATGCCGCAGACTGGCATATCCTGCCAGCCGAGCTTTATACATTCCTGCAGTGCTTTTTCGTACACTTGCCGGGCGGCAGACAACTGTCCCCGCAATACGTGTGAACGCCCGAGTGCCAGCACGGCAAAAATTGGTACAATCAAGTTACGCCGGGCTTCGGCAATGCCAGTATTCGTTTCCAGTAATGGCTGGGCTACGTCTAACTCGCCACGAACATAGTGGCAAATCCCTAAGCAAACGGCGGCTGTCCTGTACAGGACCTGTCCCGGCAACAAAGATGCAAGTGCTTCACTCGCGCAAGTCATGGCTTCGGCCAGTTTCCCTTCTCGGCAATATTGACAGCCCTGCAGCAATGACATTTGGCCAAACATCATGCGCTCTGTGGTGCCGATAGGGCCATCTTGGTAAGCGGACAGACTCGCCGACGCGGCCTGTACATAGCGACTGGCACCAGCAGGATTGTCCCTGACCAGCTCAGCCCAAGCACAAGTCATGGCCAGCTGGGGATGCTGAGCCAGAAAGCCTTCTGGTAAAGGTTGCACCCAGTTCCGCACGGTGACAAACCGACCCAGAGAGAACAGTTCTGCGCTGTGTGTTTCCATTAACTGGGCAGCAGAATTATAGTCACTGGCTTTAATGGCATGCTCGATAGCTTCACTAAAACAGCCGTTGTTGCTGAACCACTGGCTTGCTAAACGATGCAGCGCGTTCGTCTGTTCAGGTTCCAGCTCAGCCAGTCGACTTTGCAACAGGGACGCAAACAACTGGTGATAGCGATACCAGAGGCGTTTGTTATCCAGCCCCATGATGAACATGTTGTTTTGTTCCAGTTCGTCAATCATGGCCCGGCTATGGCCGTTGCCAAATACAGCATCACACAAGGGCGCGCAAAAGCGCTCAAATAGGGATGTGTGCAACAGAAATTGCTGGGTGTTTTCCGAGCAATTCCTCAATACTTCCTCGATCAGAAAGTCGGTGATATGACGACTATTGCCGGCCAGATCATGAATAAAGCTCGAACTGTCGTGATTGTTACGTAGTGACAAAGCGGCTAATTGCAAACCGGCAATCCAGCCCTCAGTACGGTCATCAAGCACTCTGACCAGATCCGGGTTCAAGTCCAAGTTCATGATTTCGTTGCAAAACTGCTCGGCTTCTGACAGCGTGAAGCGCAGGTCTTCAGTGCGATACTCCAGCAATTGTCGTTGTGCCCGAAGTCGCGCTAACGGAAAGGCAGGGTCGGTGCGAGTTGCCAAAATCAATTGCAACGCTGGCGGCCGGTACTGCACCAGAAACGCGATAGCTTCTTGAATAGTAGGTTCCTGAATGACATGCAGATCATCGAAAACCAGTACTAAGGGCCGAGACAATACGCAAAGTTCGTTGACGAGTAGCCGCATCAGTATTGATATGGGTGGAGTGGGAGTGACACCCTGAGCATTGATCAGCGCATCGCCAAAATCGGACATCTGTCGTTGGATAGTGCCGACCAAATGCATCAGAAATCGGTCGGGAGCATTGTCACCACTGTCCAGAGACAACCAGGCGATTGGTACGGAGAGATTTTTTATCCAAGAGGAAATCAGGGTTGTTTTGCCATAACCGGCGGGCGCACACAGCAAAATAACTGGCGTGTTCTCTTCTGGCGGTAGCAAGCGGGGGCGCAGCACCATACGCGCCGGGCTGACGGGGACAACCAGTTTAGTGGCCACAATGTGTTCATTCTGTACTTGTAACATTCTTATGTCACTAGGTAGGGATAGCTGTGTATTGCATGTACATGTTTAAGAGTAGCTCTATTGTGGTTTATAACGTGAATAACTGGGGAAAAACAACGCGGGCTAGCTCTCATCACTACTATTTTATACTTGGAATCATCAGTATTCAGTGTGTCGTATGCGTATTGCGAAAGTATCCGTATTCATAACGAAAAAGGTGCTGATTTCAACTAGCCGATGCCAGTACACACGGCTTCTATAACAGTCACTTCACCCTATCATGAATGGATCTTCTTAACCATTATACGGCCACCGAAACAGGCGTCAGCAAGGGAGTTGCATTCTGATGCGTCTGAAGCATCAGTAAAATCAGTATAAGACTCCATACAAATGTGGATGTGTCATGTGTCAAAAAAGCCATCATTCCTACCCTGATAAGAGAAACGTAGGGCCTCAGGCTCTTTAGCGGATGAGGCTGTCTTTCAGCGCCGTCCCCGTTGCTCACAAAACAATAATGAGAGTGACTAAATATGAGAATGAATAAGTGGCAAATGATACCGGTTATGCTCTGTTTTATCGGCGCGCAAGGCTGGGCGGATGATGATGGTTTGACCAACATGCCGTCAGCGCGTGGAAACAAGGACTGGATGCTGGTTAAAGATGATCGTATGCATCAGATAAGGATTGAGGTCAAACAGGAAGATGACAAAAAATTTCGCTCGATGCGTGTCAGTGCTGTGATGGATGCGTCGCTGGAAACGGTGGCCAGAGTTCAGTTCGATGCGGATAATCTCAAAAGGTGGTTCTGGTCGACCAGTGAGTCCCGGTTACTGAAAAAAGTCTCGGATCGGGAGTTCTATTATTATCAGGTATTCAATGCCCCACTGATGCCGGAGCGTGACTCCGTCGTCCATGCCGTCGTGGAGCCGTATACGGCCAAAAAGGGCTTCATGGTACTGAAAATGAGTGCCGCGCCAGACTATATCCCGCCTAAACCCGGCCTAGTGCGGATGGTGGCTCAGGATCTGGTCTTTAAGTTTACCCCTATTGAAAAAGACAAAACGCTAATTGTCTTTGAAGGCTATATCAACCCGGGTGGTTTTTCACCAGCTTGGGCAACCAACTTCATTCAACGCAAGTCTCCCTATTCCTCACTGCTCGGTATGCAGCGTATGGTGCAGTTGCCGGAATATCGAGACGCCACCGGGCCTTTGCCGTTTACCTACAAAGAAGAATAAAGGGATTTAGGTGGTGAAAACGGTCGTGACGACATTAACCACCTTCCCAGTCAATTCAGCAAATACTTTCCGCTTTAACTTGGCGTAGAATCGGGACGATAGTCCCTATTCGCCAAGCCAAATTTGAACTACGCTTGGCGATGGGAAGCTAAAAAGCATAATTACAGCGGAGAACACCTTATGTCCAAATCACATTTCGATGTGTTGATTCTGGGGGCGGGTTTGTCAGGCATTGGCGCGGCGTGCCATTTGACGCGCAAGTTCAAAAATAAAAGCTATGCCATCCTCGAACGGCGCAGTGCCATCGGTGGCACGTGGGATTTGTTTCGTTACCCTGGCATACGCTCTGACTCTGATATGTCAACCTTTGGCTACAGTTTCCGGCCTTGGCGCGAGTCCAAAGTGTTGGCTGATGGCCCGTCGATAAAGCGCTACGTCACTGATACCGCCGAACGTTACGGTGTCACGCCGCATATCCGTTTTGGCCGTAAGGTGCTCAGCGCCTCGTGGTCGTCGGACAAAGCGCACTGGACGGTAACGGCGCATAACGAAAGCACAGGTCAGGACGAGATTTTTACCGCCCGTTTCCTGATTGCAGCTACCGGTTATTACAGTTATGACTCGGGTTTTACCCCCGAATTCGCCGGTCG
>CANBZV010000177.1 GCA_947373945.1 Moraxellaceae bacterium
GTGAATGTTAATGGCATTCGTTCGGCGACTAGTAAAGGCTTTTTTGACTGGTTAGAGCAAAGTGGCGCAGATGTCGTTTGTCTGCAGGAAATTCGTATTCAGCCGCACCAACTGAGCTTGGACCACCAGCCTAGTGGCTGGCACATTGAGTTTTTCCCTGCGGAAAAAGCGGGCTATGCGGGCACTGCCATCTATTCACGGCAAAAACCTGATGCCGTCGTTCGAGGTTTAGGTTTTGGTTTGTGTGATAGCGAAGGTCGATGGCTAGAGGCTCGTTTTGGCGAACTGACGATTGCCTCGTTATATTTGCCTTCTGGCTCCAGCTCAGAAGCGGCACAAGCCAAAAAAGATGATTTTTTACAGCAGCTTATGCCACTTCTAAAACAGTGGCGTGCTGAAGACAAATCGTTGATTATTTGTGGTGACTGGAATATTGCCCACAAACAAATTGACCTGAAAAACTGGCGCGGCAATTTGAAAAATTCAGGCTTTTTGCCTCACGAACGGGCGTGGTTAGACACTTTGTTTGATGAAGTCGGTTTTGTCGATGCTTTTCGCGTCGTTAATCAACAAGCCGAAGAATATACGTGGTGGTCGAATCGTGGTCGCGCATGGGATAACAACGTTGGGTGGCGGATTGACTATCAAATCACCAGCCCCAATTGGCGCGAAAAAGTCACGCACGCTGAAGTCTATAAAAGCCAACGCTTTTCTGATCATGCGCCGTTGATGATTGATTATTTGGCTTAATTGCTACGCCGATGCGTGCGCTGAGGACGCGTCGGCTTCAGATGATGCCGCAAGAACAACGGCGAAAGTACGATCTTAGAAGACTATAACCTCGTTGAAAACTGCCAAAAAGAGCAAAAGAAAAACCAACGTGCGATTGAGGATGGCCAGTAATTAGTAGAAAATGGCATCAACCCTAATTCTTAAGACGAATAAATCAACCAATGACTGTTAAATCTTCTCTTGATGCCGCCACCCTTGCCCGTTGGCGGCAAGATATCGTTTTTAATGACACCGTGTTAGGCGATAACTATACCTTTCATTCAACTTGGGGTATTTTTTCCCCCGAGAGCATTGATGACGGTTCACGTTTACTGCTGGAGCACGTGGATTTTAAAGCCACCGACAACTGTTTAGATGTTGGCTGTGGTTACGGTATATTGGGCATGGTCTGTGCGAAAAAAGCACCTCAAGGCACGAGCGTATTGTTGGATAAAGACTTCGTTGCTGTCGATTACGCACGCAAAAACTGCACTCTTAACAAACTTCATAATACCGAGATTTTGTTGAGCAATGGCTTTAGCGCGGTTGGCAACCGTAAGTTTGATATTATTTTGTCGAATCTGCCCGCCAAAGTCAGCAAAGAGCAGCATTACCTGTATTTGTATGATGCACTTGAACATTTAGAAGTGGGTGGTCGTTTTTACGTCGTTACCATCAATGGTTTGCGTGATTTTATTAGTCGGACATTTAAAGAAGTGTTTGGCAACTACAGCAAACTTAAACAAGGTAAGGTTTACACCATCGCGATGGCAGAGAAGCAGTAAGCTCTCATGATAGAGGCGGTTCACCAACCGCCTCTACAGATAAGGCTTAATTTTCCACCATAAACACGGCCTGCATATCACCCATATCCATACCCGACATCAACAATTCTTCGAACTCCTGTTGGGGCATCGGTTTGGCGAACAAGAAGCCCTGCATAGTGCTACAGCCGCGTCGTAATAAAAAGTCCGCCTGCTCAGTGGTTTCTACACCTTCAGCAACGACACTCAGTTTCAGATTTTGCGCCAGACCAATGATGGCTGCTGTAATAGCGGCGTCATTAGGGTCACTGATAATATCTTTGACAAACGAACGATCTATTTTCAGCTCGTCCAGCGGGAAACGTTTTAGATAATTCAGTGAGGAATAGCCCGTGCCAAAATCATCCACCGACAAATAAATACCCATATCTTTTAAAGCTTGCAGGGTTTCGATAGTTTCGGTGACATCCTGCATCAAAATACCCTCAGTGAGTTCAATCACCAAGAAGTTAGGATGCAAATTCAAATCATCCAGCGTTTTACGAATGCCCGATAATAAATCAGGATGACGGAAGTTAGCCGCCGACAGATTGATGGCTAGCGGCACAATTGGCATGCCACGACGTTGCCACTCACGATTAATTTCACACGCCCGATTCAATACCCACACACCCAATTCAACAATAAAGCCCGACTCTTCAGCGACAGGAATAAAGGTGACAGGAGGAATCATGCCGCGATGTGGGTGTTTCCAGCGTAACAAGACCTCTGCGCCCATAATCTCACCAGTCATTGGATTGATTTTAGGCTGAAAGTACAGTTCTAGCTGATCTTGCTCAATCGCTTTACGTAAATCATTTTCTAGCGCGAACTTGTTGAGTACCGCCTCATTCATGGTGTGATCAAAGAAATGGTAGTTGTTTCGGCCTTTATCCTTCACAGAATACATCGCCAAGTCAGCGTTTTTTAACAGATTTTCGACATCGTAACCATCTCTAGGCCCTAAGGCGATACCAATGCTGGCAGTGACAATTACTTCTTGCGCACCCATTTGAATAGGCATAGCAATGGCTTCAAGAATACGTCTGGTGACCACTGCGGCATCTTCAGGTTGACCAATATCCGTCAATACCACCGTGAACTCATCTCCCCCCAAACGGGCGACTTGTTCATTCTTACCCGATGTTGACTGATGCAACGCGGCAATATCGCCACTACGAATACAAGTATTAATCCGATTACCGACAATTTGCAGCACCATATCGCCGACATCGTGGCCAAGGGTATCGTTAATCCGCTTGAAGCGATCCAAGTCGATAAACAACAAGGCACATTGCTTGTCTTGACGCTGAGCGCGCTGGAGTTCATGCAATAATAATTCACGGAACAGTTGGCGGTTGGCCAATCCTGTTAAGGCATCGTAATAGGCAAGATTTCGAATGCGTTGCTGGGCATCTACTAACTCGGTAATGTCTTGAGTAATGCCTTCGATGCAACTAATTTGCCCGGTTTCAGTTTTAAAAATTTGCGCTTGTTCGTGTAAGACCCGCACACCTGAGTGTGGCGCTAAAATGCGGAATTCATGTTGATAGGACTGGCCTTTCGTCATCGCCAAATCCAATGCCGCTTTGACACGGTCATGGTCTTCGGCGTGGACTTGAGGCATTACAGCAAACATCGAAGGAGCCAAGCTTTCGCGGTGCATCCCATAAATGCGATAATACTCATCAGAACGCTTGGTGGTATCGGTAGCCGGCCACCACTCCCAACTGCCTAAATGTGCCAAGCGCTGCGCACCCGCTAAAGCCGCTTCGCTATGCGCTAACTGTTCTACCGTGCGCCCTGCCCGCAGAATATAACGCAGACGATAACCCAACAGTTTCCAGTTAATTGGCTTGGCAAAGAAATCTGTTGCGCCATCGTTATAGGCTTGAACAATGGAAGCAGTGTCGTCCAAGCCCGTCAGCATAACGATTGGTAAATGTTGTGACGCAGGCAATGAGCGCAAATGGCGACAAACCTGATAGCCATCGACATCGGGCAGAATGACATCCAATAATACTAAGTCTGGCTTTTCATCAATAACTAATTGGATCCCAGTGACGGAGTCGGCAGCTTCAATGACCTGAAAACCGTCTTCGGCTAATTTCTCAACCGCCAATAAACGAATAATCGGATCATCATCAATAACAAGAATTTTAGTGGTCATGAAAATACCCAAACCGCGCGCCACAACAACATTGACAGGGCTATTTTAAATCACAGGCACACGCCTGCCCATCAACCATAATGGTTTTGAGTATTTAAAATAACAATCCTGGTTAATTCGCCTATCTAGGCGGCTGTTGCAACAAGCTTTTGTTCAAAAGAAGTCAGTTCATCCATCAACTGGGCAAGCTCAATGTGCAAGACCGTTAATAATGCTTTTGCTTCAGCAATATGTAACTGTCTCGCTAAATGTTCAACTTGCTTCGCCACATGAGACAAAGCATTTGCACCAATGGAGGCTGATGATGACTTTAAAGTATGCGCGAATCGTGCCAACACTTCAGAGTCACCCGCATCAATAGCGCATTCAATCCCTTGTACCAATTTTGCTGCTTCTTGGCGGTAAAGAGTAATTACTCGTTTGACCAATGGCGACGCCAACCCAGATGTTCCACCCAAGCCTGTTAGCGTACTTTCATCCAAAACGGACATTCTGTTGTGATAGGAAGTAGTAGTCATTATCTTTCTTTTTAAAATGAGCGAAAGTTATTTCGCTTTCTTAGGATACACGTAGTTGGTGTAAATCCCGATGAATTAAAAACTCTCCTTGTCGTACCTTTGTTCAATTACACGATTTTAATACCACTTACAATATGATGATACAACTTTTAACATTTCACTGACAATTGGTGTCCGACGGATGCCATTATCTGACGACCAATAGCTCATTGATAGGAGATTGACTCCTATCAATGGTTATGGCAATACAATACTTACCAGCCCAATGCTTCTTGCTGTTGCTGAATCAAGGACTGAATTCCTTTCTCAGCCAAAACCAACATGGCATCGGCTTGTTCGCGCGTAAAGGCTTTGCCTTCGGCGGTGCCTTGCACTTCAACAAAACCACCCAATTGACTCATGACAACATTCATATCAGTGTCACAGTTGGAGTCTTCGTCGTAATCCAAATCCAATACCGCTTCGCCATTAACAATACCAACCGAAACCGCAGCAATCAAATGCTTGAGCGGATCCTGTTTCATCATTTTTTTGTTGAGCATATAAGTTAATGCATCGACCAAAGCAATAGCGCTACCGGTGATTGCGGCGGTACGAGTACCGCCATCGGCTTGAATAACATCGCAATCAATCACGATCGTGTTTTCACCCAACTTCTTCAAATCGACCATTGCTCGCAAACTACGACCAATCAGACGTTGGATTTCCAGCGTCCGGCCACCTTGTTTGCCTTTGGCTGCTTCACGATCATTTCGAGTATGCGTGGCGCGTGGCAACATGCTGTATTCAGCGGTAATCCAACCCTCACCTTTGCCTTTTAGAAAGCGTGGCACACCAGAGTCAACACTGGCAGTACACAAGACTTTAGTATCACCAAATTCGACTAAAACCGAACCTTCGGCGTGTTTAGTGTAATTGCGGGTAAAACGCACAGCGCGTAAGGCATCAGCTTGACGACCACTAGGACGCATAATTATCTCCATTTCCA
>CANBZV010000178.1 GCA_947373945.1 Moraxellaceae bacterium
AAGCTGTCATCTTGTCTGACAATTCCATCCCCTTTTGCATAATTTTCGGTAGAATGGCCGTCTTAATTTTTAACCATTTTTTTAGCAACCATGAAAAGTCAGCTCCAAAGCCTATTAGATATTGCCCTACAACAGTTGCAACAGCAGCACGTCATTCCCATGGACTGGGTCAATAAAAGCACCTTAGAGCGCACCAAGGACAATACTCACGGCGACTGGGCATGTAATCTGGCGATGGTTGCCGCCAAAGCTGCGGGTTTAAAACCACGCGATTTGGCCGAAAAAATTGTGGCTGCCCTGCCTGAAAATCAAGTGATCACCAAAATTGATATCGCTGGCCCTGGCTTTATTAACTTCTATTTACAAGCACAAGCCGAATTTGCGGTGCTTAATGACATCTTGAGCCAAAAAGAAAACTTTGGGCGTAGTCAGCATGGCCAACAACAAAAAGTACAAGTGGAGTTTGTCTCTGCTAACCCAACTTCATCATTGCACGTTGGTCATGGTCGCGGTGCGGCTTATGGCATGACCGTCGCGGCATTGTTAGAGGCGATTGGTTATCAGGTTGAGCGTGAATATTATGTCAATGATGCCGGTCGGCAAATGGCTATTCTCGCCACCAGTACCTTTTTGCGTTATCTGCAATTAAATGGCGTTGAATTCAAATTCCCTTCAAATGGCTATAAAGGCGATTATATTTTTGATATCGCCAAATTAGTGATTGCCACTGAAGGCGACAAATGGCAACAGGATATCAGCGCTGTGTTTGCTGATGTTGCTGCCGATGAAGTCAAAAATGAGGCTGGTGAAGTTATTAGCGGCGATAAAGAAGCACACATTGATGGCTTGATAGATAACAGCCGTAAACTGTTAGGTGATGCCGGTTATGAGATATTTTTCCGTGCTGCTTTAGATAGTATTTTGAATGACATTAAAGATGACCTTGCTGGTTTTGGCGTGACTTACGAGCAATGGTTTTCTGAAAGAACCTTAGCGGATGATGGTTCGATTGATAAAGTCGTCAAGAAACTGCAAGAAAATGGCTTTATCTACGAAAAAGGCGGCGCCTTGTGGTTTAAGTCTACCGATTTTGGCGACGAAAAAGACCGTGTTGTTGTCCGCGACAATGGCCAAGCGACTTATTTTGCCTCCGACATTGCTTACCATCTCAATAAATACGAACGTGGTTTAGACAAAATCGTCAATATTTGGGGCGCTGACCATCACGGTTATATCCCACGTGTAAAAGCCGCGATTACAGCGCTGGGCTTGGATGCCAATAAACTCGACGTATTATTGGTGCAATTCGTCACATTGTGGCGTGGCGAGCAGCAAGTGCAAATGTCATCACGTTCAGGACAGTTTGTCACCCTCCGTGAATTGCGCGAAGAAGTGGGCAACGATGCCGCCCGCTTTTATTATGTTTCGCGTAAAAGTGAGCAGCATATCGACTTCGATCTCGATTTAGCCAAATCACAAAGCAAAGACAATGCTGTTTATTACATCCAATATGCTCATGCACGGATTTGTCGTGTTTTTGAAAAATTAGCCGAAAAACAATGGACGTTTACAGTCGCCGATGGTCAGAATGCACTAGGCTCATTATCGTCTACTTTTGAACGTGAATTAGTCAAAAAGCTGGCCGCGTATCCCGATGTGTTACTACAGGCAGCATTAGCTTATGAGCCTCACCAGTTGTCGAACTACTTAAAAGATTTGGCGAGCCAATTTCATGGCTGGTATAACGACCATATTGTGCTTAATGATGATGCAAGCACCCGCAACGCCCGCTTATTATTAAGCCTTGCTGTTAAGCAAGTGTTGGCCAACGGACTGGCATTATTAGGCGTTAGTGCGCCTGAGAAAATGTAATTGGTTGATGGTTGCGGTGCGTTTTTCGCACCCGACCTCCTGTGTCAGCACACATAAAAATAGAGGCTTTTTCGTGTTTAAGTACGGTAAAAAGAAACCCCAAGGTGCGACACGCAACTTACCTAAAAGCAATACGCCTACACCACAAGCACCATCTAACTCATTCTTGCCGAGCTGGTTACTGGTTGGCTTTGGTTTAGCAACGGGTTTATTTTTAGCATTTGTGCTGTATCTGTGGCATCCGTGGCGGCCCGTTCATAAAGCAGAAGCCCCTGTCGTTGCCGCACCTTCCGACACGCCCCCAAAAGATACAACCGACCCGCGTTTTGATTTTTATACGCTGTTACCTAGCCAAAAAGTCACAACCCCTGTCCCTGATGCGGCAACACCAACCACAACCCCCACACCTGCGTCAGTCAAAACGGATACGCCAGTTACAAGCAAGAATGTAGAAAAAACCGTAACAACCACCAAAGATAAAACAGAAAAAACAATCGCCAGTAAAAATACGGATATTACAAACAAAGGGACCAAAGACCTACATAAAGCACAATTGGCGAAAGAAGCCGATGCCAAAAAAGCCAAAGAAGAACTTGAGAAAGATAAGGCTGCTGCCAAAGCCAAAGACATAGCCAAAAAACCTGCGGATGCTAATGTTCACTACACTTTGCAAGCTGGCTCCTTTAAAAGCTCCGCCGAAGCCGATCGCCGCCGCGCCAATATTGTCATGTCTGGGCTACCAGTACGTGTGCAAAAAGTCACCGTCAAAGAAGGTGAAGTGTGGTATCGCGTTGTCGTTGGGCCATTTGCTGGCAAAGATAAAGCATCACAAGCACGTCAAAACTTACAAAGTGATGGCGTTGATAGCATGATGGTCAAGCAGGATAAAAAATAGTGGCGGGCATAAAAAGATGCTTCCTGAGATAGGTGAGTACTTTCGTTGATTGTGGCTTCGACTCCGCTCAATCAACAATTGAACGGAGTCGAATGACCTAATAATCCTTCTGCCCCGCCACCACGACAATTTCCACCTTCCAATCAGGCTGCGCCAAAGCCGCTTGCACACAAGCACGCGGCGGAGCATAACCTTGATTTAGCCAAGCATCCCAAACTCTATTCATCCCAGCATAATCGGCCAAATCTTTTAAATACACCGTCACACTCAATAAGTGATTTTTATCGCTGCCAGCTTGCGCTAATAGCTCATCAATCATCGCCAACACTTCGGCTGTTTGGCCTTCAATATTTTGTGTTGCATCGTTTGGCACTTGTCCAGCCAAATACACTACACCATTGTAAATAGCGGCTTCGCTATAGCGAGTAGCAACATGCAAACGTTGAATGGTTGTCATCGACTCTGCCCTCAATAAATTGGCGGCTACAAATAACATCTACATCCAGCTAATGCCATATTTTCCTGAAAACATACCACCCAAACTCGCCAACCTACCCACAAAATCAGCATATTTCCGTTAGTTGTTACATGCTTCAGTTGAAATACACGTTTAAGTCCCTACTTTAACTACATAGATTTTCATTTTGCTAGGAACAGCTATGACAACCATTGTTTGTGTGCGCCGCGATAATTGCGTGGCCTTAGGCGGCGACGGCCAAGTGTCGTTGGGTAATACCGTCATGAAAGGAACTGCACGCAAAGTTCGACGTTTGTACCACAATCAAGTACTGGCTGGTTTTGCGGGTGGCACTGCCGATGCCTTCACGCTGTTTGACCACTTTGAAGCCAAGCTGGAAAAACACGGTGGCAACTTAATTCGCTCTGCTGTTGAGTTGGCCAAAGACTGGCGTACCGACCGTACGCTACGCCGTTTAGAAGCCATGCTCATTGTTGCTGACAAAACCGCTTCTTTTATTATTACTGGTACTGGCGATGTTTTAGAGCCAGAACATGGCGTTTTAGCCATTGGTTCAGGCGGTAACTATGCCCTCGCCGCTGCCCGCGCCTTAAGTGAAAACACTGATTTGGACGCCGAAGTGATCGCGAAAAAAAGCCTACAACTGGCGGGCGACATTTGTGTTTACAGCAACCACAATCACATCATTGAAGTATTGAAATTCTAAGGCAGGATGAATCCAACATGACTACTATGACCCCGCGCGAAATTGTCCATGAACTGGATCGCCATATTGTTGGCCAGACTGCCGCCAAAAAAGCTGTCGCTCTCGCCTTGCGTAGTCGCTGGCGGCGTATGCAACTCACCGAAGCGCAACGCCACGAAGTGACACCAAAAAACATTTTGATGATTGGTCCAACTGGTGTCGGCAAAACAGAAATTGCCCGTCGTTTGGCCAAACTTGCTAATGCCCCCTTTCTCAAAGTAGAGGCGACTAAATTTACTGAAGTGGGTTATGTCGGTCGAGATGTTGAAACCATTATTCGTGACTTGATGGAAGTTGCCATTAAAAACGAACGCCAATCGGCGATGGAAAAAACCGATTACCGCGCCGAAGAAGCCGCTGAAGAACGTATTCTAGATGCCTTACTACGCCCTGCGCGCACTGGCAACGATTGGGATCAAGACAGTGCCAATCACGATAAAAGCGACAACGCTACGCGCCAAATTTTTCGCCGTAAACTACAAGCTGGCGAACTGGATGACCGTGAAATCGAAATTGAGCTGAGCAGTTCGCCAATGGGTGTCGATATTATGGCGCCTCCGGGCATGGAAGATATGGCCAGCCAACTGCAAAGCATGTTCAGCAACATCAACAAAGACCGCAAAAGCAGCAAACGCGTCAAAATTAAAGATGCACGTCAACGCCTCAAAGAAGAGGAAGCCAGCAAACTAGTCAACGAAGATGACTTAAAAGCGCGAGCGTTAGAAGCGGTTGAGCAAAACGGTATTGTCTTTTTAGATGAAATCGACAAAGTCTGTCGTCGTGGCGACTCTCATGGCGGCGGCGATGTTTCCCGCGAAGGTGTGCAACGTGACTTACTGCCGCTAATTGAGGGCTGCTCGGTCAACACCAAATATGGCATGGTGAAAACTGACCATATTTTGTTTATCGCGTCCGGCGCGTTTCATTTAGCTAAACCGTCTGATTTGATTCCTGAGTTACAAGGTCGCCTGCCAATTCGTGTCGAGCTTAATGCCCTGACTACGTCTGACTTTGAACGCATCTTAACCGAGCCGCACTTCTCGCTGACCGAACAAACAAAAGCCTTGTTAAATACCGAAGGCTTACGTATTGAGTTTCGCCCTGACTGTATTCATCGTTTGGCGGAAGTCGCTTTTGAAGTCAATGAACGTACCGAAAACATTGGTGCCCGTCGTTTGCATACTGTATTAGAACGTTTACTGGAAGATATTTCCTATAACGCCGCCGATTTAGGCAGTGAACGTCAAGG
>CANBZV010000179.1 GCA_947373945.1 Moraxellaceae bacterium
GTTGCTGCCGCCAAGCCAGCGGCTGTCGCCAGTTTTTTTGACGTGCCCATAAAAGGACATAGCCCTAAAAACTGCACCAGCACAAAATTATTGACAAGAATGGTGCTAACCAATAACAGCAAGTAGTCACTCATCATCATATCTACAAAATTGTGAGGCGCTATTATCGTGTATGTGTCGAGCGCTCACAAGGTTAGCGTCGTTGATCTCTGTCTTTTCGTTGGCGTCAAGTGACAACAATGACAAGCAAAATGGCGCAATAAGACCTAGATTTACCCTCTAATTTGCACGATAGTACACATAATTAAACTGAATAATACGCTTTAAAATGGAGGAGTTATGCTGTTAAAGCAATCGGCCATCTCGTTAGCTGCTGATATTCGTGCAAAAAAAGTGACGTCGCGTGCCGTCGTTGAGGCGCATATTGCCCAAGTCAAATGCGTGAATCCACGTCTGAATGCGCTCGTACATAATCGTTTTATCGATGCCTTACGCGAAGCCGACGCCGCAGATCAGCTTATTGCCAACACCACCGATTTGGCCAGTTTGCCGCCCTTGTTGGGCGTGCCTTGTACCATTAAAGATACCTTTGAATTTACCGGTATGCCGCAAGTAGTGGGCATGGTGTCGCGTAAAGATGTTTATGGTCAACAAGACTCGTATGCCGTGACTGCATTACGGCGAGCGGGCGCTATTCCGTTGGGCGTTACCAATACACCGGAATTGGCGATGTGGTACGAAACCTATAATCGTGTTTATGGTCGCAGTAAAAATGCCTACGACCGAGGCCGTATTACCGGTGGTTCATCGGGTGGCGAAGGAGCTATTGTCGGTGCAGGTGCGAGTCCGTTTGGTTTAGGCTCGGATGTCGC
Organism: Moraxellaceae bacterium; assembly: GCA_947373945.1. Classification (GTDB taxonomy): domain Bacteria; phylum Pseudomonadota; class Gammaproteobacteria; order Pseudomonadales; family Moraxellaceae; genus Agitococcus. Next base: position 873 of record CANBZV010000179.1, read on the forward strand.
GGGTTCCATTCGTATGCCTGCGTTCTTTAACGGTGTATTTGGCCATAAAGGGTCGCCATTGTTAATTAATAATGACGGACACTTTCCGAGTGCTCATGGTCAAACCTTAAATTATTTATCGGCAGGGCCTTTGTGTCGTTGTGCCGAAGATTTAGAGCCGTTGGTGCGAATTTTGGCGGGTGAAAATAGTCACCGTTTACAGTCAGTCAAAGATGTCGATATCAGCAAGCTACGGGTGATTACAATTGCTCCAGAGCGTGGCCCGAAAGCAACCTTTGATATTCTCGATGCCCAGCAACGTGCCGTTGATGCGCTGGTAAACAAGGGCGCACAGCATGTCACCATTGATTTGCCGTTAATAGATGATGCTTTTATGATTTGGTCGAGCATTTTGTCCGACTCATCAACACCAGAACATTCGTTCACGTCGATGTTGTTTGGTGAGCATCATATTAAACATCCGATTCGAGCTTTGGCGGGCATGGCTTTTAAAGGCAAAAAATCACCACATACCTTGCCATTACTGATGTTGACCTTACTGGAGCAGTTTCCTAATTTAGCGTCAGGGCAACGTCAGCGTTTTGTTGACATGGGCAAACAACTTAAACAGCAATTAAATGCTATCCTCGGCGATGATGGTGTGTTGGTTATGCCGACATTTCCCGAAGTAGCGCCGCGTCATGGCGCACCGATTTTCAAGCCGTTTGATTTTGTTGATTGCGCCATTGTTAATGCCATGGAGTTGCCATCGACCGCAGTACCCATGGGTTTGAATGCGGGCGGTATTCCTACCGGTATTCAGGTCATTGCCAATCAAAATAATGACCATTTGACTATTGCCAGTGCCTTGGTGCTGGAAAAAGCTGTAGGTGGCTGGGTTCCGCCGTGGCAGTCGTGGTTGGCAGAAATGCCTGAACCTATCAGTGTATCGGCAGAGAATGTTGCGAAAACAGTGAAAAAGACACTAACACGCAACCGTAAGAAATATGCTGTGGAAAGTAAATAAGTGTTGTAGGTTGGGTTTTAACCCAACAAGTCAGCGAAAGACTGACTTCTATATTGATAATTGCACAGAGGTTAAATGATGAGAAAACAAGGTCTTGCAACCGTGGGCGATATTGAACTGGCCTATGAATGCTGGGGCGATGAACAAGCACCAGCGGTGATCTTAATTATGGGCTTGGGTGCACAGCTCTTGTTATGGCCTGAATCGTTTTGCCAAGCCTTAGTAAAACAAGGTTATCAAGTGATTCGTTTTGATAATCGTGATATTGGTTTATCGAGCAAAATCAAAAAACGTAGCATTAAGCAAAATTTCTGGATGGCCATGGCGCGTTTCCAATTGGGTTTGCCTAATCCTGCGCCGTATAATTTATACGATATGGCTGCCGATACCATTGGTTTAATGTCGGCGCTAAACATTGATAAAGCGCATATTGTTGGTGCGTCCATGGGCGGTATGATTGGCCAAATCATGGCAGCTAAATATCCTGAACGGGTGCTCAGTTTAGGCATCTTGTTTTCAAGCAACAATCAGCCGATGTTACCGCCACCACATCCCAAAGCCTTTTTTCCGCTCATTAAAGGGCCGGGTGCTCATGCGCCGCGTGAAGTTTTACTTGAGCATAGCGTTAAGCTTTTTACTGCCATTGGTAGCCCAGGCTATCCCATGAGTAGCGGTGAAATTAAAACGTTTGCGGGTGGTTTAATGGACAGAAGCTTTCATCCAGCAGGCGTCAAGCGCCATTTTCTTGCGGTGATGGGTACTGGCAATATCAAATCCTTGGCTCGACACATTCGTGTGCCGACCATTGTGATTCATGGTAAAGAAGATAAATTACTGCGTCCAGCCTGCGGCAAGGCAGTGGCTAAAAGTATCAAAGGCGCGCGCTTTGAACTGATTGATGGCATGGGACATGATATCCCTAATGCTTTAGCGCCGCATTTAGCGCATTTGTTTGTGAGTAATATGCATAAAGTCGCTTAACATCATTGGCCAAGGGGTAATGGCTTTTACCCCTTGGCTTCTTATCTTGCTTCCACTCAAAAACAAGCGTAAAAAAGAATAAGCTCTGGCGCTAATGATCAAGCGCAGAACAATAAAAACGCACATTCTATTTATCACTTTCATTTTAGATATTCACAAGCTGTAGGAGACAACCATGTCCGAAACCGTATTTATGATTCACGGTATGTGGGGTGGTGGCTGGTATTGGCAAAACTATAAAAACTATTTAGAAGCTAGAGGTTATCGCTGTGTGAGCACAACATTACGGCACCATGATGTCAGTCCTGACGCCACGCCGCATGGTGATTTGGGTACGACCAGTATTAAAGATTATGTTGATGATTTAGAAAAAGAGATTCGACAATTGGGTGTTAAGCCAATCATCCTTGGTCATTCGATGGGCGGCTTGTTAGCGCAGTTATTGGCCGAGCGTGACTTGGCTAAAGCGCTGGTATTACTTGCACCGGCTTCGCCAGCTGGGATTTTGGCGTTAACGCCAACGGTGATTAAAAGCTTTTGGTCGGTGATGAAACAATGGCAATTTTGGCAAAAACCTATGCGCTTGGGCTTTGATGAAGCTGTTTATGCGATGTTGCATTTACTGCCGCCCGAACAACAACGTGAAGCCTATAACAACTTTGTGTATGAATCTGGTCAAGCGGCCTTTGAAATCGGTTATTGGTTGCTAGATCGTCAACATGCAACACGTGTTGATGCGGCTAAAGTCACTTGCCCAATGTTAGTGTTAGCCGGTCAGGAAGATCGAATTACCCCATTATATGTGCAACGTAAAATTGCCGATAAATACAAAGATTTAGTGACTTATCGTGAGTTCCCTAATCATGCCCATTGGCTGGTGGGTGAAAAGGGCTGGGAAAATATTGTCGGTTATGCAGCGGATTGGATGGGGAAAGCGGTTAAAGCCTAGGGTCTGTTGATTTTTGAGATTTAGTTTGTGTTGCTGAAAACTAAAAAACGAAGTTCAACGCCTAAATTAGGCTTCGACTCAGCTCAGCCAACACAACGCCGCTCAGTTAGCATAAAAACGCTCCCTGAGCAGAGTCGAAGGGTGACTTTATTTAACTTTCATACCTGGCGCCGCGCCGCTATCTGGCGACAACAAGAAAATCTCGCTCCCGCCCGCACCAGCCGCCAACACCATACCTTCCGAAACACCGAACTTCATTTGTCGAGGCGCGAGGTTGGCGACCATCACTGTCAAACGACCAATCAAATCCTCAGGCTTATAAGCCGATTTAATACCCGCAAATACGGTGCGTTGTTCATTGCCCAAATCCAGCGTCAGTTTTAATAACTTGGCCGCTTCAGGAATATGCTCGGCATTGACGATTTTGGCGATACGGAAATCGACTTTGGCAAAATCATCAATATTGATCGTGGGCGCAATGGGCTCTATACCGGCTGGCTCAGCAGTTTTGGCTTTTTTGCTGTCCTTTTTTACTTCGGCAACAGGTGCAGCCGTTGCGGCCAAATCTTCTTTCGAGGCTTCAACCATCGCCGCGACTTTGTCTTTTTCGACACGAGTCATCAACGGTGTAAAGGCATTAATAGCATGGCCAAGCAACAATTGTTGCCGTGTTTCCCATGCCAACGACTCAATATTCAAGAAGGTGCGACTGGCTTCTGCTGTTGTAGGCAGAATTGGCGCTAAATAGACAATCAATTGACGGAACATATTCAAGCCAACGCTACATACCGCTTGTACTTGTTCGCGGTTCGCCGGATCTTTGGCGAGCGCCCATGGTTTTTTCTCATCAATATATTGATTAGCTTTATCGGCTAAGGCCATGATTTCTCTGACCGCACGACTAAAATCACGGTTTTCGAAATGTTCAGCAATGCTTGTTCCAGCATCAACAAATTGTGCCAGTAATTCAGGCTCGGCACAGACATCAGCTAGTTTGCCGTCAAACTGTTTGTTGATAAAACCAGCGCAACGACTGGCGATATTGACTACTTTACCTACTAAATCACTATTCACTTTAAAGGTAAAGTCTTCAAGATTCAGGTCAATGTCTTCCACGGTTCCTGACAGTTTGGAAGCAAAGTAATAACGCAAATATTCAGGATTGAGATTGTCTAAATAGCTACGCGCTTTAATAAACGTACCGCGCGACTTGGACATTTTTTGGCCATTGACGGTCAAAAAGCCGTGGGCAAAAATGCCAGTCGGTTTACGGAAGCCAGCGCCATCGAGCATCGCTGGCCAAAACAA
>CANBZV010000180.1 GCA_947373945.1 Moraxellaceae bacterium
GCCAAAAATGTCATTTTCTTTTTGGGTGATGGCATGGGGCCTACCACGGTAACCGCAGCGCGTATTTATGCTTATGGCGAGTCTGGCAAGCTCAATATGGAAAGCCTGCGTCGCACGGCGCGCATCAAAACCTTTTCTAATGATGCGCAGACCACCGACAGCGCCCCATCGATGTCGGCCTATATGACCGGTGTGAAAATGAATAACGAAGTGATCTCAATGAGCGCTGATACCAGCTCTTACGACGACACCAAAAAATCCTATATTTCTGGTTCTGATAGTACCTGCCCAGCAGCGGGTAATGGTCATGCGGTTACTACTTTATTGGAGATGTCCAAAGCCGCTGGCAAGTCCGTGGGTTCGGTAACAACGACACGAATTACCCATGCGACTCCTGCGGCAACGTATTCGCATATTTGCCATCGTGATGGTGAAAATGCCATTGCTGCACAGGTTGTGCCCGCCAATGCCAGCTATAACGCGGCTTTGGGTACGGGTGTTGATGTGTTGTTGGGTGGTGGCTTACGTCATTTTATCCCTAATACCACCTCTGGTGGTAAGCGTACTGATGGCAAAAACCTGGTCGATGACATGAAAGCCCAAGGTTATAGCTATGTATCTACCGGCACCGAGCTTGCTGCCGTAGACACAGCGACCACCACCAAACTGTTAGGTTTGTTCAATAAAGACCACATGAATTACGATTTAGATCGTATCAAAAGCAATATTGATGAGCCCAGTTTGGCTGAAATGACTGAAAAAGCGATTAAGGTGTTAGCAAAAAATACTGGCAAAGGTTACTTCTTAATGGTCGAAGGTGGTCGTATTGACCACGCCTTGCATGGCACCAATGCCAAACGTGCATTGCAAGATACCGTCGCGTTTGATGACGCCATTGCTAAAGCGTTGTCGATGGTTGATTTGAGCAACACTTTGATTGTCGTTACTGCCGACCACGATCACACGATGGCCTTTAATGGTTATTCGCATCGTGGCAATAATATTTTGGGTAATACCACCAACTATAAAGACAAAACCTTGGCGCGTGATGTCAATGGCAAATCGTTCACGACACTGGTGTTTGGCAATGGTGGCGGCCCGCGTAAAGCCGTGCGTGATGATTTGACCAAAATTGTCGACACCACGGCTGACGACTATTTACAGGAAGTAGGCGTTAAATTGGGCTCGGCAGGCACCGAAACTCATGGCGGTGGTGACGTGATGTTATTTTCTGGTGGGGCAGGCAATGCTGGTTTTAAAGGCACATTGGATAACACCAAAGTCTTTAGTTTAGTGAAAACAGCGATGGGTTTGTAATTTATTGCCACCATTGATGTGCCGTAGGGTGGGTTTCTAACCCACCTTTTCTTTCTCCGAAGTGCGAATTTATTATGTTGAAAAAATCACTATTATTGTTGGCGTTTGTCGTCATAGCCAATCCGGTTTTGGCGGGCGATTTAACGTTATTAATTACCCACGACAGCAAAACTTTAGCGGCAGACGGCATTACCCGCACCTTGCATTTTCAGGAAAAAGTCTACCGACAAGCGCAAAACGTGTGGGTAGAAAGAGTGTTACCCGCGCATGCGCATGAGCAAGGCGAACATCAAGCCGATGCCAAGGAACATAAACATTTAGATATGGATGCGTCGGCACGCTGGATTAGCAAAGTTGATCCACAAAAAGCCCGTCTGCGTTTGGTGAATCAGTTTGATAAGCAAATCGTGAATGTTACTGCGGGTGACTATGATGCCGTCGGTTTTGATGGTCAGTGGAATAGCGCCTATTCGTTAATGGATCCGCGTCAAATTAAAGTATTAAAAGTCAGTAAACGTGCCGCACCGGCGGGCAGCCAATGGTATGAAGGGCAAAAAGACGGTAATTATTTGCGCGTATTATGGGATTACACACAGGCGTTTCCGCGTCGGGTTGAGTCGGGTAATAGCGTCGGGACTCAACAGCGGATTATGCAGGTTGAGGTTGAGACGACACCCAAACAAATGCCGTGGCAGACACTGAAAGGTTATCAGGAAAAGGATTATTCGGACTTTTTGGATTAAGGCTTAGCAAGTATTGGACAAAGCTAGGCTTCATTGATCAGCCCAGCTTTAGTCGTTTATTCCATGTATTTGAACATTATAGGCTTGGTGCTTTTGTTAAAGTCGGGGTCATTCGCAACCCGTTGCAGGCCGAGCATGACCGAATATGGCGCATTACGTTGAACATAGTTGGTGGCCCAGACTGGTGCATTTCCACCTGGATCAATGAAGCCCTCCGACTCCAAACGCAGCTTGCCATCAGGTTGTGGCGTATAGGTTGTCGTCAAGTTCAGGCCGAGCATACGCACTAATCCCGGTTGCGGTGGCATAAAATCCGGCGCTGCGGCAAAGTGAAGACGAAACACACCACGACGGGCGTTATAAGGCTCAATCGTACAATGCACCACTACGTCACGATCTGGTAAACCCGGCGGTGCCGAAAATACCTGATAATAGTAAACTTCGGTTGGAGAAACCTGCTTTAGCATCTTTGCCATTTTAGTCTTGAAATACCAGCGCGTATAACTATCGAAGTCGAAGGAAATGCGGGCGACGGTTTCTATCGATGCATCCATCATCATGTCAATCTTGAATGAGCGAATACGCTTACCGTCTTCGCGCTTGGACCACGTCTTGATGTGATGATAGGCGTCGTTTTTGACTATTTGCCAGTCATTGCTGTCGGAAGCACGCAATTCATCAAGGTCTTCATTACCAGCAATGGCAACGCTAGAGCAAAGAACGGATAGCAACAGCAGGGGGCGTAACAGCGGGGAAGCTCGGAGCATTGTTAATGCCTATGGTTATTATAGTTATTGGCCGATAATAACTCATTTGCCATTTGGTTCAATAGCAGAGGCGCATCTATCTTAACTAGCCAGAGCGCGATGCAATGCGCTTTCTAATGGCTATTATGGTATTTAAATGGGTCTCTTAACCAAGGTGTTTGCTATGAACTACGATGATCAAAAAGTAGCTGAAGCGGTTTTGGCATTGTTGGGTGTTTTTGAGTTTGACAAGCACCCAACAACTTGTGGGGCCATTTCTGAATTCAGTTAGTACGAAGTTTTTGTTTAGTGCGGGTAGCTAGGCAAATGTTAATATCAAAATATGAGCTAATGTACATGAAAAATTCAAGCATTAATCGCGGTATATTAATTGGCTACTTAGCTCTTATATCTTTTGCTCCAACTGTTTGCTATGCGGAAATATTTAAATGGGTCGATGCAAATGGCCATACACATTATTCTGAAAATAAGGAAGATGCTGGAGAGTCTAAAATGATTGAAATCAAGGTCTCATCTCCACCAGCATCGGTTAGCTCGCAACCTCAAAAGTCTTCGATTGAGCAAGTGAAAGAATTATTAGACAAGCTTCACAAAATGCAAGAGTCTAAACTTAGCCCACCTATTTTTACCAATAATATAAGAAATGGCACACTTCCTCATGAACCACCTATTAGCCGTGACGCATCGGCTTGCAATCTTGCTCGTAATGTTATTAGCGGTGCTGTAAAACACAAAAACGGTGCTGCAACAGATCAAAACGATAGAGATACAGCCCAAAATGATATTCGATCTTTTTGTCATTGAAACGAGCTACAACACTGCGCCAATCTCTGCAAACTAACTTCACTAGCTATAGATATTTGATGAACTATTTTTCTTGTAACAACTAACCTAACATTAGGTTTAAGTATTAAACAATCTAATCACGTATGTGTTATTTTTCAAAATGTTGGCCAAACAGCTCACATGTCACACTCGTTGTGGGTGTTACGGACTAACTTTGTAGTTAGGCTCTTCTTTGACCCCACGGTCGGGTCTAGCGTTTAAGCGTTGTGGGGTGGAGAAACCAATGAACACTGGAAGTCAATCTATAAACGCAGGAATAAAATCCTCTCTCTTAACAGCCCTGCTTGTGTGCTCCATGTCCAGCCATGCTGACTCTGGATTAATTCGCAACCCATCAAATAATCATTGGTACCAACGTTTCGACACGCCAATGACATGGAAACAAGCTAATGCGGCTTGCACCAGTATTGGTGGTTATTTAGCCACCATTACGTCTAAAGACGAAAATACATTGGTGTGGAATAAATTCGGAGTTAATCCTGCTCGACTAATGGGGCATATAGCTTTTTGGTTAGGTGGAAGTGATGCCGTTACTGAGGGTAAATGGGAATGGGTCACGGGCGAACCATGGAATTATACCAACTGGCACTGGGCTGATGGCCCTGATGATGCATGGAGTGGGCAAGATTATTTAATTATGTGGGATAACAACAACGGAACCATGGATGATGGCGGTCTTCCGACCTACGACGAAATGGGCTCTTACCTTTGTGAATGGGAAGCTAATCCTAATCAATACGTCGATGTCACTGCTATCCCAGACATCAGTGGCGATGGCCTGATGGATCAAGCGACACTCACATTAACATCGGGAAAATATTATTTACGAGTGGTTGATGGTGTTACTAGCAAACAGTTAAAGCAGGTTAATTTAGGTGCTCAAGCCAACTTGAAACCGATTTCACTAACCGTAGCAGATGATACCGACCACAATGGTTATAAAGACTTAGCGATTCTTATTGCCAACACCAACGGGACTAACGTGATACAGATACGTGATAGTTTTACAGGCACACTACTGAAGAACCTTGTTTTGCCATAAAAAAGTTAACGGCTATCTAAACATCACTTATTGAAGAATGGTTATTTATGCTATTTGCTAAGGCAGTTCTAACTTGCTAAGGCAGCTTACGTTGGGCGCAATTCATTGCGCCCGTTTGCACTTCACGTTATAGGAGTTAGCGGCTAAATATTTCTCTGCGCAGTCGTAGAACATTAAATAATAGCCTTCGCTAACGACACTCCCTCCCTCGCGAAAGAGAGCATCTTTCACCTAACCATCAAGCCTGACCAATAAAATCCGGTTTGCCCAGCTCGACACCATTATGACGCAGAATGTTATAGGCAGTGGTGATATGGAAATACATATTGGGAATGACGAAATGCTGTAAGTAGATTTGCCCTTCAAAATTCATTGTCCGTGTACGT
>CANBZV010000181.1 GCA_947373945.1 Moraxellaceae bacterium
GAACGCTTTGCTTTTCTACAGGAGCTACTAGTTAGCTTTCAATCGCAAGAGTTAACCCGTCTGAATCGCCAGCTCGATAAAATTGCCCACGAAGATGCGTTAACCAGTATCGCCAACCGTCGCAGCTTCAACAATGCCGCCGAACGGGAATGGGATATTGCCTTACGCGAACAAAAGCCCTTGTCTCTACTACTACTGGATGTCGATTTTTTTAAACGCTATAACGACACCTATGGCCATGAAAATGGCGACAAGTGTCTGCAAGCGATTGCCCATGCCATTCGCGATGCCATGTTGCGGCCCGCTGATTTAGCTGCTCGTTATGGCGGTGAGGAATTCGTCGTGCTGATGCCAGACACCGATGAGCAGGGCGCAATTATGGTGGCACAACGCATCATTGATGCCGTGGATGCTTGTCAGATCCCTCATGCGTCATCGACGACCGCGCCCCATGTCACGGTTAGCATCGGTATCGCCACATTGATACCGAAGACCGGACAACCGTCGCAGGATGCCGTACGCCAAGCCGATACCGCGTTATATCAAGCCAAAGATCATGGCCGTCATCAATATCGTAGTTATCGAGCGGCATGAGGATGGCCCCACGACCCAATGAACATGCGTTGATGTACGTTCGCGTAGGGTGGACTTCTAACCCATCATCACCCCTAAACCTACAACTCTCGACCATTAAAATGGTTAATTTGCAGCGCGTCTAAATCAACACCCTCCAAACAGCGAACATTGATCGCGGCCATCGCATTGCCCTTGGGATCGACACCTTCGCCAAACGGATGAATACCGCACGTTGGGCAAAAGCGGTGTTTAATGACGTGTTTGTTGAAGGTATAAGTACTAATGTTAGCGTCAGGATTTTTCAATGTCAGGCTGGCGCGCGGCACAAACCACATCAACATGCCTTTGCGTTGACAGATCGAACAATTACAGGCCATCACCGCCCCCATCTCGCCTTCCACCTCAAACGCGATTTGACCACAATGACAACTGCCTTGATATTTCATCTTTATGCTCCTTAATTTGCTGGCGAAAATGACTGGCCAATGGCGTGAAATACGCCTTCAGCTAGTAAGATCGCAGACTACACACTATAGTCGGCGCTATCGCCTTGTGCCATAAAAGCATCGCAACGCATACACAATCCATTATCGAGACCAACATGGCCAAACAAGTTCATCTTCAGCACTCGGTAGAAATCAACGCCCCGGCCGCCGCCGTTTTTGCGTTGGTTAGTGACCACGAAAATACCCCCAACTTTGTTGATGCCGTCAAGCAAGTGACCTTGTTGCGCGAAGGTCAGCCGCGTAATGGTTTGGGTGCAATTCGCGATGTCCGTTTTCGCCCGCTGCTCTGGCAAGGAGTACAAGAAGAAATCGTGTTTTGGGATGCGCCTCACGGCTATCACTATCGTATCTTGTCGGGCTTTGCCGGTTTGGCGCAACATTTGGGTCAATGGCGTATTGATGTAACAGCCAGCGGTTGTCGGGTGACGTGGGATATTGTCGTAGACTATCGCCCAAATCATCCCGCTGCGTTACTGGCAGGCGTTTTTGACAAAGCGTTCACGGCGGTGATGCAACAAGCATTGGCGAAATTAAAGGTATTGGCTGAATCGTAGGGGCGAATTTATTCGCCATAATTATCGCCATAACCAATAACCTAGGCGGATAAATCCGCCCCTACAGCGCCGAGATAATAGCTTCGCCCGTGCGCATCCGTTCTTGCTCCAAAAACTCAGACGGCGACAAGCCCGTCCAGCGCCTAAATGCTTTGGCAAAGGCGGATGAATCGGCAAATCCGAGAATCATCGCCAACTCGGTAACCGACTCACCACCGCGCATAAAATATTGCTTCGCCAGTTTTTCACGCACGATATCCAACTCTTGCTGATAGGTTGTGCCTTCTTCGGCAAGCTTACGGCGCAAGGTACGACCACTCATACCCAAATCACTGGCAGCATTTTCCAGCGACGGAAACGCGCCGTAATAACGCACCAACAACCGGCGCAGACGTAACGGCAACAAACGTATGGCACGGGTAGGAATATTCTCGAACAAGGTTTTTTCTGCCGCCATGGCCATCAAACGATTGGCGAGTGGTAGTTCACAATCAGCCAGCGCGGCTGGGCCAATCAGTGCTGTTTCCGGCTGGTCAAACAACACGGGGCAATGGAAATAACGTCTGTAGATATGGCCCCACGCTGGTTCGGGGTAGCTGAAAGCGACATGAGTTAGGTTGGGGCCAGTTTCAGCCACCAATTGCTGCATGATGTTGTAAAAACTGACCATGTTCAGTTCAAGAAAGAAATGGCTATAAGGAGCCAAGGAAATATTTTCGCTCATGACGAACTTGCCGATCTGACAATCAATCACGCCTGTCATTTCCAATGGTGGAAACAACTCTGAACAAAAACGACTAATCGTCTCCAGACAGCCGCGTAAATTGGCTTGCGTAACCGCCGCCACGCCTGCCATGCCATGATGAGAAATGGTCATCAAATTGCCCATCGCTAACCCCAAATAGGGCATTTCCAGCGCCTCAATAGCTTGGGCAATCAAGGCCAGACACTGACGGGTGCTGATAAAACAGCCCGTTTCTTGGGGCTGGTAGTCAATATGGGCGTTACGATAAAAAGCGTGTTGGTCGATACCAACAATCAGTTCGAGCAACTCATGGGGATTACGACGCCCAGACGTGATCAGTTGCGTACGCCGCTCCAGCCAGTCGGCATCGGGGATAACACTTTGACGCAAATCAAAATAAGTCTGAATATGGCCCAGTGGAATACATTTGGTATCGATATCCATAGACACCTCAATAGAGCATAGCTAATTTTGTTGTTTTGTATAAATCTTAATCATACTCACAATGACGACGACACTCCTATCCTGTCACGGCCATTATATTTGCTTTATCGGTCATCATTCGCGCGGTAGTTACACCCACACTAGGGCGATGCCTCAATCAGCACACTATGCAACCGTTTGCCTTCCTGTTCTAGACGCTGGTGTCGTTGTTGAGAATCAGGAACAATATCAGCCAGTAACTGCTGTTGCAGATTTTTAGCCTCATCTAGCGTCAATTCCTGCAACGCAACATGGGCGGGAATATCCGCTAATATTAGCCGTGCCAACTGTTGCCGCTGACTCGTGGCCTTGGTTGCGAGCAGTGAGCGCCACGCCGCCAATTGCTTATTAAAACGCAAATTATTGACCAAGCGCGTCAACTGCTGATCACTATCCGCCTGTTGGCCAGCCACGCCCTGTAAGACTTGCCACTCTACGACCGAGACAAAATCTGGCCGGTGCGTTAACCGTCCAGTCAGTGGTTTGAGCAGCCATAATTGGCTCATTTCTGGCGCAATATCACTGGCAATCGCCTTCGCCTCAGTACCCACGGCGGGCACGGTAGGTGTGTTGCTGTGATCGTTAAGCCGACTTTCACTTTTAACTGGCCAGCTCAACGCCAGTGTTAGCAGAACAATCACCATCATCATGGCCAGTACAATCAACCCATTGCGATAATGCTGTTTACTTGCCTGTTGTAGTTCAAACTCTTGAGCCATTTTTCCTCCTAACCTCGGGGTTAAAAACCACGCCAACTCACCCTAGACGTGAATTGGCGTGCAGCTGCTGACCGCAAATTACCACGTGGTTGGTGCGGGCGGCTTAACCGTAAAGCTATAGGTTTGACCTGGGCCAGACATCAACGTCGTGAACAGGCTGCTAAAAACACCACAACCCGTCATCGATGGGAAAGTCGTAATACCCGCAAACGTCAGATTGCCATTGCCAAGCGAGGACACTGGGCCATCAAAATCAATACCCAAACTCACTGGCGTCGCCGTCTGACAGCCAAACGGAATCTGCAATACCGACTCGCCTGCTGATACGACCTTGATAGTCACCAACGACTTACCGTGGACATGCAACAGACCGTTATTATCCAGCGTCGCCGTGCCCGTCGTTGCACCTACTGGAGTCACCGCCAGTTTGACATCGGCAGGTAAACCAGCAATTTTCAGGTTCGTGGTAAAGTCAGGAATCGCCAGCGTACCGTTTAAGGTTTTCGCCGTCATATCAGTATCAGCAGTCAACGTCGAACTCGCAGGCAAAGCCACCGACTGCTTCAGCGTCTTCAAACCAATGCTTCCTGACAGCGGCCAGCTTTTCAGCGACACGACAAAATTGCCGCCACCGACATTAGCCGTTGATGTCGGCTCTTTCGCCAGCGTCAAACAAGTGCCGAGCGTCATTTTGCTGTTAAAACGCTCACTTAACCACGACAACACATACGGTGCCGCTTGAAATTGCGTCGCAATATGCTCACTGGGATAAACGCCAAACGTGACATTGGCAAATTTGCTGCAATAGGCTTTTTTCAACGCTACGGTTTGGTCGATGGGAATAAATTCGTCGGCGACGCCGTGATATTGATACAGTGGCACTGGAATTTTGGTTGTACCCAAGGCTTGCGCCTTCAGCGTCTGATTGATGGACGGAATGGCGGTCAATTGTGCCAGCGTCTGATTTCCGAGCGTATATTCCGAGACCTTATGATTCATAAAATCAAACAACGCGTCAAAAACACACTCCGACTTACCTTTGGCCAGCGCTGCCTGACCATTGGCATTAATCAGCGTATTGATAGGAATCTGGGTGGGATATTGCGTCGCTAAACCGATGACCGCTTCCAACAAAAAAGACTCGCCAGTACTGCCATCCAAATAGGATGCTGTCTTGAGGAAATCCGCAGGAATACCCCCCGCTGCGACACCGACTAAATTCAGATTCGGCGCATAGCTGGACTTTTGTTCACCAGCCCACGAAGCACTTTGCCCACCTTGCGAATAACCCCAAATAGCTGCTTTGGCATTGGCACTAATACCCGCCTCAGCAATTTGTCCCGCCGCTTGAAAAATATCAAGTACCGCATGACCTTGTGCCGCGCCTGCCAAATACGTTGGCGTGTCGCCGGTGGTATAACCGGGGTTATCGCTGATAAGTACGCTATAGCCTGCACCGACCGCCGCGACAATGTTGGCAGCCTCATAATCACT
>CANBZV010000182.1 GCA_947373945.1 Moraxellaceae bacterium
CCACCTCCGAATAAGCCCTAATCACCAAAACGTTCGTTGACCACCGCGAACGTCCATGAGGCGAGAGCCACCACTAACAACGTCGAAAATGAGCGCCACACTAAATCATCCTGCACAATAAAATCCCAGATCGCCAAAATACTGAGCACGGTACAAATCAGTAAGCTAATCGAGATGATGGTAAAAGAAATGGATTTGACTATATGCGGATTAATAAAGCCTTTGCTTTTGCGTTTCGGTAACTCAAAGTTGGGTGTCAAACTGGGTTTCGGCGTATTGTCTGGAGTATCCACAGTCATCATCTCAGTAAAGGAGTGGACTTCATCATGCCTCGTTTGTTGGCGCTTGCCAAGTAGCCGCCAGAAGCGCAAACGCGCATAATTCAAGTCTGACTTTTAGCCCTGATAACCATGAAAACGACGACTCTTTACCAGCCTTTGGCTGAACGTATGCGCCCACGCACGCTCGATGATGTGCTCGGACAGCCGCATTTATTGGCCGAAGGTGCGCCGTTACGGGTGTTGTTGATGAATGGTCAGTGTCCATCGCTGGTATTTTGGGGGCCACCGGGCGTCGGTAAAACGACGATCGCGCGCGTTATTGCCAGTCAGGTCGATGCTCATTTTATTGCCTTGTCGGCGGTGTTGGCAGGTGTGAAAGAGTTAAGAGAAGCAGTGGCTCAAGCTCAGCAACAAGGACGTGGTTTACTGGCGCGGCGCACCATTGTTTTTGTTGATGAAATCCATCGTTTTAATAAATCGCAGCAAGATGCGTTATTGCCGTTTGTCGAAGATGGCACGATTACCTTGATTGGCGCGACCACCGAAAATCCATCCTTTGAATTAAATTCGGCGCTGTTATCACGGTTGCGGGTGATGGTGCTGAAATCACTGTCGGAAGAAGTGATCACAGCCTTATTAACGCGCGCCTTAACCGATAAAGAGCATGGCTTAGGTGCGTCCGATCAGGCCTTGCCCGCACATTGGTTGCAGCGTTTGGCCGAAGCAGCGGATGGTGATGCGCGCAAAGCCTTGGTATTACTGGAAACTGTCTATGAATTAGCCCGCGCCGAAGGCACCACAGATGACCAAGTGTTGGTGCGTTTTTTGGGGCAAGGTTTACGCCGTTTTGATAAAAGTGGTGAACAGTTTTATGATCAAATCTCGGCGTTGCATAAATCTGTGCGTAGTTCGAATCCGGACGCGGCATTGTATTGGTTGGCGCGGATGTTGGATGGTGGTGCTGACGGCAATTATCTAGGCCGTCGTTTGTTGCGTATGGCGGTGGAAGATGTTGGTGTTGCCGACCCACGGGCCTTGCAGGTTAGTTTGGAAGCGTGGCAAGCCTATGAGCGTTTAGGTAGTCCTGAAGGCGACTTGGCGTTAGCCAATGCCGCAGTTTATTTAGCCTGTTGTTCGAAAAGTAATTCAGTCTATACCGCTTTTAAAGCCGTCAAACAAACTATCGAGCAAACAGGTACGCTTGATGTGCCGATGCACTTGCGTAACGCCCCGACTAAACTGATGAAAGAGTTGGGTTATGGCGAAGGTTATCGTTATGACCATGATGAAGTGAATGCCCATGCTCAAGGTCAGCAATGTTTGCCTGACCGTTTAAAAGACAAGGTCTTTTATCAACCCACTGAGCGCGGTTTGGAAGCAAAAATTGCGGAACGGCTGCGAACATTACGCGGGCAATAACCGTCGAGCATTTTTGTTCTGTGTATTTCAGGCACTGTACAACAATACTGCTAATGATTTCCCCCTTAGTCATTTACGATAATATCGGCATTAGCTTTCTTTAGTGTTGATATGACAAGGCGAAATTAATGGAAAATTTGATTGAAGGGTTGATGTTTCGGAGTCGTTGGGTGTTAGCGCCCATGTACTTGGGTTTGGTAGGCGGATTGCTGTGTCTGCTCGTCAAATTCGTGCAAGAGTTCTTTCATATCTTTATGCATATTATCGACACGCCCGAGCGCGATGTCGTGTTGTCGATTTTGGCGTTAGTTGATATTACGCTGGTCGCCAACTTGTTGATTATGGTGATTTTTAGCGGCTACGAAAACTTTGTCTCCAAGATTGATGTCGCTGACCATGAAGACCGTCCAGACTGGATGGGCAAAGTGGATTATTCAGGGCTGAAATTGAAGTTGATTGGTTCTATTGTCGCGATTTCGTCGATTGATTTGTTAAAAGCGTTTATGCATCAGGCGGATCCTGCGGCGGTGCAACTCAGTAACACACAAGTGGGCTGGATGGTGGGTATTCATATTACCTTCATCGTGTCTGGTGTGTTGTTTGCGTTGATGGACAAGATTGCGGCGTCGAGTCCGAAGCACTGATGAATAAAAGATGAGTTTATGTCGCACTTTACGAGGTGCGACATCGGCATCTCATATGGATAAAGAGAAATTTAATGCAAATAGAATGTCCGAAATGCTTTAAAGCAAATTACCTTTTTGAAGGTGCGAAAATTGCGTGTAGGCATTGCCAAGAGGATATGTCTGGCCATCAGTACAAGGTTGCTTCATTTATTTCAGCAACAACAGCATTGGTGTTGGGATTAGGCGGCGGTTATGTGGCTGAAAAACATCTCTTAGGCAAACATATTTACCCTGTTGCTGTTTCGTACGCAATTATTGAGTCCTGCGTCAATACTTTTCAAACACCTATGAATGAAGAAGGATACAGATATAAGCGTAATCTATGTATTTGTGCTTTCGAGAATACTGCCAAAAATATATCTTACTCTGACTATCAAAAAAATAGTAAACCCTTCCGTGATGCTTTTTATGGAAATGCTGCCTGTCAATAAAAATAGCAACTAGGGTCTGTTGACGTTTCACATTGGCAGCCAAATAAAAGCGCAAGCCAAAGCGACCATGCTGACAAAGTTACGCTTCAACTTGTCGTATCGGGTGGCGACAGCACGAAAGTGTTTAAGTCGCGCAAAGGCATTTTCAACCAAATGCCTTAATTTATACAAATGCCAATCTAAGTCTTTATTGCCAATCGTCGAGTTTTCCTTGCGAGGGATGACAGGCGTTGAGCCTTTGGCTTGAATCTGCTCTCGAATGGCCTGACTATCATAGCCTTTATCGGCAATAATGGCTTCTGATTCAGGGGGTTGTTCAATTAGCACCAGAGCCACAGTGCTGTCGTGTACTTCACCCCCAGTAATCTCAAAAGCAATGGGTAAGCCATAAGCATCAACTGCCAGATGAATTTTTGTCGTATTACCACCCCAGCCTGCTTCTCCTGATCCGCTGCTCCTGCACTGTGCTGATGCGCTTTGATGTAGCTACCATCAATAAACGCCCATTCGGTATCTTTTTCATCTGATAACGCCTTGAATATATGGGTAAATATATTTTTAGAAGACCAGACATTATAGCGTTTATAGACACTATTCTAGTCGCCAAATGCTGACGGTAAATTACGCCAAGGGCAACCAACGCGCATACGGTAAAGAATTCCTTCGATAGTCATACGCAAATGGGGCTTGTCATAGATATCCTGTTCAAGGATGATTGGCCGTAGCTTCGACCATTGCTCATCAGTGAGCATAAGACGGGGCACTGTAAACTCGTGGGTTGTTTGTGTGAGAACTGAAATTCTACGAGTTTACTCTTATTTATCAATGTCTTATCTTAAAACGTCAACAGACCCTAATGTTTTTTTCACGAGATTCTTCCTGTAATTTAACGGGTTAGATAACTAACCAACAGACAGGAAAAAGCTGCGGTTAAAAATAACCGCAGCTTGGTGAACACAGAATGGCCTGAGCTATTCGTCTGTATCTGTACCTTGATAGTTCTCATTATTGGGGTTTAGCTGATTCGAGCGATTTTCCTCGCTGGCGTCATATGCATCGTTATTCGGATTCATGCTGTCGCTACGGTCGTCGTTAGCTGTTCTGCTCATGATTTTCTCTCTTATAAAGCGTATTAAGTGTGGAATAATGAGCGGTAGTCAACTACCACTCATATTAAAGCAGCTTATTTGCCTCCTCTTGGTGGGTTGTTACCTCGACCACCGCCAGAAGGATTACCTGTGGTGCTTGGGCCATTTGGAGGTCTTGGAGTATTGGCGTGTGCTTTCATCATGTGTTACTCATAGTAAGGTTGGAAAAATCCAATTAGCCACTGGCATAATTGGATAAAAAGAGCATAAACAAGGTGGGCGGGAAAAATGGGTAAAGAATCAGAAGAGTCAAAAAGATTAAAAGCAGAGATACAAGACATTCGCGAAAAGATGGACTGGTCGTATCCCTATTTAGGTGACATTTTTGGGATTAGCGGTGAGACAATCAAAAAACAGCTAACTACTTCTAAAAACCAAGAAGGTTTATTGAGGTCGCGGTTGCAGGCATTGTCTCAGCGTCCCGACGTGAGACAGATGGGTATCATCATTCCGTTTTATATAAAAAATGAAGAGCTAGAGCCTAAGTTTATTGAGCAAATGGCAGAAATCTCAGAAAAAATAACGCAGCAGCTTAAAAATGAGCAACGTTAACCCGCAAGAGCAAAGGCTTGAGAAGTGTTGGCGTTTCTCATGCTTTCTCAAGCCAACATACTCTCCGCATGTTTCAACGTCTCTTGAGTAATCGTGACACCACCCGACATACGCGCTATTTCCTGAATGCGCTGTTCACGACTCAAATTAACGACGCGACTTAGCGTTTTTTCATCACTATTATATTTTTCCACCTGCCAATGTTGATGACCCTTAGCGGCGACTTGTGGCTGATGGGTAATACACAAAATTTGAGCGCGTTCGCCCAAAGTTCTTAACAAGCTGCCGACGACTTCGGCGGTGCCGCCACTTATACCGACATCCACTTCATCAAACACCAACGCCGGCACTTGGCTATGCTGCGCTTGTAGCACTTGCACCGCTAGGGCAAAACGCGATAGTTCACCACCCGAAGCAATCTTCGCCAATGG
>CANBZV010000183.1 GCA_947373945.1 Moraxellaceae bacterium
TTTTTCGACTTGATCGGATAATGCTGTACCAGTTGCGCCACCGGTGAAGTCGCCGAGGGTAAATAATCTAAAAACAGACGGCAACCTTGATCTTCGAAAAAAGCAATGCCCCAGCCATCACTATGATGGTCGGTACGGCCGCCGCGACAGGCAAAACCTTTAAACGAAAAGCAAATATCAGTCGGAACATTACAGTTCATACCCAATAATTCGCACATAAAATCGCCTCGTTAATACTTAGGCCGTTAGCCGTTCCAGCTCAGTTAAATAGATCATGGCATCGTGGGCAGAAGTACCGCACATACTCGCCGTTGCCTGTAAACTTGAGCATACTTTAGGGCGCTCGGGATGACCAAAGATTTTACACAAACCCGCCGTATCCAATTGTACACAGCGCTCACCCGCCGCTTTCCCATTAGGCATCTCAGGAATAGCCGATGAAATTGATGGCGCGATACAACAGGCCGCACAGCCCAAACGACAAGCTAGAATTGCTTCTACCATCACACTCGCTATCATTTGACTCATAAAAACAACCTTTTAGAGCATAAGCCCAGCTTTGCTCAAACCACAGTTTGGCGTATGCTCACCCGATAATGACCCCATCAAGACAAAGGGCTTTAGCGCGACAATAAACACTGTCACCATCATTGCCATAACAATTCAGGAGCGCCTCTATGTCAGCCAACTTTTATTCCTCCATCGAACAAGCAGTCACTGATATTCTCAGCGCTATTGACGGTGATATCCGCTTAGGTGCACCACTCGGACTCGGTAAGCCCAATGCCTTTATTAACGCGGTTTACCAGCGTATTACTAAAACGCCCCAACGCAGCCTGCATATTTACAGTGCCTTATCATTGAATAAACCACAAGCCAGTAATGATATCGAAGCGCGTTTTCTCAAGCCTTTTGTTGACCGTGTTTATGGCAACTATCCTGACCTAGATTACGTCGTTGACTTAAAAGCGGGCAAAGTGCCGAATAATATTAGTGTGAATGAATTCTTTCTCAAATCGGGCGACTGGTTAAATAACCCCAATGCTCAACAGCACTATATCAATAGTAATTATACTCATATTGCTCGTGATATGGCGGCGAAAGGCATCAATATCATCTGCCAAGCAATCGCCGTACGCGTAGAAGCGACGGGTGAAAAACGCTATAGCTTATCGTGCAACCCGGACTTGACGGTCGATTTATTGGACTTGGTGCAGGCACGCCGAGATCGTGGTGAAAAAATCTTTGCCGTTGGCGTTATCAATCATGAATTGCCGTTTATGCCCAACGATGCCGAAGTCACCGCCGATTTGTTTGATATCGTTATTGATGATTCGGCGGGCACCCACACGCTGTTTTCTACCCCCAATATGAAAGTCTGTTTAACTGACTACGCCATTGGCTTGCATACCAGCTCATTAGTGCTCGATGGCGGCACCTTACAAATCGGTATTGGTTCTTTGGGCGATGCCATAGCCCACGCGTTAATTATTCGCGACCAAGACAATTCGACCTATCACACCATGATTCGGCGCTTAAATCACAACCTTGCCACCCTGCCCGCGCACATTGACACCTCGCCTTTTGCCCAAGGCTTATATGGCTGTAGCGAAATGTTCGTCAATGGCTTTTTAAAGCTGATGCAAGCCAATATTATTCGCCGCGCCGTCTATAGTCATACCGGACTGCAAAAACTGCTCAATCAAGGCGTTATTAGCGAACACATCTCTCTCGGCACGTTGCAGGCATTACGCGAAAACGGCCTCATTAGCTCACCACTTGATGGTAATGATGTCGCCTTTTTAGTACGTTTTGGTATTTTTAACGACGAATGTTCGGTTGAGGATGGCCAAATTACCGTCGGTGAAACCGTTATTGGTAATGACTTAGATGATGAAAGCTGCCTCCAGCAAATACGTGAACTTTGTTTAGGCACCAAGCTCACGGGTGGCATTATCATGCACGGTGGCTTCTTTTTAGGCCCGGTCGATTTTTATCAAGCCTTACGTGACATGTCCGATGAGCAACGCGAACGTATTGGCATGAGCACCATTGCCTTTATCAATCAATTGTATGGCGACCGTTATGGCGAAGAGCCGTTAAAACGCGCCCAGCGCGGCAAAGCACGTTTTATCAATACCTGCATGATGGTGACGTTATCAGGAGCGGCGGTATCGGATGCGTTGGAAGATGGTCGTGTAGTTAGCGGTGTCGGTGGTCAATATAACTTTGTTGCCCAGGCGCATGAAATCCCTGATGCCCGTTCAGTGTTGATGTTGCGTAGTCATCGTGTGGTTGATGGTGAAGTGCGCTCCAGCATTGTTACCAGCTATGGTCATGCGACGATTCCACGGCATTTGCGCGATATCGTCGTCACCGAATATGGCATTGCCGATTTACGCGGTAAAAGTGACAGCGACATCATTAAAGCACTGCTCAATATCAGCGATTCGCGTTGCCAAGATGACTTGCAAACTTGGGCCGTTGACCAAGGCAAATTATCGGCAGACTACGTCATTCCTAGATTGTATAGAGACAACACGCCAGAGGCGTTAGCAGATCGTCTGCAACCGTTTATGACTAACCTGCCGAGCTTTCCCTTTGGCACCGATTTTACCAAGGATGAACTGTCGATTATGAAAGCGCTACAAGCGTTAAAGTCGAGCACCGAGAATCCGTTAACCTTGGTTAAATCCGTCATCCACTCCATTTTTAGCGATAGTGACATTCCGCAGCGCTATTTGGAGCGTATGGGTTTTGATGAGGTTCACGGCCTAAAAGATCGCTTTATGAAACGGTTGTTTATGGGTAATTTTTAATAAGCGCTGCTGATGTTTGGCGGATTGTTACTTTACCATCCAAATCCCCTCTAACTCCCCTTTGCCAAAGGGGAGAACTTCTTTGCATTGGTTATGTTACGGAGGAAGCCTCCCTTTGGAAAAGGGAGGTTTGGAGGGATTTCCGAGGCATAATGAAACATCAATGCCATTATTCGTTAGCTTATAAGGACGTTATTTGGTACATCTTATTCATTAACACTCAGCTTGAACTAACCAACAATTGCGTCAGCTTTTTCACCAAAGGCAGAATCACTAACAGCGTAGGAAAAGCAATCAGCCACGATAATCCCCATGAACCCATCCACATCGACAATAGATGATCGCTTAAACCAATACTACGCACGGTACTAACAAACGAAACAATAAACGTCATGATCACCGATAGAATAAACGGCATAACGATGTTGGCGTATTTAGCAGGGATTTTGGGCAGCCGTATTTTACGGGCTGTGTCAGAGTGGTGATTATCAGAATTCATACAGGCTCCATAAGGATTTACTCGTCCAGAAAAGCGCCTACCCAAGACAAAATGCCATGAGTAATGACCAGACAAGTCCGAGTCAGTTGGCGCGTTGATTGACGTAAACGCTTACGGCAGTTTGTGCTAGCGAATTTGACTTTATGATAGTGCTAAAAAAACTACAAGTTTCTTTTTCGAGAGAAAGCGGCTGGGGCGAATGTATTCGCCCTTGAGCAACAAGGCGGATAAATCCGCCCCTACGCATTAACTCCAGTTGGCAGCAATGGTGCTATTCAAAGCATCTTGATAGGTCGTCGATAAGCTTGTTTCACCCAGTGCCGGTGGCGTTAACGCAGCCATTGCCGCCACAAGACTCTCTACGCCACTATCCGTTAGCATTTTGCCGCCCGCTGTGAACAACTCAATATGATTAGCGCTATCGCTGTACCAATTACTGATCGTGGCGGTGTTTGCTGTGCCAATAATGCTGACTTCCAGATTATTATCGACCTGACGGAACCATAGCTGATCATAAGCAACAGCATCGCCCACGATCAGCGTATCGCTATTGTCTAGAGTGCTATCACTATCAATAATGCTGTCGGCACCCGAGACTAAACTCATGGTATAGGTATCATCACCAACACCACCAACAAGCGTGTCATTACCGGCATCGCCAGTTAGCGTATCGTTGCCTAAACCACCGACCAAACTGTCATTGCCTGCACCACCCATTAGCGCATCATTACCCAAACCACCAGACAAATTGTTGTTCGCGCTATTACCCGTTAGGGTGTCGTCATAACTAGAACCCGCAATATTTTCGATGCTGATCAAGGTATCGCTGCCATCAGCACCCGTGGCTGTACCCGTGCTCAAATCAACCTCTACGCTTCCCTTTGCCGAGCTATAGCTGATCGTGTCACCGCCGGTGCCACCATTCAGCAAATCATCACCCGCACCTCCAAGCAAATAGTCATTGCCCGCACCACCTGAGAGCGAGTCGTTGCCTAAGCCCCCCGCCAGGTTATTGTTCGCGCTATTGCCTACTAAGGTATCGTCATGCGTGGAACCGCTAATATTTTCGATGCTGATTAAGGTATCTGTACCATCAGCGCCACTGGCCGTGCCAAGACTCAAATTGACCTGCACTCCACCACTGGCACTGTTATAGCTAATGGTGTCTATGCCTGTGCCGCCATCTAGAACATCATTGCCCAAGCCGCCCACTAAACTATCGTTGCCTAAGCCACCTGCTAACGAGTCATTGCCTAAGCCTCCTGCCAAGGTGTCATTACCCGCGCCCCCTGTGAGCGTATCGCTGCCCAGTCCGCCAGCCAGATTATTGTTGGTATCACTGCCGATCAACGTATCGTTATGGCTGGAACCGGTAATATTTTCAATATTGATCAAGGTATCCGTACCCTCAGCACCACTAGTTGTGCCCGCGCCAAGATCGACTTGTACACTGCCGCCAGCACCGTTATAACTGGCGGTATCCGTACCTGTGCCGCCATCGAGA
Organism: Moraxellaceae bacterium; assembly: GCA_947373945.1. Taxonomy (GTDB): domain Bacteria; phylum Pseudomonadota; class Gammaproteobacteria; order Pseudomonadales; family Moraxellaceae; genus Agitococcus. The sequence continues at coordinate 4,823 of CANBZV010000183.1, forward strand.
ACATCATCGCCAGCGCCACCCGCAAGGTAGTCATTGCCTGCACCACCCGTCACGGTATCGCTGCCTGAGCTTCCTGCCAAACTATTGTTACCGTCATC
>CANBZV010000184.1 GCA_947373945.1 Moraxellaceae bacterium
CAATGGGTGTAGATCGTGACATGCGCGCGCTCACACTCCGTCACCAACATAGTCAAAATATCTTTGGCGGAATCATCGCAAAACAACTGGCCATGTTTACGCTCGTGATAAGCAATGCGATGCTTTTCGACCAACGCAATAAAATCCCATTGTGTATAACGATTTAATGCCGAAATACAAAAATGCGGATTGGCCGAAAGATAGTTCTCGGGCTCGACAAACAGATTGGTGAAGTTACAGCGGCCACCACCCGACATGAGGATTTTTTTACCGATTTTATTACTGCTATCAACGACCAACACCCGTCGGCCACGTTGGGCTGCGGTAAATGCGCACATCAAACCCGATGCACCGCCGCCGATTATAATGACATCAAAATGGCTCAAAAAGACACTCACATAACAGAAGGCGAAACGCCGAAGATGGGGGACAAACGATCACAGGGAGGATATTTTAGCAGAAAACAACCTGTACAACTTACTGACACTAAAACTGATGTACGCTCAGAATCCTGCTCTATACTGAAAACTGCCACTTTACGAGCAGGAGTTGTAGTTATGGATACCAGCAAGCACGATTTAGCCAGTTTCTTTACTCAGTTAGGCCTTCCTAACACCAGCCAAGACATCAACGCCTTTATTAGCAGCCATCCGTTACCGTCTGGTACTGCGCTGGCGAAAGCGAGTTTTTGGAGTAACTCACAGGCTACGTTTATTGCCGAAGCCCTGCATCAAGACTCAGACTGGGCCGAAGTTGCTGATGAATTGGCTACTCGACTGAGCGCACCAACTCACCTTTGAACCGTGTTGGTATAGCTTTGGCTGCGCTGAAGGGATCCACCTTCGGCGAGTCTTAGACACCTTATTTTAATACACCAATCACTGGTCTGCTTCGCGATCGCGTGCAGGCAAGGCATCGCGAAACTCATCATATTTCTTCCATGCCGGACTGGGCGGTTGGTGATGTTCACACGGAACGTAGACCGAATGCTCAACCATCTGCATCTTATGAATGTAGCGTGAGCAGTTCGGAAAGATATGTTCGACCGTGATGCGTACCATAAATACTGCGCCAGAGTATTCAGTCAACAAAGGATCTTCGGCGGACACTACTGCCGTGCCATTGATGCGCATACGTTTCTGAAGTTCAAAGTCAATAAAGAGTAGCCCAACGTGCGAATTGACCAGAACATTACCCCACGAGCGATACATGCCATTGCCGTCATAGTCCGGAAGGCAAATGCTGCCCTCATCAAGGACTCGCACAAAGCCCGGAAGCCCACCCTTATAAGAGCAATCAGGCCGCCCCTGATCATCGGCGGTGGCAACGATCACCATCGAGCACTGCTCAATGAATGCTCTATCCTCTGCCGTTAGCTGCGAATGAACAATAACACCTTCCATTCTATCGGCTAACTGACGGGTTGCCCGTACATCCTGTAGCTCGCGCATTCCCTTGTGGTAGAACCTGTCGTTGTCCATATCCACCTCGACAACTCATTTGGGACTTACCTTTTTTATACTCCAAACCTTACTCTCACACTACCACCCAAAACCTTCATTCAAATTTGCTTACAAAACCCGTATTCCGGCAAACAAATTACGCAAATAATCAAACGTCATGCGAAAGTCACCCCAGAAGCTATACAGGGGATAACCAAAGGTCGCAGGCTTATTTTTTTCAAAAACAAAATGCCCAGTCCATGAGAACGAGTAACCCACGACAGGGACAAGCCATAACCACACCCATTGTCCCGTTGCCATCAGCGCCAAGGTCAGCGAGATACTGGTGATAATGCCGATGACGTGTAACAACCGACACACCGGATGATTATGCTGTTGCAGATAAAAGTCATAGAACTCAGCAAAATTGGCAAACTCACGTTGGGTACTCATGCTGCCACCTTTTGTGTGGTTTGATATTGACTAACCATTTGGATAAAACGCTGCGCAAAACCATGCGCATCGCCCGGCCAACGCGCCGTTACTAACAAGCCATCTTGTACCACCCATGCAGCACGAGTATCTGTCTCGTTATCACGATGCATACCGCTGGTTTTGCGCCAGTAATCGTTCGCAGCACTATCAACATCACTAAAGCCACCCACCAACCGTGTCAGCTCTTGTTGCACACCCCAAAAGCCTGCTGGCTCCTGCCCTGACTCCAAATAAGTACGATAATAATGCGGATCCCAAAAACGAACGATTTTGCCCAGTTGCCATGCTTTGCTTTCGAATGACCACGGCAATGAGGTCAATTTGCGGCCATGAACTACGGATACGCCTTGTGCATCATTGGTACGCGCCAACACTAGCACGCCATGACAAATCGCCGCCACGGGAATCACCGGCTCGCCACCAGCAACCGGAAATAATTTGCGGACAAAGGCACGCAACACCTCACTTTCCAAATACGGCTTAATTGCCTTATCGTGACCACCCGGAAAAACCACACCATCGAACAACGCGACATCAAGCTGGCTATAGCTCATTGGTTGACGGAAAGACTCATCCTGAATCATCTGTTGATAGGCTCGACGCGCATCACCATTAGCACGCAAGACCAAACCCACCAGCTTTAAACGACGCAACAATGGCACTTTGCCCCAGAAATCCAACTCCACACCCGACAACATTAAGCGATCAGCCGCCGCCGCTTTGCCATCTGGCGTGGCAAACTTCACCTGATGCCCAGCTTGCGTTAATAACAACCACGGAATTGCCGCTTCGGTGGGGTCAAAACCGTAGCTGGGTAATATCATCACGATAGCTTTGTTCATGCACTTTCACCTTAAATACTAGATGGCCGATTTGATAACATCAGCGTAGCAGAGCACGCCTAAAAACAACGGGGATTACAGGACAAAATTGGGGGAAATCGGGACAAAAAGCTAACGGCAGCAAACTGGAAAAACTCAATGCGCTCTCAGTTACGCTTTTTCATGATTTGCTGTATATAACAAGCCATAGTCCCATCAGTGAAAACAACAAGAGGCCAACTTATGATTACGCTCTATCAATACGAAATCTCTCCGTTTTGCGACAAACTCCGCCGAGTCATGAATTATAAAAAAGTGCCTTATCAACTGCATGATGTATCAGTGATGGATACCATCAATGGCGCTTACAAGAAGATCAATCCGATTGGTAAAGTGCCTGCCATTAATGACGATGGCCATGTGCTGGTCGATTCGACCCATATTGCGCGTTATCTCGACGATAAATTTCCGCAACCATCGCTATATCCCACCGACAAAAAACAAGCGGCTTTAGCGCATATGCTCGAAGATTGGGCCGATGAAAGTTTGTATTTTTATGAAATGTATTTGCGTTTAGTGGTGCCGCACAATGCCTCACGCTGGATTGGCGAAATCACCAAAACCGAGCCGTTTTATATCAAGACGATTGCGCCAACTGTGATTCCCGCGATGATGTCACGGACGACTCAAGCGCAAGGTGTCGGTAGAAAATCGCTGGAATTACTGGCGAAAGAACTTCGTGATCATGTGACGGCGATTGCTGAATGGTTGTCTGGCGGACAATGGCTGGTGGGCGACAAGCTGTCGATCGCCGATATTTCAGTGTTTTGCCAATTGTATTGTCTGGATGGCACGCAAGAAGGCGCTGCGGTGTTAAACGACTTTCCCGAGGTGAAAGCGTGGATGCTGCGGGTAGATATGGCGACGCGGATGCGGAGTTAATTTTGTAGGCTGCGGCCTTTGGCCCAGCTTAATATATTGTTTTGAAAAATCTTTTTCCATTCCGCATCAAATCAATACTTGGTGCTGTTGGGGGGTGCTGGGCTAAAGCCGCAGCCTACACATCAAGGACTTCACCGCCCCTCCCGCCATCCCTTCGGTGTTTGCCCCGTCCACTGCTTAAACGCTTTGGCAAAGGTACTGTAATCGTGATAGCCCACCAACTCCGCCACCTCCAGCAATTCCACATGTGGCTGCTGTAAAAACTCACAGGCCAGTTCTTGTCGACACTCATCGAGCAACTGTTGAAACTGGCCACTTTCGTCGGCCAAACGACGCTGCAAGGTTTTCGCCGTTAAAAACAAACTACTGGCCACCTGTTCTTTATTCGCTTCGCCCGTCGGCAATAACGCTTTGATACGCTTTTTCACTTCCATAACCAAAGGCCGCTGCGATTGCGAAATCGACACGTCCAGCCATTTTTGTTGTTGCTCAAACATCAACGGATCGGCACTCGGCAATGCTGACTCTACCCAAGCCGCCGATAACACAAACCGCGTTTGTCCTGCTTCAAAACGCACAGGACAATTAAACCATTGTTGATAAATAGGCAAATCCTCCGGCGTTCCGTAACCCAACACTAGTTCTTCAATGGGAATATCTTGGCGAAAAATCCACGCCGCCAATGATACAAATGACGACAAAATGGCATCCAGTGTTTGTCGTGTCACTAGTTGTTTATCGCCGATATTCCGTATATCAAAATGATAATAATCGCCGTGTTTTTCCAACTTGCACAACAACGCTTCACCCAAATAATGCTGATATTTAATACTGTGTTCGAGCGCCTGTTTTACTGTCGGCGCCGATAAAAACAGATAACCGACCGCACCAAACGTCGATAAATTGACATGGCGACCAAAGGCCAAACCAATATGAGCATTGCCACTAGCTTCCGCCAACAACCGCCATAACAAACTAATGTGGTCTTGTGGAAAACGATAATGGGCCTTGGCCAAATCGTTGACATTCAAACCCGCTTGCTGAAACAGCACCTCAACATCTAGATGCTGGGCGCGCGCCAGATCCGCCATCGTTTTTACCCAGCCTACCGCAGAGGTTCGCATCAATAATTATCCTAAAAACTTATATCTGACAGGTGTTTTGCTAATTTTGTAGGGCGCAATGTATTGCGCCGTTT
>CANBZV010000185.1 GCA_947373945.1 Moraxellaceae bacterium
CGTCGTTGCCAAGGATGGCTAAAGATATAGGCAATCACCTCGCCTACTGAGGTTTGGGCCACAAGACAAGTCGTGGTCGATAGCTGCTGTTTGTGTGCTAGCGCCACGGTGCTTTCCCATAATTCACGAGCATAGGCACTTTGTTGTACTGCCTGAATACCGTCGAAATGATGTGGCTGCATGAGGACAATTTGAAAAGACATATGGGCAAGAAGACGACTTAAAAACGATATCTTATCCTAAAACACCAATTGCTGCCCACGCCCGAAAAACCCTTAGCGCCTCTTGTGACCAAGCCACAGCCCCTTCCTGCTGCATAATTCCGGCTTTAAGAATTAAATACTGAATTGTCGCCTCGCGCGACAGCTCCTTGCCGAGAAAGTCACGCTGTTCAATCGCTCGGTAAGCCTGCAAACGTAAGCTATGCAAGCCCATCCGTCGCTCTAGCTCGTGCTCCAGCCCCAACGGTCCCATCACCGCTTCGGCACGCAGACGGACAAAAAATTCCTCACGCAGGTTAGGTGGATCTACCGGCTCCTGCGCCCAGCGTCGTAACTCCTCACATCCCGGTGGCAAGACTTCGTAAATACGCTTACGTGTTTTGCCACCATCGTCCGCCGCTGCCGAGCGAATCCAGCCCGCCTCTTCCATGCGCCCGAGTTCGCGGTAAATCTGCTGATGGCTAGCCTGCCAGAAATAGCCAATGGACTTGCCAAAACGGCGTGCCAAGTCGTAGCCAGAGCAGGATTTTTCCAGCAGTGATGTCATCAAGGCATGGGGTAAGGACATGGCAACATCTCTTGATAGGGCTTTTTGCCCTTTTCGCTGGGCTTAGCCGTGAATTCTAGCGTAATTTCATCGCAAATAATTATGCAACCAGTTGCATATTAGACCAAAATGGATTAATTTTCTATGCAACTGGTTGCATACTATTCTGGAGTTACCGATGAACGCTTACCCACACCTGTTGAAACCACTTGATCTGGGCTTCACGACCTTGCCGAACCGCTTGCTGATGGGCTCAATGCACCTTGGCCTCGAAGAGTTGGAGGGTGGTCATGAGCGCATGGCCGCTTTTTATGCCGAACGTGCGCGCGGTGGTGTCGGCTTGATCGTCACTGGTGGTATTGCGCCCAACCCTGAGGGTGCTGTCGTCGGCGGCGGCTCTTGCTTAACGACTCACGAAGAGGCCGATCATCACAAACTGGTAGTAGATGCTGTCCATCGCGAAGGCGGCAAAATTGCGATGCAGATTCTCCATACTGGCCGCTATTCTTTTCAGCCTGGGCAAGTTGCGCCCAGCCCCATCCGCGCACCAATCAATCCGTTCACACCTCGGGAAATGAGCCACGAGGAAGTCGAACAGACCATTGAAGATTTTGTGCGTTGCGCAGCACTAGCACAGTACGCTGGCTATGACGGTGTTGAAATCATGGGTTCAGAAGGCTATCTGATCAATCAGTTCATCGTCGCCGCCACTAACCATCGCAGCGATCAATGGGGTGGCTGTTACGAAAACCGTATCCGTTTCCCGCTCGAAATCGTCCGCCGCACTCGCGAGCGTGTCGGCACGAATTTCATCATCATCTATCGGCTGTCGATGCTGGATCTGGTTGATAACGGCTCGACTTTTGACGAAGTGATCCAGTTGGCCAAAGCCATCGAAACGGCAGGTGCAACCATCATCAACACCGGCATCGGCTGGCATGAAGCGCGGGTGCCAACGATCGCCACCAAAGTGCCACGCGCCGCCTTCGCTTGGGTTACCGAAAAGATGCGGGGCCAAGTATCAATTCCGTTAATCGCTACCAACCGTATCAACACCCCAGAAGTGGCGGAAGAACTACTGTCCTCCGGTGTTTGTGACATGGTGTCGATGGCGCGGCCACTGTTGGCTGATCCATTCTTTATCCGTAAAGCCGAAGGCAATCGTGCCGACGAAATCAATACCTGCATTGGCTGTAATCAGGCTTGCCTCGATCATATTTTCAAAGGCCAAGTGACCTCGTGCCTAGTCAACCCGCGTGCCTGCCACGAAACCGAACTAGTCTACACACCAACAACCAAGGCGCGCAAAATTGCTGTTGTTGGTGCTGGCCCAGCGGGTTTGAGCTGCGCCACCGTTGCCGCTGAACGTGGCCATGACGTCACGCTATTCGATGGTGCCAGTGATATCGGCGGTCAGTTCAACATCGCCAAACAGGTGCCGGGCAAAGAAGAGTTCTACGAAACCTTACGTTATTTCCGCCGCCAACTCGATCTAACCGGCGTCAAACTCGAACTGAACCAGCATGTCTCAGCACAACAACTGGCGGCTGCCGGTTTTGATGACGTGGTACTGGCGACGGGCATCAAACCACGGACGCCAGCAATTGACGGCATTGATCACTCGAAAGTGCTGAGTTATCTCGACGTGTTGCGTGACAAGAAGCCGGTCGGTCAATCGGTGGCGATCATTGGTGCTGGTGGCATTGGTTTTGATGTCGCCGAATACCTGACCCATGAAGGTGAAAGCGCCAGCCTACACCCTAAGAAGTTCTATGCCGAATGGGGTATCGACCTTGATTACGCCAATCGTGGCGGTCTGGGACAAGCAGACGTTGAACCAGCGGCGCGCAAAATTACACTGTTGCAGCGTAAAGACAGCAAAGTCGGTGATGGTCTGGGCAAAACCACTGGCTGGATTCATCGTGCGGGCTTGAAAAATCGGCGCGTCGACATGATTGCCGGTGTCAATTACCGCAAAGTTGATGATGAAGGTTTACATATCACCGTCGGCAATAAAGACTTTATTCTCGATGTCGACTCGGTGATTGTCTGTGCCGGTCAGGAGTCGATGCGTGATTTGCAGGCTGACTTACTGGCGGCAGGCGTGTCCACCCATTTAATCGGTGGCGCGTTCAAGGCAATGGAACTGGACGCCAAGCATGCCATTAAGCAAGGCGCGGAGTTGGCGGCAGCGATTTAGGCAACAAATCGCGGGAGCCAAGCAGTCAATTCTCTGTCTGCTTGGCTCCATTTATTGTTAAGCCTTGAGCGGTAAAGACTGCGGCGGTGTCGAATAACGCATCAATCGGCGCAACACTGACAGATATTGATTGGCGAAACTGCCCGTATTGTAGGGAATACCATAACGAAGACAAATGGCTTCAACTTGCGGCCCAAGTTCAGCATAACGATGCGCAGGAATATCGGGAAACAGATGATGTTCAATCTGATGACTCAAATGCCCCGTCAGCAAGTGAAAGACATGGCTACCGGCAATATTGCTGGAACCGAGAATTTGCCGATAATACCACTGACCCCGACTTTCATGGCTGCAGTCTTCAGGCTGAAAAGTGTGCACATCATCGGTGAAGTGACCACAGAAAATAACTGCTGACGCCCAGACATTACGTAGTGTATTGGCGGCAAAATTACCGAGAAATACCGCTAAAAAGCCCGGACCGGCCAATAATGGAAAGATAATATAATCTTTCAGCAGATGGCGTTTGGCACGTTTGACAAAGGCCTGCCACACTGGTTGTTTGGACTCGCGGGTTATTTCGCCCGAACGAATGCGTTCAGCTTCCAGATCATGCAGACCTACACCCCATTGAAACAATACTGCCATGACGCCATAAAATGCCAACTGATAACGATGGCGTGGCTCCCACGGAATATCCTCGGTCATCCGAAAGGCACCGTAGCCAAAATCACGATCCAGACCAATGATGTTGGTATAAGCATGATGCTCGAAATTATGGGTCTTGCGCCAAGAATCCGGATCACAGACGTTATCCCAATCAAAGCGCTGGGAATGAATATTGGGATCATTCATCCAGTCGTATTGGCCATGCATAATATTGTGGCCAATTTCCATATTGTTGAGGATCTTAGATAACGCTAACAGCATTACGCCGAACGCCCAAGCGATTGGATTAAAGCCAAAAAACAGCAAACCGCGACCACCAATTTCGGCGTAACGCTGTACCCGAATCATGCTGCGGATATGATCGGCATCACGTTGCCCCAAATCGGCTAATGCTTGCACACGCAGAGTATCCAACTCTTTGCCAAAAGCGTCCAGTTGTTCGCTACTGGGTTTTTTCATGGGTTGTTCCTCAAAATATTTCTTGTTGTTATTCATCTACAACGCGATGTCTACTGGCCCCTGTGGAATAGAAATGCAGACCTGAATCTCTTCCTGATCCAGATGGGACTTTTTACCGGTGCGGACATCGACTACTTGACCACTAACTTTAGTGCAGGTGCATTCGTGGCACAGGCCGCCACGACAGCCATACTTGGGACTCAAACCGGCTTGTTCGGCTAGTTCGAGGATGGTTTTGCTGCCATCACCCTGAATACGGACCGTCGAGCGTACAAACGACACGTCGGCCTGATACCTTGGAGTATTAAAAACGGACGGATCCCGCCGAAAACCAAAACTTTCGCGCAAGATCTGCTCATGGCGCACGCCCTCTACAGCCAGCAAACGAGTTGCTGATGACATAAATCCTTCAGGGCCACACATCAAGACATCGCGCTGGGCAACATCGGGACAGTGACGCTGAAGATGGGTACTATTAATTCGACCATGAACATCGGTCGGAATAATGACCAAGGTCAGTTGTGGATGGAGGGCACTTAAACGTGTCAGTTGCTGAGCAAAGATGGCATCTTCACGATAATGGCAGTAGTACATCAAGGTGATGTTCTGGGCGAAGTGCTCTGAGGCATTAAGCATGGAGAAAAACGGCGTAATGCCACTGCCTGCTGCCAACATCAGCACGTTGGCGCTTGATGTCCGCTCGACAGTGAATGTCCCTGCCGCTTCACCAACCTGTAACCATTGCCCAATCTGTAAATGTTCAAACAGCCA
>CANBZV010000186.1 GCA_947373945.1 Moraxellaceae bacterium
AAAAAATCAGACTCCTTGCGTAAGTCCTAAGAAGATTCAGTATTGCAGTTTTAAGAGGAAATCCCGATGAGCAGCGGTCAAGTCGTTCAGATTATCGGTGCGGTTATTGATGTTGAATTTCCGCGCGACAGCGTACCAAAAGTCTATGACGCTTTGACAGTAGATGGCACTGCCACTACTTTAGAAGTGCAACAGCAATTAGGTGACGGTGTAGTACGTACTATTGCCATGGGTTCAACCGAAGGTTTGAAACGTGGTTTGCCAGTGACTAACACTCACGCGCCTATTTCTGTTCCTGTTGGTACCGCCACTCTTGGCCGTATCATGGACGTTTTGGGTCGCCCGATTGATGAAGCTGGCCCGATTGGCGAAGACACCACATGGTCGATTCACCGTAAAGCCCCTAGCTATGATGAACAATCTGGTGCAACTGAGTTGCTCGAGACTGGTATCAAAGTTATCGACTTGCTCTGCCCATTCGCTAAGGGTGGTAAAGTAGGTTTGTTCGGTGGTGCGGGTGTGGGTAAAACCGTTAACATGATGGAATTGATTAACAACATTGCTAAAGCTCACTCCGGTTTATCCGTGTTTGCTGGTGTTGGTGAACGTACTCGTGAAGGTAATGACTTCTACCACGAAATGAAAGATTCGGGTGTTGTCGGCAAAGTTGCCATGGTTTACGGCCAAATGAACGAGCCACCGGGGAACCGTTTACGCGTTGCCTTGACTGGTTTGACGATGGCTGAATATTTCCGTGACGAAAAAGACGAAAACGGCAAAGGCCGTGACGTATTGTTGTTCGTAGACAACATTTACCGTTACACCTTGGCTGGTACTGAAGTATCTGCATTGTTAGGCCGTATGCCTTCTGCCGTAGGTTATCAACCGACATTGGCTGAAGAAATGGGCGTTTTACAAGAGCGTATTACCTCGACTAAAGCCGGTTCGATTACGTCTGTGCAAGCCGTTTACGTTCCTGCCGATGACTTGACCGATCCATCACCTGCAACAACATTCGCCCACTTGGATGCGACTGTCGTTTTGAGCCGTGATATTGCTTCCTTGGGTATCTACCCAGCGGTGGATCCTTTGGATTCTACTAGCCGCCAGTTAGATCCTTTGGTTGTTGGTGAAGATCACTATAATGTTGCCCGTGGTGTACAAACCGTGTTGCAACGTTATAAAGAGTTGAAAGACATTATCGCCATCTTGGGTATGGATGAATTGTCTGAAGAAGATAAGTTGATAGTGTATCGCGCACGTAAAATTCAACGTTTCTTGTCGCAGCCTTTCCACGTTGCCGAAGTATTTACCGGCTCACCTGGTAAGTATGTATCGCTGAAAGAAACCATTCGTGGCTTCAAAGGCATCTTGGCGGGCGAATATGACCACATGCCAGAACAAGCGTTCTACATGGTTGGTGGTATTGAAGAAGCTGTAGAAAAATCCAAGAAACTTTAAGTTTTAACTCGAAAGAGTGGAGGCCACACAAATGGCGAATAGCTTACACTGCGACATCGTTAGCGTGAAAGAAGCTATCTACTCGGGTAGTGTGCAGATGCTAATAGCGCATGGTCGTGCGGGGGATCTTGGTATCCTTCCCGGTCATGCTCCATTACTGACGCAGTTAAATCCGGGGCCAGTACGCGTCGTCAAAGAAAATGGCGCGGAAGAAGTGTTTTATGTATCGGGTGGAATATTAGAAGTCCAGCCGCATGTAGTCACGATATTGGCAGATACAGCTTTACGTGCCGATGATATTAATGAGGCAGCCGCGATTGAAGCGCGTAATGCCGCCGCCGCTGCATTGCAAAACCAGAAGTCCGAAATGGACACCGGTGCTGCACTAGCGGCGTTGGCTGAAGCAGCGGGACAATTACGTACTCTGCAACAGCTAAAAAATCGTGCATAAATGGTTGAAAATATTGTATTGTTGACACCAACAATGCATGAAACCACAAAAAGGGTAGCCTAGTGCTGCCCTTTTTGTTGTTAAGAATTTTTGGTTAAGGTTTAAGCAATAGTGCATCAAACCATATTACGTTGAGCTTAGTGAGGGTGAATACAGATGGAGTTGAATGTTCTTATCTTGGCCGCGGGCAAAGGCACGCGTATGAAGTCTATTCTGCCCAAAGTCATGCAACCATTAGCCGCTAAACCCTTATTAGCACATGTACTTGACACGGCAAAACAATTATCAGCACAACGCACTATTGTTGTCTATGGCCATGGTGGTGAGTTAGTACAAACGCACTTTGCCAACGAAGCGATTGGCTGGGCACTACAAGCCGAGCAAAAAGGCACGGGCCATGCCGTGCAAGTGGCCTTATCACAATTGCCGGACACTGGTAAAACACTGATTCTTTATGGCGATGTGCCTCTGACTAGCGTCGATACTCTGCATAAATTGATGACGAGTGTTGTCGATGATCAAAGTTTGGCGCTGTTAACAGTGACCTTAGCCAATCCTTCGGGGTATGGTCGTATTGTTCGCGAAGCGGGCGCGGTGCAACGTATTGTTGAGCAAAAAGATGCGTCTGAAGCCGAGAAACAGATAGCCGAAATCAACACGGGTATTATGTGTGTACCTAATAAGTACTTACACCGCTGGTTGCCGACCTTAAAAAACAACAATGCTCAAGGTGAATATTATCTAACGGATATTATTGCTTTGGCTGTCGCAGATGGCGTGACTATTCATACCCAGCATCCTGCATCAGCATGGGAAGTAGAAGGCATTAACGACAAACTGCAACTGGCAACATTGGAGCGGGTCTATCAACGTCTACAGGCCGAAAATTTGATGCGTGCGGGAGCAACGATTATTGATCCTGCTCGTTTTGATGTTCGTGGTACTGTAACCATCGGAATGGACGTTTCATTTGATATTAATGTCATCTTAGAAGGTCATAATCAATTGGGCAATGGCGTGCAGATTGGCGCAAATTGCATGCTAAAAAATTGTACCTTGGCAGATGGCGTTATTGTTAAAGCGAACTCAATCTTGGATGGTGCCGAAGTGGGTAATAATACCGATATTGGCCCTTTCGCACGTCTGCGTCCAGGAACTAAATTGGCGGCGAATGTCCATGTCGGTAATTTTGTTGAAGTGAAAAACTCCACGCTGCATGAAGGCGCCAAAGCAGGTCATTTAAGTTATTTAGGCGACGCTGATATCGGTGCGCGTAGTAATATCGGCGCGGGTACAATTACGTGTAATTACGATGGCGCCAACAAATCAAGAACGGTAATCGGCGCTGATGCCTTTATTGGCTCAAATGCCTCGTTAATTGCCCCGGTAACCATTGGTGACGGCGCAACTACAGGCGCTGGTTCTGCGATCAGTAAAGATGTGCCTCCAAACAGTTTAGCGGTTGCGCGGGGTGTCCAGCGAAATATTGATGGTTGGCAGCGTCCGCAGAAAGCTTAGTTTTTAGCTGTTATAATCAGCAAAATAGAAATACATAATTTGATGACAGTTAGCCAATGATGGCAAACCGTCTGTAAGGAGTTAGGAAATGTGTGGGATTGTTGGTGCAATTGCTGAGCGTAATGTTACAGCCATTCTAATTGAAGGCTTAAAGCGTCTAGAGTATCGTGGTTATGATTCCGCGGGTTTGGCTGTTATTGATAACGCCAGCATCGTCCGCGAGCGCCGCTCTGGTAAGGTGCGCGAGTTAGAAGCAGCGGTAGAAGTTGCTCACGTTAGTGGCCAAATCGGCATTGCTCATACCCGCTGGGCTACACATGGCGCGCCTACCCAAGACAATGCTCATCCGCATATTTCTGGTGATGTCGCGGTGGTACACAATGGCATTATCGAAAACTATGAAGAATTACGCGCTGAATTAAGAGCTCAGGGCTATGTCTTTGTTTCCCAAACAGATACTGAAGTCGTTGCGCATTTGGTGCATCGGGAACTGGGCCATACACACGAGTTATTAGCTGCGGTTAAATCAGCGATCAAACATTTAGATGGTGCGTATGCACTGGGCATTATTCATGCCTCTGAACCTGAACGTTTGATTGCCGTGCGTCAAGGTTCACCGTTGGTGGTGGGTTTGGGCATTGGCGAGAATTTTATTGGCTCAGATCAATTGGCATTATTACCAGTTACGAATCGTTTTCTTTATTTGGAAGAAGGTGACGTCGTTGAGTTGCGCCGCGAGTCGGTGGTCATTTATGACTTGCATGATCAGGTCGTTCAGCGTGAGGTCACCGAATTAGATGCTCAATTGCATCATAGTGATAAAGCAGGCTATCGCCACTATATGCTGAAAGAGATTTATGAGCAGCCACAAGCGATTCAGCGCACCTTAGATGGTCGAATTCAGGACGATTATCATATTCATCCGCATGCCTTTGGTGAAAAAGCCGCTGATATTTTTGCACAAGTGAAGCATATTCAAATCATTGCTTGCGGCACTAGTTACCATGCGGGTTATGTCGCACGCTATTGGTTCGAGGCGATTGCTGGCATTTCCTGTAATGTCGAAGTGGCCAGTGAGTATCGCTATCGCACGTCGGTATTACCTGCGGACACCTTGTTTGTGACGATTTCTCAATCAGGCGAAACAGCAGACACGTTGGCAGCATTACGCGAAGCGAAAAAACAGGGCATTTTGGCATCGCTGTGTATTTGCAATGTGCCAACGTCGACGTTGGTGCGTGAGTCGAATCTGTCGTTTATCACTCATGCGGGGCCAGAAATCGGCGTTGCGTCGACAAAAGCATTTACCACACAATTAGTGGCGTTGATGTTGTTGGTGTTGTCTGCGGGTAAAGCACGTGGTTTACCCTCATCAACAGAAGTGCGTATTGTCCGTCAATTGCAAAATTTACCGGTCAT
>CANBZV010000187.1 GCA_947373945.1 Moraxellaceae bacterium
GACTTGATTAAAAAGCCGATGGAGTTCATGGGTAATCTCGCGTTGTTAATTGTCGGTGGTAACGACACCACGCGTAACTCGATGTCAGGTGGTGTTTATGCGTTGAATTTGTTCCCCAATGAATTTACTAAGCTAAAAAATAACCCAAGCGTCATTCCCAATATGGTGTCAGAAATTATTCGTTGGCAAACCCCACTAGCGTATATGCGTCGTATTGCTAAACAAGATGTTGAGTTAAATGGCCAACTGATTAAAAAAGGCGATAAAGTAGTGATGTGGTACGTATCGGGTAATCGCGACGAGCGCGCCATTGAAAACCCTGATGAGTTTATTATTGACCGCAAAGGTGCGCGTAACCATTTATCCTTTGGTTTTGGTGTTCATCGCTGTATGGGCAATCGTTTGGCAGAAATGCAGTTACGTATCTTGTGGGAAGAGTTATTAGCGCGCTTCGATAATATCGAAGTCCTGAGCGAGCCTGAGATTGTACAGTCTAACTTTGTGAGAGGTTATGCCAAAATAATGGTGAAATTAACGCCAAAAGTTTGAACATAGTTAAGTACTAATCGAACACTAAGCGGAGCCGAAGTGTGTTTACTGAGCGTAGCTGAAAGTGGGTTTCGACTCCGCTCAACCAACGCAAAAATGCGCCCTGAGCGGAGTCGAAGGGAGTTTAGGATTAGCAGTATGTCAAATCAAGTTTGCCTGATTGTCGGTGCAAGTCATGCCGCCGCGCAACTATCCACCAGTCTACGTCAAGAAGGTTGGGAGGACGATATCCTAGTTATTGGTGATGAGCCTTATCTGCCGTATCACCGTCCGCCGCTATCGAAAACGTTTTTGTCTGGCGATAAAACCATTGAAGAACTGTTTATTCGTCCGGCGGCATTTTATCAAAAAAATAACATCCAGTTTAAACAGGGTTGGGTGACAGTTATCAATCGGGCGCAACAAACGCTGACGCTCAGCGATGGCACAAAGCTCGCGTATGACAAACTAGCCTTGTGCCTAGGTGCGCGTGTCAGAAAAGCGTCGCTGGTTGGGGAAGAACTAACAGGTGTTCATTACTTGCGTAATATTGCCGATGTTCAAGGCATTCAGCCTTACGTCGCCAAAGATAAACGGGCGGTGATTATTGGTGGCGGCTATATAGGTTTGGAAACTGCCGCCGCATTGCGAAAGCAGGGCATGGACGTGGTAGTGCTAGAAATGGCCGACAGAATTCTGCAACGTGTCACTGCGCCTGAACTATCTGAGTTTTATGCGCGTATTCATCGCGAAGAGGGCGTGAAAATTTATACCGGCATTTCGGTTACCGCAATTTGTGGCGACGGGCATGTTGAAAAAGTCTTATGTGCCAACGGCGTAGAGTTTGCCGCGGATGTCGTGATTGTTGGTGTTGGTGTCTTACCTAATGTTGAATTAGCAGAAGAGGCAGGTATTGAAGTTAACAACGGCATTATTGTTGATGAGTTTTGCCGCACCAATGACCCCAATATTGTTGCAGCGGGTGACTGCACGAATCATTTCAATAAAATCTACGATCGTCGAATGCGCTTGGAGTCTGTCCCCAATGCTGGCGAGCAAGGTAAAACAGCGGCAGCGACACTTTGCGGACACAGTAAGGAGTACCAAAGCTTGCCGTGGTTTTGGTCGGATCAATACGACTTAAAATTGCAAATTGCTGGCCTAAGCCAAGGTTATGATCAGGTTGTCATTCGCGGCGATAGAGATGCCAGTCGTAGCTTCGCTGCTTTTTACTTTAAAGAGGGGCATTTGATTGCCGCCGACTGCATCAACCGGCCACAAGAATTTATGCTGAGTAAAAAAATCATCACTGAAGGACTTATGATAAAACCAAGTCGACTGGTAGACGAATCTATTCCTGTAAAGGATTTACTGTCAGGGGAGTAATTCTGTATCAAAGCAACCACCGCCTAGTTAGGGCGGTGAGACAATCCAATGATTTATTTTGTTATTTCAAATGCCATTAACGCCGATTCTTTTCAGCAACAGGAATAGGACATTCACCCCATGACTCTGGGGTATCAGCTTCTGCTAATAAAATAAAAAAATCAGTTAAGGCGAGTTGTATCAAGTGTTGCCAATGGCGAAGTAATAACATAAGCCTACCTCTCAATGATTATTAAAATTCACTTTGTCGCGTTGATAACAAACAGAGGCTACATGATTTGGATAGATACAAACGTGATATCGCTCAAGTTCCTCTCTGTAGAGTGTAGTTAATTCTGCGTTATTTGCGAAAAATTATCTTCGGCGCGCTAGTTGTTAGGTCGGCAATCTGAAAAAGCGGCGGATGCTGTCCAGAATCCGCGCTTGGTGTTGTTCACTATTTTCGTTACTGCCGTGCTGAACGGCTTTAAGTTGCAGATTACGCTCACTCAAAATACGGGCAAACTCCTCGGCGAGAGCAGGCCGTGACTGGATAATCTGCTCAAAGTTTTGTTTGTCGATACGGTAGCATTCAACATCGGAGCTGGCGATAACCGTTGCCCGTCGTGGCTCACCCGTCATTAAGCCCATTTCACCAAAAACATGACCGGCAGGTAGGGTCGTTAGCAGTTTACGTTCGTGTGCGTTCACTTCGTACCAAATACCAACTTCGCCACTGACTAAGACATAGAGCCAGTGGGCGCGCGAGCCTTGTTTGGTGATGATGTCTCCTTTGACAAAAGGTGTGTAAGTCAGCGTGTTAGCGAGGTGTGTGCGTTCATCTTCAGATAAGGTAGAGAATAAGTCCATTTGCCGGAGGGTGTTTTGGCGTGTGACTAATTCGGCATCATGCTGGCGACTTTCACGTTCAACAGATTCCGTGGTCATTTGGACATCTAACACGGGTGAAGCCAGTTGATAGCCTTGGCGCAATAGTGCTGCAAAAATATGGCTGCGCACTTCACTATCAGTAGGGTCATCTACTTGTGGATTAGTTAGCCAATAACGAACTGCATAGTGTGATAAGCCTTCTTTATAGTCTAAAAGCACGCATTGAGGCGCAGGTGTTTTACTGACGAGAGGGATTTCTGCCTCACTCAACGCGTTGTTTAAACTGTTGATAATACGTTGTGGTGGTATTTGATTACTGATGGCAAAGTGAATCCAGCGTCGCCACTGAGGCACATCGACACTACCGACAATGGTAACTTTGGCTTTCATTAACAAGCTATTGGGGATAACCACAATCTCGCCATTACGGGTGCGTACTGCAGTATGTCGCCAATGAACTTCGATCACTTGGCCGCTAATGTCATCTACCTTAATCCAGTTGCCAATACTGACCGAGCTATCAAGTTGTAAGGCTAAACCTCCCAAAATATTGCCCAAGGTGTCTTGCATCGAAAAGGCAATAATTCCGGTAATCACTGCCGAGGTGGTCACTAAGCCCGATAAATTCACGCCCGCCTGACTCATGCGCACCATGCCCCAAGCAACATAGGCAAGCACTAAAATAATATCTTCAAGGATGCGAGGCGGTGTGAGGCCAAAAGAGGGCAGAACAACACGAAACAAGGTCAGGCCAAAAATTCGTAGCGTCAGGATGCCCATTAGCACCACAGCCATTTCATTAAGAACCTGCGCGGGCATAGGCAAGGCAAAAAAATGGCAAACGCCGCTGGTTAAAACCAGCAAGATAATAATGACGAAAAAAATGAGCGCGCTTTTGGCAATGGCAATGCCTTCAGCGCGAGAATGCATTAACACTAATAGCAGCAAGGCAATTAATGCGATCGCACTGATGTAGTCGGTATGCCACACGAAAGCAAAAGCAGCGCTTAGATCCGCAGTGAACATATCGAACATGATTATTCCTTTGTTATTGTCATTGGGGTGTTATAGGGCTATCGGTGTTGTAGAGTAAAGCAAACTTTACGGCATTTCTCAAAAGAAAAACCCCGCTACGATGACGTTAACGGGGTTTAATATATACAGCGGCGTAGTAGATTAGCGACGCATATCATCAGGCAAGTGTGGAGAAATCGTCGTCACTAAGGCTTTCATTACTTTGATATTGCCAGCAATAATGTTGCCGGACTTCAAAAAGCTATGGCCACCGCCAGTATCACAGACAAAACCACCGGCTTCGCGAATTAATAAATCACCTGCGGCCATATCCCAAGGAGATAAGCCGAGTTCAAAAAAGCCATCTAAACGGCCAGCAGCGACATACGCCAAGTCTAAAGAAGCAGCACCAGCACGACGAATACCGGCAGTATTCATGGCGACAGCTTTAAAAGCGCTTAAATAAGAGTCTAAATAGCTATGTTGATCGGGGCGGAAAGGGAAGCCTGTACCAATCAATGCGCCTTCTAGACCGCGACGCTCGCTGACACGTAAACGACGGCCATTGAGTGTGGCGCCATAACCACGGCTGGCACTAAAACATTCGTCGTTGACGGGATCGTAAACCACGGCGTGTTCAGTAATGCCTTTGTATTGCACGGCAATACTGACGGCAAACTGTGGAAAGCCATGAATAAAGTTGGTGGTGCCATCCAAAGGATCAATAATCCAGACCCACTCTTTGCCTTCACCTTTGCCTTCGATATAGCCGCATTCTTCGGCTTGAAAGCTATGAATAGGGTAAGCTTTGCGCAGATTTTCAATAATAATGCGTTCGGCATCTTTATCCACACGGGTCACAAAGTCATTAACGCCTTTAGCCTCGACTTCAATATCAATAAATTGTAGTTGCTGAGCGGCCTTGGCAATCATCTCGCCGGCTTGTTTAGCGGCGCGTACGGCCATTGTGAGCATGGGTTGCATGGACATGGATAAAGGACTCTTATCTTAAAGAACAAAAAAGGGCGAGATATTATAGCAGAGAGTTGG
>CANBZV010000188.1 GCA_947373945.1 Moraxellaceae bacterium
CTCAGTCGGGAATAACTAAAAGCATCGCGTGAGCTGATGAACGCAAGTCATCAACGTCATCAGCTCTTAACTAGTCAAACTAACAAACCCCACATTGTCCCGCCTAAATCTAAACAACCTTAAGCAAACAAACAAATAACCACTCGCCAATGTTCGGTCGCGCACGGCCAACGTCTGCCTTTCTGTGTTATCACCTTCAGTGATTGAATTGGATAATGAAAAGTACTTTCGCAGCATCGTCGTGTTGCTAAGTCGTGTCCCAAATTCACATCTTTGCACACTCTAAAAACACATTATTTTCCGTTATTTTATATAGGCGTCGCGATGTTCTCTCTCCTGATGAAGTGGATGCAAGCCAATCATATCTTGCCAAAAATCTCCGATACCGAACGCCAAGCGCTGGAGGCGGGCGATGTTTGGATTGATGGCGGTTTTTTTGCGGGGAAACCCGATTTTGACCATATACTTAGTCAGCCGTATTCAATATTAAGTGCCGAAGAGCAAGCATTTGTCGATGGCCCATGCGAAGAATTGCTGGCGATGGTCGATCACTATGAAGTGGCGCGAACCAAGAAAATTCCTGCCGAGGTACTGGAGTTTATTAAGACGCAAGGCTTTATGAGTTTGTTGATTCCTAAACAGTATGGCGGCAAGGCGTTTTCACCACTGGCTATTTCCACCATTATGGCCAAGATTAATACGCATTCGTTTACTGTTGGCACCTATGTGGTGATTCCTAACTCCTTGGGCGCTGCCGAGCTGATTAAGCATTACGGTACTGAGGAACAAAAAAACAGTTATCTGCCCAAACTGGCGACCGGTGAATATCTTCCTTGTTTCGGCCTGACCGAACCGACCGCAGGTTCCGATGCCGCCAGTATTAAAGCCGAAGGGCAACTCTTTCGGGATGACACGGGTGCCATCCAGATTCGGTTGAATTTCCGCAAACGCTATATCACGCTGGCTCCGACAGCCAACCTAGTGACGCTGGCTTGCCAGCTCAAAGACCCCCAAAACGTGTTGGGTAAAGGGCCGGATGTCGGTATAACGACAGTGCTAATTCATAAAGGTACGGCAGGATTTAGCTCGGGCGACCATCATGACCCGATGGGCGAACCCTTTGATAACGGCCCGTTGCTGGGTGAAAATGTCATTATTCCTGTTGATAATATCATTGGCGGCACAGCGAATGCCGGTAACGGCTGGCGCATGCTGATGCAGCAACTTGCCGGTGGCCGCGCGGTGAGTCTGCCTGCGGGGGCTATTGGTGCCGCCAAGTTGGTCGTAGCAACGGCAGGTGCTTATTCAATGGTACGCCAACAATTTGGCATGGCGATTGGCCATATGGAAGGGGTCGAAGAAAAAGTCGGCAGAATCGCCGCCTTAAGTTATTTACTTGAAGCGTCGCGAGTATTTAGCTGTTCGGCGTTAAATGCCGGTATCCATCCGCCAGTGGTTTCGGCGGTGCTCAAAACCTATACTACCGAAATTGCGCAGAGCTTGGGTAAAGACGGCATGGATGTTTGTGCGGGCGCAGGGGTGATGCAAGGCCCTAACAATATACTGGCCAAAGGTTTTTGTTCTTCGCCAGTTGGTGTCACCGTTGAGGGGGCAAACATCCTCACGCGCACGCTGATTATTTTTGGTCAAGGCGCAACACGCTGTCATCCTTACGCATTAAAGGTTGTGGATAGTGTTGAGAACAAAGATGTGTCTTTGTTCCGAAGTAGTTTATTGGCATGGCTGCTACAGTTTGTCGTTGGCGCTTTTCGGACATTGTGGCTGGGGCTAACGCGCGGTCGTTTTGTCGGGCTGCCTGATGTGGCTGTCGAAACACGCACTTACTATCGTCGTCTGGCGTGGTCTGCGGCTCGTTTTGGTTTCCTGACCAATATGGCCATGTTTGCCATTGGTGGCAATCTCAAAGCACGAGGCAAACTGACAGGGCGTTATGCCGATGCTCTCGCGTGGATGTTGATGGCGACAGCCACACTACGCCGTTTTGAAGCCGAAGGTCGGCGAGCAGAAGACTTGCCGTTAGTAGATTACGCACTGACCCATGCGCTCAGTGAAGCCCAAACAGCGTTTGTCGGCATTTATGCCAATTTTGATGGCGTGATCGGTAGCATTCTTCGTCTGCTGGCGACATTACCACTGCGCTTGAATCCGTTGGCAACGCCGCCGAGCGATGCCATGAGTCATGCCGCAGCGCGTTGTATCCAACGCTACAACAGCCAATATGCGCATCTGACCGAGGGTATTTATAAGCCCAAAGAAAACTCGGCGGGATTAGGTCGTCTGTTGCATGCTTTTCGTTTGATGACCGAAATAGCGCCGATTTTGGCAAAAATACAGGATGCTCAACAGCACAAATATTTGCCTAAAGGTCCGGCAGAGCAGTTGGCTGCCCTTGCCGCCGAACACGGCAAGATCAGTGTGGATGAAGCTCAACAAGTCGCGCTGGCGTTGGCTGCGCGATTAGCGGCGATTGAAGTTGATGTCTTTACTCCTGATCAGTATTACCAAGAAAGTAAAGGGCAACAAGGCATTTACTCTGGCGTACCTTTGGCGCTTAAAACATCATAATCATACGGCGGCTATCGGGAACAACGCCGTGTTTACCTTTGAATTTACGCTCCATCACCATCTGAAAACCCAAGCGCTCATACAGTGCTTGGGCGCGCGGATTATTGACGGCGACATCCAGCCCCAATGACTCGCGTCCCAGTTGTTGTGCCAGTGTCAAATGATGACGGATAAACGCCGTACCTACGCCTTGACTACGCACATCGGCGGCGACGCCAAAATCCATTAAAAAATGGCAGTGTAAGGGCGGTGGCGCGACAATTTGAGCTAAGTGAAAGGAGTGCAACGTCAACCGCGGCAACACAATTTTGGGGTAATAACGCAGCATCTGCATCATTAAGGTTTGGGTAAGCGCACGATATTCTGAGCCGCTGAAAAAAGCACCAATACCCACAACTAAGCCATCAATGGTGGCCACCGTATGATTGCGCCAGCCATATAAGCCTTTACCCTCGACAAACGCGTAGTGCAAAAAATCATGGGCTGTCTTACCGCCCATGTTATAGAGATATTCAAATGCTTCGGGAGCGGCGCTGTAAATAAGGGGGATAGCGACTTCAACATCGGTCGCTTGAGCGGGTCTAAAGATAATTTCCATCTTGCGTTGCCTTGATCTTAAATTGCTATAACGATGATTTATGGTCGACAGCTTGTGTAAATTGTTCGGGTAAATCTTGCTCCCACGGTGGATTGCTACCTAAGACATGACATAAATGGTCAATGATTAAACGGACTTTTTTCGAGACATAACGGGTAGGTGGATAAACAGCATAAATGGGAATAGGGGCCAGTTCGATATCCGGCATGGCATTAATCAATTGCCCCGTACGTAAGGCTTCCGCAACAATAAATAATGGCATTACCGACAGACCTAAACCAGCAATCGCGGCATCACGACCCATTTCGCCGTTATTCGACGTAAAACGACTATGAATATTATGGCCACGATGCTGCTCATTCTGCGGTAAAAATCCCCATAACTGGCTGTTGGCGATATTGCTATAGCCAATAAACTCATGAACAAACAAATCATCAAATAGCGTCGTGGTGTCTTTGCGCTGGGCATATTCTGGACTACAGACGACCACACGCCGACAAACACCTAATTGCCGTGCCTTTAACGACAAGCCCGGTTCGGCACTAATACGAATCGCCAAGTCATAACGCTCTTGAATAATATCTTCGACCTTGTCATCAAGATGAATGGCGACATCCAAGCGTGGGTGTTTGGCAATAAAAGGAAACAATAGTTTGCCTAAAAACATCGTGCCAAAAGTCACTGGTGCTGCAATGCGTAATGAACCACAGAGATTCTCGTTACGTTCAGTGATTTCTTCGGCGGCCGCTTCCAGTTCTTGCAAAATAGCCGAGGCGCGCGCGTGAAAGGCTTGGCCATGCACGGTCGGTGTCACGCCACGAGTTGAACGATGAAGCAGGGCGACACCGAGCATTTCCTCTAGTCGTTTCAAGCGTTTACTGACAATAGATTTCGACAAGCCCAACCGTTCAGCGGCTTGCGTGAGGCTGCTACAGTCAACAATGGCTAAGAAGGTGGCGATGTCGTGCAGGTTGAAGGAGTTCACGGGCAAATCCTAGTATTTGTTATTAGGTGTCCATAGTAAAACACCCCGCTTCGGCGGGGTGTTTTGTTTGTGTTTATTCGTTATCCAAGAACGAGCGCAAATGCTCAGAACGTGATGGATGACGAAGTTTACGCAAGGCTTTTGCTTCAATCTGACGGATCCGTTCGCGGGTCACATCAAACTGTTTGCCTACTTCTTCCAAGGTATGGTCGGTATTCATATCGATACCAAAACGCATTCTCAACACTTTGGCTTCGCGTGGTGTCAAATTAGCTAAAACTTCACGGGTTGCTTCACGCAAACCTTCCGCAGTAGCCGCATCAACAGGCGAGGTCATCGTCGTGTCTTCAATAAAGTCGCCCAAATGGGAGTCTTCATCATCGCCAATCGGTGTTTCCATCGAAATCGGTTCTTTAGCGATTTTTAATACCTTACGCACTTTGTCTTCAGGCATTTCCAAACGCTCACCCAATTCTTCAGGTGATGGCTCGCGACCCATTTCTTGCAACATCTGACGAGAGACACGGTTAATTTTATTAATCGTTTCAATCATGTGCACAGGAATACGAATGGTACGCGCTTGGTCAGCGATCGAACGCGTGATTGCTTGGCGAATCCACCATGTCGCATAAGTCGAGAACTT